>NZ_CP139970.1:3988127-4294907 GCF_034424545.1 Trinickia caryophylli | reverse complement strand
GAAACCCGTAACCGGGTGCTGCGGAACACATACTGGCTGCTCGCGCTGTCCATGGTGCCCACGGTACTGGGGGCATGGGTCGGCGTCGTGACGGGCTTCTCGCTTTTTGCGGCCACGAGCCCGGCTATGAGCATGCTCGCCTTTTTCGCCATCGCCTTCGGTTTCATGTTCGCCATCGAGCGCACGAAAAACAGCGGCGCAGGCGTGGCCGTGCTGCTTGGCTTCACGTTCTTCATGGGGCTCATGCTGTCCCGTCTGCTGAGCTTCATCCTCGGCTTCTCGAACGGGCCGTCGCTGATCATGCTCGCCTTCGGCGGCACCGGCATCATCTTCGCGACGATGGCCACGATCGCCACGGTCAGCAAGCGCGATTTTTCCGGCCTGGGCAAGTGGCTGTTCGTCGGCGTGATCGTGCTGCTGCTCGCGATGGTCGCCAACATGTTTCTGCATCTGCCGGCGCTGATGTTGACCGTTTCGGTGCTCGCCATCGTGATCTTCTCGGCGTACATGTTGTTCGACGTCCAGCGCGTCGTGAACGGCGGTGAAACGAATTACATCACGGCCACACTCGCGATCTACCTGGACGTGTACAACGTCTTCGTCAACCTGCTCTCGCTGCTCGGCATTTTCGGCGGCAACCGCAACTGACCCCATAGAAGGCCCCGCCGCCCGGCGAAGTCAAGCCGGTCTGCAGCCCCCGCACGGCGCCACGCGCCGCGGGGGCTTTTTCTTGTTCACGGGCAAGGCGCGAGAGAGAACCTTCCGGCCTGCGGGAAGGTCTCCGCCCCGCGCGCTCAGCCGCGCTCGAAGAGCGCGATCGATTCGACGTGGGAGGTATGCGGGAACATATTGACGACACCCGCGCCCTTGAGCCGGTAGCCGGCCTCGTGTACGAGCAGCCCTGCGTCGCGCGCAAGCGTCGAAGGATTGCAGGATACGTATACGATGCGCCCCGGCAGCGGCCCATCACCGCTCTGTGCAATCTCCGCAAGCGCCTTCGCCACCGCCAGCGCCCCTTCGCGCGGAGGGTCGATGAGGAATTTGTCGAACGCGCCGAGCGCACGCAGATCGTCCGCGGTGAGCTCGAACAGATTCCGGCATGCGAACGACGTATGCGCATCCACGCCATTTGCCTTGGCATTCTCCAACGCCCGGGCCGTCAGCGTCTCACTGCCTTCTATGCCCATCACTTCGCGCGCCAGCCGCGCAAGCGGCAACGTGAAGTTGCCGAGACCACAAAAAAGATCGAGTACTCGTTCGCCTCGCCCCGGTGCCAGGAGTCGCAGCGCGCGGCCCACGAGTACGCGGTTGATCGCGTGGTTGACCTGCGTGAAGTCGGTCGGCTTGAACGGCATTCGAACGCCGAATTCCGGCAGCGTGTAATCGAGTTCGACGTCGAGCGGATAGAACGGCACGACGCTGTCGGGCCCCTTGGGCTGAAGCCAGAACTGCACGCGATGCTCGTCTGCGAACGCACGCAGATGCCCTTCGTCGTCCACGGTGAGCGGCTCGAGAATCCGCAGCACGAGCGCCGTCACCGTCGAGCCCACGGCCAGTTCGATCTGCGGCAGTCGATCCCGGATCGACAGGCTTTCCACGAGCCGGCGCAGCGGCACGAGCATGGCCGAGACATGAGGCGGCAGCACCTCGCAACTCGTCATATCCGCCACATAGCTGCTCTTTCTCTCATGGAAGCCGACGAGCACGCCGCCTTTTTTGACGACATTGCGCACGGTCAGCCGCGCGCGATAACGATAGCCCCAGGACGGCCCGTGAATCGGCCGGAAAACCGTCTCCGGACGCAGCTTCGCGAGATGCCATAAATCGTCCTCGAGCACGCGCTGCTTGACGGCGACTTGTGCACGCGCATCGAGATGTTGCATTGAACAACCCCCGCACGTGCCAAAAAATGCGCATTGCGGTTTCGTGCGCATGACGCTGGCCCGTAGGACGTCGACAACCTGCGCCTGCTCGTAGCTCGGCTTCCTGCGGTAGCTAGAATACGTAACGCGCTCGCCCGGCAGCGCGCCTTCGACGAAAACCACCTTACCGGGTTCGCCGCTCTCGTCGACGAGCCGCCCGACGCCGCGCGCCTCCATGTCGAGCGACTCGATCTCGATAATGGGGGCGGGACCAGACGCAGCGGACTCGGCGCGCTTCATCGGCGCGACGGTAGGACGGGAAGACTTTGCCACCTGCTTTTTCCTGACGGACGAGAAACGAAAGGCGAGATTGTAGACGAACGGCGCCGCAAGACGGCGCCCGGAGGGTTCGAAGATGCGACTCTTGAGCTGGAACATCCAATGGGGCCGTGATGCCGGCGGCAGCGTAGACCTCGCCAGGACGGTTGCCGAAGCGCGCAGGCTATCTGATTTCGACGTGCTCGCGCTACAAGAAATCACGCGCGGATTCGACACGCTCCCTGGGCGGCCGTCCGGCGATCAGTTCGCGGAACTCTCCGCGGCGCTGCCCGGATTCACGGTGCTCGACGCCGTGGGTGCCGACCTGCCGCCGCCCCTACCCGGCAAGCCGAGACGCCAGTTCGGCAATGCCCTCGCGACCCGGCTGCCCGTACGTCGCGTCATACGCCACTCGCTGCCTTGGCCGGCCGATGCGAAGGCACCGTCGATGCCGCGTGTCGCGCTCGAAGCCGAGATAGAGCGCGCGGCCGGCGCGCTACGGGTCATCGTCACACATCTCGAATACTATTCCGAGATACAGCGGCTGGCACAAGTGGACGAATTGCGGCGCGTTCATCGCGAGGCGGTCGATCACGCACGCCATCCCGCGCCGGCCGAACCGTCAGCCGGGCCGTTCGCGGCCAGCGACCGGCCTCCGAGCGCCATCGTCTGCGGCGACTTCAACTGCGATTTCGGATCGCCGGCCTATCAGCGTTTCGTCGAACCCATCGACGATGCCCCCTCGTTCATCGAAGCATGGACCGCTTTGCATCCGGGCTGCAAGCGGCCACCGACGGCTGGAGTCTACGATCAGGCGCAGTGGTCGGAGGGCCCGCTATCGTGCGATTTCGTCTTCGTGACCGACAATCTGCGTGATCGGCTCGTGCGCTGCGAGATCGACCCGCACACGCAGGCATCCGATCATCAGCCGATTCTCATCGAACTCGACTGAGCATACCGTGGCGCTTCAATCGAACGCGGCCAGATACTCGGCCCAGTGCGCACCAGGCTCCTGCGCGAGCGATTGCTTGACGAAGACGATCTCGTCGGCATATTCGCTCGGCGACAGCGCGCCGCGCATGAGCTGAAAGCGGCAATAGAGCAAATACGTATTGACGACGTCGGTTTCGCAATAATGGCGAATCTCGTCGATGCGGCCCTCCTGAAACGCCGCCCAGACCTGACCGCCGTCCATGCCGAGCTTGCCCGGAAAGCCGCACAGTTTGGCAAGCGCATCGAGCGGCGCATTGGCGCGCGCCTGATACATTGCCAGCACATCCATCAGATCCGTATGCCGGGAATGGTAACGGCTGATGTAGTTGTTCCATTTGAATTCGCGATCGTCCTCGCCGAGATCCCAGTACCTCGGCGCGGCAATAGCATGCACGAGCGCGCGATAGTGCAGCACCGGCAAATCGAAACCACCGCCATTCCACGAAACGAGCTGTGGCGTGTATTTTTCGATGACACGATAAAAAGACTGCACAAGCGCTGCCTCGCCGTCCTCCGGCGTGCCAAGCGAGCGTACGCGCAGGCCGCTGCGGTCGCGGAAAACGCACGAGATCGCCGCAACGCGCTGTAGGTGGTGCGGAAGAAAATCGCTGCCGGTTTTTTCGCGCCGAGCGGCAAACGCATGGTCGGCCACTTCGGCATCGGTCATCGAAGCCGGCAAATCGTCAAGCCGGCGAATGCCGGCGACATCGGGAATCGTCTCGATGTCGAAAACGAGAATCGGTGTCATCCAGGATGAGTCTAGAGCACGGCGTCCTTGCGCACGCCGTTCGATGCAAAAAAGCGTTTCAGCCGCACGAGCGCTTCCTGCTGGATCTGACGCACCCGCTCGCGCGTGAGCCCCATTTCGTCAGCGAGCTCCTCGAGTGTGGCCGGCTCGATATGATTGAGGCCGAAGCGGCGCTCGATCACGTGGCGATGCTTGTCCGACAGCCTCGACAGCCAGGCCCGTGTCAGCGTTTCGAGCTCTCGGTGCTGGACTTCAGCGTCGGGGGATTGGCTTTGCTCGTCCGAGAGCAGATCGAGCAGACTGCTGGCCGGGTCGAGATCCAGCGGTGCGTCGAGCGACGCCGTATGCTCGTTCAGTGCCAGGATGTCGGTCACTTCATCCGTCGTCTTGCCCGTCAGATAGGCAATATCGTCGATGCTGGCGTCCCGGCGCTCGACCGCCTCGCCCGAGTTCATCGAGTTCTTTTCGAGATGCCGCTTGGCGCGCAGCACCTGATTGAGCTCACGAATGACGTGCACGGGCAACCGTACCGTGCGCGCCTGGTTCATGATCGCGCGCTCGATACTCTGACGGATCCACCAAGTGGCATAGGTGGAAAACCGGAAACCGCGCGTGGGATCGAACTTCTCGATCGCGTGCATCAAGCCGAGATTGCCTTCCTCGATCAGGTCGAGCAGCGGCACGCCCCGGTTGAGGTAGCCCTTGGCAATACTGACGACGAGCCGCAGGTTGCGCTCGATCATCACCTGCCTTGCCTCGAACTCGCCGGCCTTCGCGAGCCGCGAATAGCGCTGCTCCTCCTCGACCGTCAGCAACGGCTTTACGCTGATGCGGTTCAGATAATGCTGAATCGTATCGGCCGTCAGCTCGGCTTGCAGCAGCGCCCGGAAGTCATCCGGGTCCGGCGCCGCCTCGGCCGTTGTCTCGCGGGCGTCGCCGTCGTCCCCCCCGCCCCCTTGCGCCTCGAAGTCGCTCTCGGCGTCGGCGGCGTCGTCTTCGGCTTCGTTTGCCGAAGCGCCCACGTCCGGTGCGGCATCCTGCGCGGCACTCGTGAGCGTTTCCTCGGCTTCCTGCTTGCGGCGCTTCGATTTCGGCATGGTCGTATCGCTTATTGCGGCGGCAAGTACTTCATCGGATCAACGGGTTTGCCTTGCTTGCGTACTTCGAAATGCAACATCACTCGACTCGCATCGCTCGAACCCATCTCGGCGATCTTTTGCCCTTTGGTCACCGAGTCCCCTTCTTTTACCATCAAAGTACGGTTGTGTGCATATGCGGTCAGATACGTTGCGTCGTGCTTGATGATAATGAGATTGCCGTATCCGCGCAGCCCATTTCCTGCATAGACGACCCGGCCGTCCGCCGCGGCCTTGATCGGTGTGCCTTCCGCCCCGCCGATATTGACGCCCTTGTTCGTCGAATCGTCGAAGTTGCCGATGATCGGGCCTTTCACCGGCCAGGCGAGGTTCACCGTGCCGCCAGCGGCAGGAGCGCTTCCCGTGGCTGAGGCCGCGGGCTGCGGCGGGATGGTTGTGGCCGTCGAGCCGCCGATCGTCGGCGGCACCGCCGCACCCGAAGCGGAGGCAGAAGAAGAGCTCGGCGCGATCGGAGCGGCCTGCACAGCCGAACCGTTCGTCACCGGGGCCGTCGCGACGCCGGGCGTCGCCGTCGCCGCATTGGCGCCCGGCGGCACCACGCGCAACAGTTGGTCCACCTCGATCTGGTTCGGGTTCGCGAGATTGTTCCATGCGGCAATGTCGCGATAGTTCTGCCCGTTGTCGAGCGCGATCCGGTAGAGCGTGTCTCCCGGCTTCACGCGGTAGTAGCCCGGAGGGGGTGGCCCGAGCGGTACAGCTGACTGCGTGGCCACGGCCCCCGACGGCTGCGCGCCGAGCCCGCCCGATCGATCTACGACAGGCGCTTGATCGAGCCGCGTCGCGCACGCCGCGAGCGTGGACAGGGCAACGGCACAGATGACGCGTTGGGCGGCGGCAAGCCGGCCGTTCGTACTGAATGTTCGCATCGCGCGCAACGTAAACATCGGTGTCAAATCACTCCGGATTTTAAGGGGACAAAGAAAACGCGATCAAGCTGCGACTCCCGCCATTGGGTCGGCCCGAGGCGCTCCACGAGCGTCAGGACCTGAGACTGGCCGCCAAGCGCCGCAACGGGCGCAACGAGCCGCCCGCCGACAGCGAGTTGCTCGCGAAGCATCTGCGGCACATCGAAGCCGGCAGCCGCAATGACGATCGCATCGAACGGCGCGGCCGCCGGCAAGCCGACCCGGCCGTCACCATAGTGCAGACGGATATTCGGCACGCGCAACGGCCGCAGGTTGAGCTTCGCTCGCTCGTAAAGCGGCTTGATGCGCTCGATCGAGTAGACGTCGCGCGCGACCTGGCTCAGTACCGCAGCCTGGTAGCCGCAGCCCGTGCCGATCTCGAGCACGCGCTCGAGCGTTCGGCCCGATGCCGCCAACTCGATCATGCGCGCAACGACCGAGGGTTTCGATATCGTCTGCTGGTGGCCGATCGGCAGCGCCGAATCCTCGTAAGCCTGGGCGGCGAGCCCTGGGTCCACGAACAGGTGCCTCGGCACCGCCGCCATCGCCGCGAGCACGCGCGGATCGGTAACGCCGTTTGCCCGAAGCCGTTCGACCATTCGCTCGCGCACGCGTTCCGAGGTCAGCGCCGGCGCCTGCGTCACTGGCACGCGCATTTTCTCGGCCGCTTGCGACGCCTGCGTGTCAACGGCTCGCACCGCCTGTCGGCCAGCACGGGCGCGCTCGAACCCCTCGGACCGAGCGCGCGGTTTGCGCTCGAGATCTGCGAGCCCCAGGGGAAAGCGTCTCGTGCGCTCGCTCGTCATGAACCGGTACGTCCCGCGCGCGTCCATTCGCGCGTTGCCGCCAGCATCTGCGTGTGCGTGAGGTCGAGCTGCAGCGGCGTGATCGATACGCGGCCGTTCGCGAGCGCATGGAAATCGGTCCCTTCGCTCGCATCGAGCGCGGCACCGGACGGGCCGATCCAGTAGATCGGCTCACCGCGGGGGTTGGTCTGGCGGATGACAGGCTGCGACGGATGGCGCTTGCCGAGACGGGTGACCTCCCACCCTCCCATTTCTTCGTATGGAAGGTTCGGGATATTGACATTCAGCAGCGGATGACCGGGCAGCGGGTGAGATAGAAAGTGCTCGACCACGTCGCGCGCCACACGCGCGGCATCGTCGAGATGCGCCCAGTCCTTCTCCATGAGCGAAAACGCGATCGACGGCACGCCGAACATGACGCCTTCGGTCGCCGCCGCCACGGTGCCCGAATAAAGCGTATCCTCGCCGACGTTCTGGCCGTTGTTGATGCCAGAGACGACCAGATCGGGCTTGTCGTCGAGCATGCCGGTGAGCGCGATGTGCACCGAATCCGTCGGGGTGCCGTTCACGTAATAGAAGCCGCTCGCCGCGCGCAGCACCGAGAGCGGCCGCGAGAGCGTCAGGGAATTCGATGCGCCGCTGCAATTTTGCTCGGGCGCCATCACCGTGATCTCGCCGAGCGTCTTCAGCGCGTGATAAAGCGCGGCTAGCCCTGGCGCCAGATAACCGTCGTCGTTGCTCAGTAGGATTCGCATGCGGCGATTGTAACCGAGTACGTCGTGCCGCTGATCGCCTGTCCTGGTGTCGGCGCCCGCCCGCGCGGGCCCGCCGCGAACAAGCCCATCAGACGATGCCGCGGGCCCGGAGCATCCCGATTTCGTCCATGCCGTAGCCGAGCGCGCCCAGCACCTCGTCCGTATGCGCGCCCAGCTCCGGTCCGAGCCAGCGGGTGCCCCCGGGCGTTTCCGAGAGTTTCGGCGCGACGTTCGGCAGCGGCACGTCTACTTCGCCCTGCCACTTGAACCGCTGGATCATTTCGCGAGCCGCATACTGGGGATCGGTGAACATGTCCGCCACGCTATAGATGCGCCCAACCGGCACATCGGCAGCGGTGAGCACCTCGAGGGCCTCATCGATCGTACGCTCGGCAAGCCAGGTACCGATCGCATCGTCGATTTCGCGCGTGCGCGGTACGCGTCCGTCGTTGTGCGCGAGAGCGGGATCGTTGGCGAGATCGGGGCGACCGATCGCGACCATCAGCCGCTTGAAAATGGGATCGCTGTTGCCGCCGATGACGATCTGACCGTCGCGGCAGGCGTAGGTGTTGGACGGCACGATACCCGGCAGCGAGGCGCCGGTGCGCTCCCGCACCGCGCCGTACACGCCATATTCGGGCACGATACTCTCCATCATGTTGAAGACAGCCTCGTACAGCGCAACGTCGACCACTTGGCCTCGTCCACCGTTCGCCTGACGATGATGGAGCGCCATCATGGCACCGATGACGCCGTGCAGCGCCGCGATGGAATCGCCGATCGAGATGCCGATACGCGGCGGCGGCAGATCCGGATAGCCCGTGATGTGGCGCAGGCCTCCCATCGCCTCGGCAATCGAGCCGAAGCCCGGTCGATCGCGGTAAGGTCCCGTTTGCCCGTAGCCCGAGAGCCGGACCATCACGAGCCCCGGATTGCCCGCGCTCAGCACGTCATAGCCGAGCCCCAGCTTTTCGAGCAGCCCGGGGCGGAAATTCTCGACGACGATATCGGCCTCCCTCGCCAGCTTGCGCAGGATTTCCTTGCCCTCCGGCGCTTTCAGGTTGACCGTCACGGATTTCTTGTTGCGCGCCTGCACGGCCCACCATAGCGACGTGCCGCCCGCCTCGGGATAGAGCATGCGCCATTTGCGCAGCGGGTCGCCGCCGGCCGGATCCTCGATCTTGATGACCTCCGCGCCGAACTCGCCGAGAAACCGTGCGGCAAACGGCCCGGCGATCAACGTACCGAGTTCGAGCACTTTGATACCCGCAAGCGGGCCGCCGGTTGCGGTCATGACTCTCCTTTCATGGGTCTTGGAAGGGCAGACGGGACTAGAGGGAGCGCCGATCGAGCATGGCACGCGCGATGGTGCCCGCGTCGACATACTCGAGTTCCCCGCCAACAGGCACGCCACGCGCGAGCCGCGTCACCGCGAGGTCCCGCGCCTTCAGCATCTGGGCCAGATAATGCGCCGTTGCTTCGCCTTCGTTGGTGAAGTTCGTCGCCAGCACGACTTCCCTCACGACACCGTCCGAGGCGCGCCGCACGAGCCGCTCGAAGTGGATCTCCTTCGGCCCGATGCCATCCAGCGGGCTCAGGCGCCCCATCAGCACGAAGTAGAGCCCGCGGTAAGTCATCGTCTGCTCGAGCATGATCTGATCCGCAGGCGTTTCTACGACGCAGAGCAAGGTCGGATCGCGCGATTCATCGCCGCACACGTCGCAGACCTGTGCTTCGGTGAACGTGTTGCACTTCTCGCAGTGCTGCAGGTGTTCGGTCGCGAACAGCAATGAGCGGCCAAGCCGCTCGGCGCCTTCGCGATCGTGCTGCATGAGGTGATAGGCCATGCGCTGCGCCGATTTCGGGCCGACGCCGGGCAGCGCGCGCAGCGCCTCCACGAGCGCAATGAGGGCGGATGGTTGCTTCATCGGTCGAAACGGGCGACGGGTGAGCGCGACACGCTCAGAACGGCAGCTTGAAGCCCGGAGGCAGCGGCAGGCCCGAAGTCATGCCCGCCATCTTTTCCTGCGCGGTGGCTTCCGCCTTGCGCACCGCATCGTTGAACGCGGCCGCGACGAGGTCTTCGAGCATGTCCTTGTCGTCCGCGAGCAGGCTCGGGTCGATCGACACGCGCCGCACGTCGTTCTTGCAGGTCATCGTCACCTTGACGAGCCCGGCGCCGGACTGCCCTTCGACTTCCATCTGCGCCAGTTGCTCCTGCATCTTCTTCATGTTTTCCTGCATCTGCTGGGCTTGCTTCATCAGCCCGGCGAGTTGACCTTTCATCATGGTCGTGCTCCTTGATCGTGTGGAATCGTGTGGATGGGGTGTGCCGGCACCGAGGGTGCCGGAAATCGTTATTTCAATCTGCGCGCCGCGGCCTCGTCAGTGCGCCGCCGCGCCGGCATCCGGCCCCAGCGGTTTGATCGAGCCCGGCACGATGGTCGCGCCGAATTCGCGAATCAACGACTGCACAAAAGGATCGGCGTCGATCTCGCGCTCGGCCTCGCGTTGCCGCTCGGCTCGAGCGGCCGCATCGAGCGCCGCAGCCGTACGGCGTGCCGCGCCGACGGAGACATTGACCTCGACCATCTTGCCGAGCCGTTCGGCCAGCGCCGCCTTCAGCTTCGCGACCTGAGTGCTCTCGGCATATTGCGGCACCGGGACGACGAGCGTGAGCGTCTCCCCCTCGAGCGCGGTCAGCTCGCTGTTGAACGCCAATTGATGCGCGACGCCGGTCAGGCCGAGCTCCGCGGCGAGCGTCGGCCAGTCGCCCGCGAAGCCGATCGGCTCGAGCGTGATGGCCGGCGCGAGCGTGCTCAGATCGATCTCCGGCGCGCGCATGCCCTGCTGGTTCGTGCGCGCAGCGGCCGGCGCCGTGTCCTGGCCACCGTCGAGTGTCGCGAAGTATGCCTCTTCGGCAAACGAGGAAAGGCCGTTGTCGTATTGCGCATCGAGCGGCGGCCCGTCATCCCACGGTGGCGTGGGTGCCGGCGTCTCGCGGGCGGCGGTGGGTGCCGCCGACTCGCGCCGCTCGCGAGGCGCAGGCACGACGATCGGCGCCCGTGCCGAAGCAGGCTTCGGCACGGGCGCCGCCGCCTTCGGCCCCGCGGCGGCGCGACCGCGGTCGGTGGATACGCGCAATCCGGCACTGCGCAGCACTTCGAGCGCCGCACTGGCGCCACCGGCTCGAGCCGGCGCGGCCGACGGAGCAAGCGCCTCCGGCGCGGGCGCGTCATGCGTGTCATGCACGTCGTGCGCTGCATCGCCTGCGCGCGGCAACGCAGCGGGCTCGGCCGCCGGAATCCGGGGCTCGCCCGGATCGGCAGCTTCGGCCGGCTCGAGCGGGTCTGCGGGAACCGGCGCCGGGGCGGCCTCGCGCATGGCCGTATCGGGTGCCGGAGCGGGCGCGGCTTGCGAATCGGTGCGCGAATCGGTGCGCGGAGCCGGCGCCGGCCTCGATTGTGCCGGTTGCGCAGTCGCAATCGGCGCGTCGCGGCGCGCCGGGGCGCTGCCCCCGACCGCCGCCGTACGCGTGGCCGGCCCGGCCGGCCCGCCGAAGCCGCCGCCGAGAGCAGGCTCGAACGCAAGCATGCGCAGCAGCGTCATCGTGAAGCCCGCGTATTCGTCGGGCGCCAAACCCAATTCGCTGCGCCCGATCGTCGCGATCTGATAGAAGAGCTGTACCTGCTCGGGCGTGAGCGCCTGCGCGAAGCGCCGTACGTCCCCCGCCTCAGGCCACTCGTCGAGCACGGAAGCCGGCGCGAACTGCGCCCAGCCAATGCGATGGAACAGGCTCGCGAGGTCCTGCAGCGCCGCGGAAAACGACAGGCTGCGCAGCGCCATTTCGTCGGCGATTTCGAGCACGCGGGCTCCGTTGACCTCCACGAGCGCATCGACGAGCCGGATCAAATAGCTTTGATCGAGCGCGCCGAGCATTCCGCGCACCGCTTCCTCGGTGACCTGATTGGCCGAATAGGCGATGGCCTGGTCAGTCAGCGACAATGCATCGCGCATGCTGCCGTCGGCCGCCCGCGCCAACATCCGCAGCGCCTGCGGCTCGAACGTGATGCCCTCTGCCGCGAGAATACGCTCGAGGTGGCCGACAATGTGGCCAGCCGGCATCTGCTTCAAATTGAACTGCAGGCACCGCGAAAGCACCGTAACGGGGATCTTCTGCGGATCAGTCGTCGCCAAAATGAACTTCATGTGCGGCGGCGGCTCTTCCAGCGTCTTCAACATCGCGTTGAAGGCGTGATTCGTCAGCATGTGCACTTCGTCGATCATGTAGACCTTGAAGCGCGCATCGACGGGGGCGTACACAGCCCGCTCGAGAAGCGCGGCCATTTCGTCGACGCCGCGGTTGCTCGCGGCGTCCATTTCGACGTAATCGACGAACCGCCCCTCATCGATCTCGCGGCAGGCGCGGCACACTCCGCACGGAGTGGCCGTGATCCCCGTTTCGCAGTTCAGCGCTTTCGCGAAGATGCGCGAAAGCGTGGTCTTGCCGACACCGCGAGTGCCGGTGAAAAGGTAAGCGTGGTGCAGGCGCGCGCCGTCAAGCGCGTGCGTGAGCGCACGCACGACGTGTTCCTGTCCGACGAGCGACGCGAAATCCTTCGGCCGCCATTTGCGTGCGAGAACTTGATAGGTCATCGCGGAATTGTATCAGCAACGATCTGGCGCCAGCGGGGTCCCCGTCAGCAAGCGGTAAGCGGAATTGCGGGAGAAGAGCGCGAGGAACGTACGCGAATGCGCGAAGCAACAGGAGGAGAGTGGAAGGTGACGAGCCCGACCCTCGGCACTGGTGGAAAACGGCTGTGGCTGCTTCGTTCCCGACCTGACCAGGTTGACCGCACCTCCATGCGAGGAGGCCCGTCACGTCGCATTCTAACACCGTCGCATGCGCCGTGCTCGTTCTTTCGCAAGAAGGCGCGCAAGGCGGGCCGTCCACGCAGGCCCGACCATGCGATCCTCCTCACGGCGGAACGCCGCCGCGCCGCCGCCAGGGTTTCGCCCGGGTAGCTATCGGCCTCGCACGGCACATAGCGATTTCGGCTAATATGACATTCGGACACCCGTAACCGGCGCCCTCCGCCGCCGACAGCTATTGCTTGCGACCGCACGCACGCCCATCGGAACGCACACCGACGGAATGTTTTCCTGTTTTGGTGTATTGTGGCGGGCAATTCAGTCTCGGGCCTTGAACCCGAAGAGGTACTTCTACATGAGCGAACAAATCAAGCACATCAGCGATGCATCGTTCGAGCAGGACGTCGTGAATTCCGACAAGCCCGTACTGCTCGATTTTTGGGCCGAATGGTGCGGCCCGTGCAAGATGATCGCGCCGATCCTCGACGAGATCGCGAAGGACTACGGCGACCGTCTGCAGATCGCGAAGATCAACGTCGACGAGTACCAGTCCACCCCGGCCAAGTTCGGCGTGCGCGGCATTCCGACGCTGATCCTGTTCAAGAACGGCGCGGTAGCGGCACAGAAAGTCGGCGCGCTCTCGAAGTCGCAGCTGACGGCGTTCCTCGACAGCCACCTGTAATTCGACCGGCCGGGCTTGTTGTCCGAGTGCAACAGGCCCGGCGCCCGCCCGATCGGCAACACGAACAGGTCGCGGCGTATGCTATGCTAGAATGATAAGACTTCAAGACGTATAAGTCTCTGAGCGGTTCCGCTCATTCTCCTCCCAAATTTCTTTTCGTCGCACTTCTCTCCCCGGCGGGATCTCCGTATGCATTTATCCGAGCTTAAGTCTCTGCACGTGTCTCAATTGATCGAGATGGCGAACGGCCTCGAGATCGAAAGCGCGAACCGTCTGCGCAAGCAGGAACTGATGTTCGCCATCCTGAAAAAGCGCGCCAAAACCGGCGAGACCATTTTCGGCGACGGCACGCTCGAAGTGCTGCCCGATGGGTTCGGTTTCCTGCGCTCGCCGGAAATGTCGTATCTCGCGAGCACCGACGACATCTATATCAGCCCCTCGCAGATCCGCCGTTTCAACCTGCATACGGGCGATACGATCGAAGGCGAGGTGCGCACGCCGAAAGACGGCGAGCGCTATTTCGCGCTGGTGAAGGTCGACAAAGTCAACGGGCAGCCGCCCGAGGCCTCGAAACACAAGATCATGTTCGAGAACCTCACGCCGCTGCACCCGAACAAGCCGCTCTTGCTCGAGCGCGAAATGCGCGGCGAGGAAAACGTCACCGGCCGCATCATCGACATGATCGCGCCGATCGGCAAGGGTCAGCGCGGATTGCTCGTGGCCTCGCCCAAGTCGGGCAAGACCGTGATGCTTCAGCATATCGCCCACGCGATCAAGGCGAACCACCCCGACGTCGTGCTCTTCGTGCTGCTCATCGACGAGCGCCCCGAGGAAGTGACGGAAATGCAGCGTTCGGTGGCGGGCGAAGTGATCGCCTCGACATTCGACGAGCCGGCCACGCGGCACGTGCAGGTCGCCGAAATGGTCATCGAGAAGGCCAAGCGCCTAGTCGAGATGAAGCATGACGTCGTGATCCTGCTCGATTCGATCACGCGTCTCGCACGCGCCTACAACACCGTGATTCCCGCTTCGGGCAAGGTGCTGACGGGCGGTGTCGACGCAAACGCGCTGCAGCGTCCGAAGCGCTTTTTCGGTGCCGCGCGAAACATCGAGGAAGGCGGCTCGCTCACGATTATCGGCACGGCGCTCATCGAAACGGGCAGCCGTATGGATGACGTGATCTACGAGGAGTTCAAGGGCACCGGCAACATGGAAGTGCACCTCGAACGACGTCTCGCGGAAAAGCGCGTCTACCCGTCCATCAACCTCAACAAGTCCGGCACCCGCCGCGAAGAATTGCTCATCAAGCCCGAGATCCTGCAGAAGATCTGGGTCCTGCGCAAATTCATCCACGACATGGACGAGGTCGAGGCGATGGAATTCCTGCTCGACAAGATCCGCCAGACCAAGAGCAACTCGGAATTCTTCGATCTGATGCGCCGCGGCGGTTGACACCGCAGGCGAGCGCACAGGCAGCGCCCGCCTGGGTTGCCGACGACGGCCATTGCCGCCCGCCATGTTGACCAAGCTCACCCGCTGGTTCGAAACCCGCCGTCGAGAGCGCGCCTTGCGCGCTCATCCGATCGCCGACGACGTCTGGCAGGCCACCCTCGACGGCCTGCCGTTTCTCGCTCACCTTGGCGCAGCCGATCTTTCACGCCTGCGGGAGATGACGAGCCTCTTCATCGCGCAAAAGTCGTTTTCGACGGCGCATGGGCTGGAGCTCACCGACGCAATGATGGTGGGCATCGCCGCGCAAGCCTCGCTACCCGTACTGAATCTCGGCCTCGATCTATATCGGGGTTGGGTGGGCATCGTCGTCTACCCCGGCGAATTCGTCATCCGCAAAACGGTGGAGGATGAGTTCGGCGTGGTCCACGAGGTGGAGCACGATGCAAGCGGCGAAGCCTGGGAAGGCGGCCCGGTCCTCTTGTCGTGGGAAGACGCGCAAATGACCGATTCGCGCGAAGCCTACAACGTCGTCATCCACGAGTTCGCGCACAAGATCGATATGCTGACCGGGGAGGCCGACGGGCATCCGCCCCTCTTTCGCCGCCTGCATGCCCCGCTCGATGCCGAGACGTGGGCCTCGGTGTTCGACCATGCCTTCGACCACTTCTGCGCCACCGTCGATGCGGTGCCGCAACGGCGCTGGACGCGCTTCGAGCGCGAGTCGCTGATCGACCCCTACGCGGCCGATCACCCGTCGGAATTCTTCGCGATCTGTAGCGAGGCACTCTTCGTTCAGCCGCAGGCATTCGAGGCCGAGTATCCCGAGTTGTACCGGCTGCTCGCGCGCTACTATCGCCAGGACCCCGCTCGCACAGGCGCCTTGAGCAGCCGGGCGGAGAGCGGCCCCCAAATGGATACGAATCACTCCCCAACGGATTGATTTTCTGGCATAATCGCCGTTTTTCGACCTTAGGCAAGTGGCTCGCGGTTCAAGCCCGCCGGCCGGGTCTTCGCCCGTCAGGGATTGATTGACGGCAGCGAAGGCGGCACCGGACGGCAGAGGCAGCGGGTTGGCTACCGGCCATATCAAAGGAAAGACCATGAAAGAAGGCATTCACCCCAATTACCGCGAAGTCGTTTTCCAGGATGTTTCGAACGGCTTCACGTTCGTGACGCGCTCGACCATCCAAACGCGCGAAACGATCGAATACGAAGGCAAGAGCTACCCGCTCGCGAAGATCGAAGTGTCCTCGGAATCGCACCCGTTCTATACGGGCCAGCAAAAGATCATGGACACGGCCGGCCGCGTCGAGAAGTTCAACAAGAAGTTCGGCGCACGCGCTGCCGGCAAGGCGGCCAAGTAAGCGTCAGGCCGAATCAGGCGTGGTAGGCAATACGCCGTAATAAAAAGGGGCAGCCTGTGGCTGCCCTTTTTTATTACCGGGGCCGTTTCATCCCTCCTCCGCGCTGACGCCAGCGGCGCCCCCGTCTACAATGCCGATTCGCTGGGCCGCCCCGACCTCGCAGCGTATAACGACAACGACAGCCGCCAACTTGCATGAAACCCGTCGTCCGACTCACCGCCTCCGCCACGCGTGCTCTCCCGCGCTGGCTGCTCCTCACCATTTGCATCGTCTATGCGGCTTTTGGCCTGTTTGGCCGCGACCCCTGGAAAAACGAGGATGCCGCCGGCTTCGGCGTCATGTGGACGATGGCGAATGGAGATTTGCACGACTGGCTGCTGCCCAATCTCGTCGGCAAGTTCATCACCGATAACGGCCCCGTCGGCTACTGGCTCGGCGCGGCATCGATTCGCCTGCTGTCCCCCTGGGTCGACGCCGCCGATGCATCGCGTGTTTCCACGGGGATCCTCTTTTGCGCGACTTGCGCGCTCGTATGGTATGCCGCCTATCTGCTCGGCCGGCGCCCAGAAGTTCAACCGTTCAAATATGCGTTCGGCGGCGAGCCGGAGCCGCGAGACTATGGCCGAGTACTCGGCGACGGTGCACTGCTGATCCTGCTGGCCGCCTTCGGACTTGCCGAGCGCGGGCACGAAAGCACCCCTCAACTGGCGCAGTTCGCCAGCATCTCGCTGATCGTCTATGGCCTCGTGCGCGGCCTCGACAAACCGCGCGCGGGTGCGCTCTACTGGGCGCTCGGGCTCGGGCTCGTCGCGTTGACCGGCAATCCGCTACTCGCGCTGGCGCTGTTCGTGGGCGCGATCGCGCTGGTTGCGATCGTGCCCGAGGCGCGTTCCGTCTGGTTCCTCGCGATCGGCGTCCCGCTCGCGGCCGCCCTTGCCTTTGTATGGCCGCTCACCGTCCTCTCGCTCTACCACGACGATGCGAGCTGGTTCCTCGGGCAATGGATCAACGGAAGCATCAACCGGTTCACGGCCCCACCCGGCCATGTGGTCGCCTACGCGCTCAAGAACCTTCCGCTTTTCACGTGGCCAGTCTGGCCGCTCGCGCTGTGGGCGTGGTTCAGTTGGGGCGGGCTGCGACGCAAGCCCCACATCGCCGTGCCGCTTTGCGTAATTGCACCGATGCTGATTCTCTCGGTGTTGCAAAGCCATCAGACGAACCGCCTCTATATGCTGCTGTTGCCGCCGCTTTCGGTACTGGCCGCGTTCGCCCTGCCCACGCTCAAGCGCGGCGCCATCAATGCAATCGACTGGTTCGCTCTGCTCAGCTTCACGATCCTCAGCACGTTCGTTTGGCTCGTCTGGCTCGCCTCGCAAACCGGCTTCCCTGGCCAGCTTGCGCGCAATCTCGCGCGGCTCGTCCCCGGCTACACGCCGCATTTCGCGCCCCTCTCGTTCGTCTGCGCGATCGGCGTGACCGTCTGCTGGTTTGCGCTCGTCCGCTGGCGGCTTGCGCGCCATCCGAATGTGCTCTGGCGAAGCGTCGTGCTTTCGAGTGCCGGCACGACGCTCATGTGGGTGCTGCTGATGACGCTGTGGCTGCCCATCGTGAACTACAGCCGGACCTACCGGGACGTCGCCTTGCAGATCGCCGCGCACCTGCCCGCCGACTACACCTGCATTGCGCCGGTACGGCTCGGCGACGCGCAGCTTGCGTCCTTCGCTTATTTCGCCGACATGCAGTTCTCCTTCAGCGGCGACTGCGACGTCTTGCTGCGCCAGGACCCTCAGGATTTCATCGCACCCAGCCCCATGCCGAGCTATATCTGGAAGCTCGTTTGGGAGGGCCGCCGTGCAGCCGATCGCGATGAACGGTTCCGGCTCTATGTGCGGGTCGACCGGCCCAAGCCGCCTGTCATCCACCGCAAGCGGTCCGGGCATCGCGGTTGACCGGGGCATGCTCGCCGACATCCGTAAGATTGCCAGCCTGGCGTGGCCCGTATTGATCGGGCAGTTGGCCGTTATTGCTTTCGGTCTCATCGACACAGTGATGGCCGGGCGGTACTCGGCCGTCGATCTGGCTGCGCTTGGCCTCGGCTCCTCCATCTTCGTCTCGGTGTATGTCGGTCTGACCGGCGTCGTGCTCGCGTTGCAGCCGATCGCGGCCCAGCTCTTCGGCGCGCGGCGGTACGCCGAAATCGGCGAAGAGGTCCGGCAAACGCTTTGGCTCGCCGCGGCATTGTCGGTGCTCGGCGTGCTCGCGATGGTGTTCCCCGGCCCGCTGCTCGCACTTGCTCACGTGCCGCAGGCACTCTACGAGCGGACCGAACTGTATCTGCGCATTGCCGCCGTCGGGCTGCCGGCCAGCCTCGTGTTCCGCGTCTATTCGGCGCTCGCGAATGCGGTCGGCAAGCCGCGCCTCGTGATGGTCCTGCAGATCGGCGCGCTTATCGTCAAGATCGGCTTGAACGACTGGTTCATTTTCGGTGGCGCCGGCGTGCCGCCGCTCGGCGGCCCTGGCTGCGCACTGGCAAGCACCGTGATCAACTTCGCACTCGCCGGCATCGCGCTCACCGCGCTCGCGCGCCTCGACATCTTCGAGCCGTTCGGAATATTCGAGCGCTTCTGCCTGCCCAACCGGCAACGCTTGGCCGCGTTGCTCAAGCTGGGCCTGCCAATGGGGCTTTCCTATCTGATCGAGGTGACGTCATACGCGTTCATGGCACTTTTCATCGCGCGCTTCGGCACGACCACGCTCGCCGGTCATCAGATCACCGGTAATTTCGGCGCCGTGCTCTATATGACGCCGATGTCGATCGGCATCGCCACATCCACCCTCGTTGCGCACGCTCTCGGTGCCGAAGGCCATCAGACGGCTCGCGCGCTCGCCCGTCACGGCATTCAGATGGCATGCGCGATCGGCTGCTGTTACGCCGCGATTTCATTCGCGCTGCGACCCGCCATCCTCGCCGGCTACACGACAGACGGCGCCGTTATCGCGGCAGCCATGCCGCTGATGCCGATCATGCTCGTCTATCACATCTTCGATACGTTCCAGACGGCAGTCGCCTTCATCCTGCGCGCCTACAAGATCGCCGTCATTCCGACCGTCATCTATGCCGTTGCGCTCTGGGGCGTTGGGCTCGGCGGCGGATACCTGCTCGGCTTCGACGTCGGCGGCATCGCGCCGCCGTGGCTCACCGGCGCCCGCGGTTTCTGGACGGCCAGCGCGGCAAGCCTCGCGGCTGCCGGCGCTGGCCTATTCCTGTACTGGCGCCACGTCAGCCGGCGTTATGCCTCGGCCGCCTCGCCCATCTCGCCCACCCGTTCAGCTTGAGCGTCGCGTGCGGCGAACACTTCCCGGGCCGCGAAAAGCGCATTGAGCGCAGCGGGAAAGCCAGCGTAGACGGCCATCTGCATGAAGATCTCCACGATCTCCTCGCGCGTGCAGCCCACATTCAGCGCGCCCTCGATATGCACCTTCAACTGCGGAGTCGCATTGCCGAGTGCCGCCAGCGCCGCAATCGTGGCAATCTCGCGCGCCTTCAGATCGAGCCCGCCGCGGCTATAGATGTCTCCGAAGGGAAACTCGATCAGCAGGCGCGCGAAATCGGGTGCGATCGGCGCAAGTGCCTCGATCACCCGTTCGCCGGCTTCGCCGTCGATTTCCTTCAGCTTGTTCCATCCCCGCGCGTAGCGCCCATTGCCTGCTTCGGTGCCGAAGTGTTCCATCGCTGCTCCTTGTCCCGTTGACGTTGATCCGACTGCTTCTTCGTCATGTCGTGGGCAAGCGCCTCGTAATGAGACACCTTGTCGTCGATGGCCGCGAGGTTCTCGCGCAACTGAGCAAGCCGCTCGAGCACAGCTTCGCGATGCTCGACAAGCAGTTGCAGCCGCTCTTGCGCCGTCTCGTCGCCGCGCGCACGTAACGCAGCGAACGCCTGCATGCGCGAAATCGGCATGCCCGTCGCCTTCAGGCGCATCACGAAACGCAGCCATTCGACATCCGCGCGAGCGTAGAGCCGATGCCCGGCGCTCGTGCGCGAAACGGGCAAAAGCAGCCCGGCCTGCTCGTAGTAGCGCAGCGTGTGCGCCGATACGCCGAGCACGGCAGCCATGCGGCCGATCGTCAGTGCCTCCGACATGATGTCCTCTACGGTAAGAGTTCGAGCGCACACGAAGTCAAGCGGCTTTGCGCAACGATCAAAAAAAAACGGCGGTCGAGCGTCAAACGCTCGACCGCCGTCTACCCTACCACGCAAGTGCGTTCAGTGGACGACGCGCTCGAACACGAACTTGCCGTCTTCGAACTCGACCGGAATCACATCCTTCGGCCCGAACCTGCCTGCGAGGATCAGCTTGGCGACGGGGTTCTCGATCTCCTGCTGGATTGCGCGCTTGAGCGGCCGCGCACCGAAAAGCGGGTCGTAGCCAACTTTCGCAATATGCTCGAGCGCCGAATCCGACACGACGAGCTGCATCTCGAGCTTCGCGAGCCGCTCGTGCAGACGCTCGAGCTGGATCCTGGCAATCGACTCGATGTTGCTGCGATCGAGCGAATGGAAAACGACGACTTCGTCGATCCGGTTCAGAAACTCGGGGCGGAAATGCTGTTTGACCTCGGTCCAGACGGCATCCTTGATCGCTTCCTGCGGCTCGCCCGACATCGCCTGGATCATCTGCGAACCAAGGTTCGAGGTCATGACGATGACTGTGTTCTTGAAGTCCACCGTCCGCCCCTGCCCATCGGTCATACGCCCGTCGTCGAGCACCTGCAGCAGCACGTTGAAGACGTCCGGGTGCGCCTTCTCGATCTCGTCGAGCAGAATTACGCTGTACGGCTTGCGACGCACGGCCTCGGTCAGATAGCCCCCTTCCTCGTAACCGATGTAACCGGGGGGCGCGCCGATCAGGCGCGCGACGCTGTGCTTTTCCATGAACTCGCTCATGTCGATTCGGATCAGATGCTCTTCCGAGTCGAACAGGAAAGCGGCCAACGCCTTGCAGAGCTCGGTCTTGCCGACACCCGTCGGCCCGAGGAACAGGAACGATCCGTACGGACGGTTCGGATCCGCGAGACCCGCACGCGAGCGGCGGATCGCATCGGCAACCGCATTGATCGCTTCGTCCTGACCGACTACCCGCTCATGCAGCTTCGATTCGATCTGGAGCAGCTTTTCGCGCTCGCCCTGCATCATCCGCGAGACGGGAATGCCCGTCGAGCGCGAGACCACTTCCGCGATTTCCTCGGCACCAACCTGGGTGCGCAGCAGGCGCGGCCGCGACGGGTCGCGCTCGCCCTTCGCCTCGGCCTGCGTAACCTGCTTGAGGCGTGCCTCGAGTTCCGGCAGCTTGCCGTATTGCAGCTCGGCCACCTTCTCGAGCTTGCCCTCGCGCTGCAGCCGCGTGATCTCCGCGCGCGTCTTCTCGATCTCCTCTTTGAGCTGCGCGCTGCCCTGCACAGCCGCTTTCTCGGCCGTCCAGATCTCTTCGAGGTCCGAGTACTCGCGGCCGAGCCGCTCGATTTCGTCCTCGATCAGTTGCAAACGCTTTTGCGACGCCTCGTCCTTCTCCTTCTTCACCGCCTCCCGTTCGATCTTCAACTGGATCAGCCGGCGATCGAGCCTGTCCATCTCCTCCGGCTTCGAATCGATCTCCATCTTGATCTTCGAGGCCGCCTCGTCGATGAGGTCGATCGCCTTGTCGGGCAGAAACCGGTCAGTGATGTACCGGTGCGAAAGCTCGGCAGCCGCTACGATAGCCGGGTCGGTGATTTCGACGCCATGGTGCAGCTCATAGCGCTCCTGCAGGCCACGCAGGATGGCGATCGTCGCCTCGACCGACGGTTCGTCGACGAGCACTTTCTGGAAACGCCGCTCGAGCGCCGCGTCCTTCTCGATGTACTTGCGATATTCGTCGAGCGTCGTCGCGCCGATGCAATGGAGTTCGCCGCGCGCAAGCGCCGGCTTGAGCATGTTGCCCGCGTCGATCGCCCCCTCGGCCTTGCCCGCGCCCACCATCGTATGGATTTCATCGATGAAGACGATCGTCTGGCCCTCGTCGCGCGCGACGTCGTGCAGCACCGCCTTCAGTCGCTCTTCGAACTCTCCGCGATACTTTGCCCCAGCAAGCAGCCCTGCCATGTCCAGCACGAGCACGCGCTTGTTCTTGAGCGTCTCGGGCACCTCACCGTTGACGATGCGCTGCGCCAGCCCCTCGACGATCGCGGTCTTGCCGACTCCGGGCTCGCCAATCAGCACCGGGTTGTTCTTCGTACGGCGCTGCAAGATCTGGATCGAGCGGCGAATTTCGTCGTCGCGCCCGATCACGGGGTCGAGCTTGCCCGCTCGCGCCCGTTCGGTCAGATCGATCGTGTACTTCTTGAGCGCCTCTCGCTGGCTCTCGGCATCCGCGCTATGCACCTGCCCGCCGCCGCGCACGGCCGCGATGGCGGCTTCGAGCGACCGGCGCGTCAAGCCGTATTGGCGCGCCAGCTTGCCCGCCTCGCCTTTATCGTCGGCGACTGCCAGCAGGAACATCTCGCTCGCGATGTAGGTGTCGTTGAGCTTTTGCGCCTCTTTGTCGGCCTGATTCAGAAGCCCGCTCAGTTCGCGGCCGAGCTGAACGTTGCCGTCTGTACCCTCGACCTGCGGCAGACGCCCGATCGCGTCCTCGAGTGCCGTTTGCAGCGCCTGAACGTGCACGCCGGCGCGCGAAAGCAGAGAACGCGCCGAGCCGTCCTGCTGCGCGACGAGCGCGGCGAGTACGTGCACGGGCTCGAGATACTGCTGCCCCCGTCCGACCGCAATGCTCTGCGCATCAGCAAGCGCTTCCTGGAATTTGGTGGTGAATTTGTCGATCCTCATGAAGAGACCTCCAATTTTTGACTACCACCAACATGAGGTGCGCGGCGCCCGTTTCAAGCGGGCGCATCAATTATCGTCACGTATCGTCGTCGTGCGCCACCGAAACGATCGGGATGCCGAGCGAACGCCTGCCGCCGTCGGCCGGCAGGCCGAGCAGCGCCGAAAGCGGTGCGGCAGGGCCGATCAGCTCCCGGAGCGTGTGGCGATCGAGCTCCGCAAGGAATGCCCCGCGGGCTGCCTCGAACACGCCCTTCAGACGGCACTGCGGCTCGATGACGCAGGATCGGCCGTCCATGCCGTCCCGCTCGAAGCAGCCGACCAGCGCAAAATCGGTTTCCGTGGCGCGTACCACTTCGCCGATCGTGAGATTCAGCGACCTCTCGTTGAGGCGCAAGCCGCCATGCCGCCCGCGGACCGTGTCGATCCAGCCGAGCTCGCCCAGTTGCTGGACGACCTTCATCAAGTGGTTCTTGGAAATCCCATACGCGTCCGAAATCTCCTGAATCGTGGACAATCCATCCCGGCGGACGGCCAGATACAGCATGACGCGCAGCGCATAGTCGGTGTAATCGGTCAGTCTCATGGCAAAGCTCGTATCCTCTTGGGCGCCGCCCGCTCGCCGCCAATCTCAAAAAAACAATACTACCTGCAGGGTTGTGTCCGCGGCGCCTTGACCATAACATGCATTACCGGTGCAGTTTAGGGTGCGCCACCCAATTTCCGGCGTCATCGCGGCACGCTTCTCGCATGGCCGCAGGGCACCCGCACCGCACGTTGTTTTCGGATTCGTCATGACCACCCCGCTTCCCCCGCACACAGAGGCGTCCGCCACCAGCCGGCACGCGGAGCCAACCGAACAAAATATCCGCGAACTCGTCTACGCGTTCTACGATCGCGTGCGCGCCGATGTCCTGCTTGGCCCCGTGTTCGATACGGTATTGCACGGCCGCTGGGACGATCATCTGCCCAAGATGTGCCTCTTTTGGGGTAGCCTCGTGCTCGGCGACAAGCGCTACCGCGGCAACGTCCAGCAAGCGCATCAGCCACTGGAGGGGATCGAGCCGCGCCATTTCAGCCGCTGGCTCCACCTTTTTCTCGATGCTGTCTGCGACCGCTACGAGCCAGCCGCCGCCGTGCGCTTCATGGAACCGGCACTGCGCATCGCGCAGAGTCTCCAGCTCGCCCGCTTCGGCTGGGAATACCAAATCCCGCCCGAGCAACAGGCACTGCTCGAACAGGTCGCACCGAAACGCCGCCCGACGGGAGCCGGCGCCGCAAGTGACCAATCCCACGAGCGGCGCCGGGGCGAACCGTTTCCCGCGAAAATCGTGGGCCGCGGCACGCACGACGACTGACAGCCAAACACGCGCGGCCGACCGCCCTCAGCCTTGGCTGGGACCGGCCGGTGCCGCGTTGCCCGCAACGATGCCCCAGCGCTCGAGCGCCTTGTCGTCCGCCACGCGTGCATCGACCCACCGGGCGCCCTCTGGCGTCGTCTCCTTTTTCCAGAAAGGCGCCTGGGTCTTCAGATAGTCCATCACGAATTCGCAGGCGGCAAATGCTTCCTGGCGATGCGCGGCCGTCGCCGCAGCCAACACGATCTGATCGAGCGGATAAAGCTTGCCGACCCGATGCACGATCAGGACATCGCACCCCGGCCAGCGCTGCCGGGCCTCGGCCGCAATGGCCTCCAACGCCTTTTCGGTCATGCCTGGGTAGTGCTCGAGTTCCATGGCGCTGACTGCGTCACCTTCATTCAGATCCCGCACCGTGCCGACGAAGCACGCCACGGCGCCCACTTTCGGGTTTTGCGCTCGCAACGCCGCCACCTCGGCGCCGAGGTCGAAATCGGCGGTCTGTACGCGGACGATCATCGTTGATTCTCCTGCATGCCGGCAGACGTCAGCCGCCCGTCACCGGCGGGAAAAAGGCCACTTCGCAACCGTCGGTCAGGCGTGTCGTCTCGTCGGTCATGGTCTGGTCGCAGGCCATGCGCAGCGCCCTGCCTTGCGCGAGCGCCTCGGCCCATGCGCCACCGCGCGTGCGCAGCCAGGCGCGCACATCGCCGACCGTCGCGATGCCATCCGGCAACGTCACTGTCTCGTGAGCGATGCCGAGCGATTCGCGTACGCTTGCAAAATACTTCAGTTCGATCTTCATTCGATGGCGGTTCGTTGTGAGCGCAGGCGTATCTTCATACGTGCCGCGCAGGCAAATTCATCCGAGCAGTTCCGCAAACGGCAAAAACCGGACGGTTTCGCCAGCGCTGATCGCGTGATTCGGCGGATTGTCGATGAGGCCGTCGCCCCAGACCGTGGATGTCAGCACCGCCGAGCTTTGGTTCGGAAACAAGTCGAGCCCGCCCGCCGCATTGACGCGCGCGCGCAGGAACTCGTTGCGCCGATCTGCCTTCGATTGGCTGAAGTCGGCCCGCAGCGAGACCGCGCGCGGCGCCACGTCGGCGGCGCCCGCCAGTCTCAACACGAACGGTCGCACGAACAGCAAGAAGGTGACGAAGCTCGACACCGGGTTGCCCGGCAAGCCGATGAAATACGTCTCGTTGCCCGCCGATTCTCGCCTGATCGAGCCGAAGGCGAGCGGCTTGCCGGGCTTCATCGCGATCTGCCAGAGCGCCAGTCGCCCGAGCGCCTGTACCGCCGGCTTCACATGATCTTCCTCGCCGGCCGACACGCCGCCCGAGGTCAGAATCAGGTCGTGCTCGCGTGCGGCCTCAGTCAACGCGGCGCGTGTGGCCTCCAGGCGGTCCGGGACAATGCCGTAATCGGTCACGTCGCAACCGAGGCGCGCCAGCATGCTGCGCAGCGTAAAGCGATTCGAGTTGTAGATTGCGCCCGGCGCAAGGGGCTCCCCGGGCATCGTCAGCTCGTCGCCCGTAAAAAAGACAGCGACCTTGACGCGCCGCGAGACGGTCAGTTGCGCGCAACCCGTCGACGCGGCCAGCCCGAGCGCCTGGGGCGCGAGCCGCGTGCCGGCCGGCAGAATTACGGCGCCGCGGCGAATGTCGGCGCCCTGCGCCGTGATCCACTCCCCCGGCTTGGGGCTATGCAGAATTTCGACGGCCTCGCCGGATACCTCGGCCTGCTCCTGCATGACGACGGCATCCGCCCCCGGTGGGACAGGAGCGCCCGTGAAAATCCGCGCCGCGGTACCCGCCGCAAGCGGCTCAGGCATCTGCCCGGCCGCGATGCGCTGCGACACCGGCAGCCGCCGGTCGCCGCGCAGCAGATCGGCCGTACGGACCGCGTAGCCATCCATCGCGCTCGTATTCATCGGCGGGACGTCGAGCCCCGAAACGACATCCGCTGCCAGCACCCGACCCAGCGCGTCGAGCGTTGGCAGCGTTTCCGCCCCTTCGACGGGGCGGACCGCGGCGAGCAGCGTGGCGAGCGCGTCGGCCGTCGAAAGGACCGGCAAACGCGCGGCTGAGGCATGAGGCGTAGACATGTGACTGGCGGGCGTTGAAAGCGGCGAAGCTTCCATTGTAACGACGCGCGGCTCGGCCCGCCTGTGCGCGTTGCGCTCAGAGCCCGGTGCGGGCCGCGATGAAGGCCTTGACCTGCGCGGCGTCGGCCGGGAGCACGTCGAAGCGCTGCGGCAGCGACTCGAGGCCTTCGAATGCGGCCGGGCGCTCGGGCTCGCGCGCGAGCGCCTCGCGGATGGTCTCGCCGAACTTGATCGGCTGGGCCGTCTCGAGCACGATCATCGGCACGCCCGGGTCCAGATGCTCGCGCGCAACTTTGATTCCATCGGCCGTATGCGTGTCGATCATGGTCGCGTACCGCGAGAAGACATCTCGGATTGCCGCGACGCGATCGTCATGCGTACTGCGCCCCGAAACGAAACCGAACTGCTTCACGCGGGCGAAATCTCCGCTCGCGGCAAGATCGAAGCCGCCCTTTTCCTCGACGTCCCGGAAAAGCTGCAGTACGCGCGCCGGATCCCGGCCCACCAGGTCGAATACGAAGCGCTCGAAGTTGGACGCCTTCGAAATGTCCATGCTCGGGCTGCTCGTATGGTAGGTCTGCGCCGCGCCGCGCACCCGGTACGCGCCCGTGCGGAAGAACTCGTCGAGCACGTCGTTTTCGTTCGTCGCGACGACGAGCTTCTCGATCGGCAGCCCCATCATGCGGGCGATGTGGCCGGCGCAGACATTGCCGAAGTTGCCGGACGGAACCGTGAACGAAACCCGCTCGTCGTTCGAGCGCGTGGCGGCGAAATAGCCCTTGAAGTAGTAGACGACCTGCGCGACGACACGTGCCCAGTTGATCGAGTTGACGGTCCCGATGCGCTGGCGGGCCTTGAACGCGTGGTCGTTCGAGACAGCCTTCACGATGTCCTGGCAATCGTCGAAGACGCCTTCGATCGCGACGTTGAAGATGTTCGGCTCTTGCAGGCTATACATCTGGGCGGTCTGGAACGCGCTCATCTTGCGATGCGGCGACAGCATGAACACGGACACGCCCGCCTTGCCGCGCATCGCGTATTCGGCGGCACTCCCCGTGTCGCCCGAGGTCGCCCCCAGGATGTTCAATGTCTCTCCGTGCCTGGCGAGCGCATACTCGAACAGATTGCCGAGCAGTTGCATCGCCATGTCCTTGAAGGCGAGCGTCGGGCCGTTCGAGAGTTCGAGCAGGCTGAGCGGCGCACCGCCCTCGATGCCGAGCGCGCGCAGCGGCGTGATCGCCGCCGCATCCTCTCCCGCGCGCACATTGCAGTAAACGTCGGCACGGTAAGTGCGCTCGGTCAGCGCACGCAGATCCTCGGCCGGGATGTCGTCGCTGAACTTGCGCAGAATCTCGAACGCGAGCTCCGCATACGGCAACGCCCGCCAGCGTGCAAGTTCGTCAGTCGAAACGCGCGGGTATTCGGCCGGCAGATAGAGCCCGCCGTCCTTGGCAAGACCGCCAAGCAGGATGTCGGAGAACGTATGTCGCTCGCCGGCGCCGGCACCGCGAGTGGAAATGTAATTCATGGTCGGATCCGGTTCGTTCGGGACAAAGCCCCGCGATCAATCAGTCGAGCGCCTCGATGCGAAGCTTCGTCACGTTCGAGACCACCGTTGCGAGGTCTTCGATGCGCGCGATCGCCGCATTGACGTTCTTCTCGAGCGTTTCGTGCGTAATGATGACGACGTCGGTCTGGCCGTTGGCATCGACCTGCTCCGACTCCTTTTGGAGCATCGCGTCGATCGAAATACCGGCATCGGCGAGCAGCCGCGTGATGGCGGCGAGCACGCCGGTCACGTCGGCCACGCGCAACCGCAGGTAGTAGCCGCTGCGGACCTCGTCGATCGGCAGGATCGGCGTGTCGGAAAGGCTTTGCGGTTGGAAGGCGAGATGCGGCACGCGGTGCTCGGGGTCGGCCGTGTGCAAGCGCGTCACGTCGACGAGATCGGCCACGACAGCCGACGCCGTGGGCTCGGCCCCCGCGCCCTTGCCGTAATACAACGTGGCCCCGACCGCATCGCCGTGCACTTCCACGGCGTTCATCGCGCCCTCGACGCTCGCGAGCAGGCGCTTCGCGGAAATGAGGGTCGGGTGCACCCGCAGCTCGATGCCGTGCTCGGCGCGCCGCGTAATGCCGAGCAGCTTGATGCGATACCCGAGGTCCTCGGCGTATTTGATATCGGTGGCGTCGAGCCTCGAGATGCCCTCGATGTAGGCGCGATCGAACTGCATCGGCACGCCGAAGGCGATTGCGCTCATGATCGTGAGTTTGTGCGCGGCATCGATTCCCTCGACGTCGAACGTCGGGTCAGCCTCGGCATAGCCGAGCGCCTGGGCAGCGGCAAGCGCCGTGGCGAAGTCGAGCCCGCGCTCGCGCATCTCCGAGAGGATGTAATTGGTCGTCCCGTTGATGATGCCGGCGATGTACTGGATGCGATTGGCCGTCAGCCCTTCGCGCAACGCCTTGATGATGGGGATGCCACCCGCGACGGCCGCCTCGAACGCCACCATGACGCCCTTGTCGCGGGCGGCGGCAAAGATTTCGGTGCCATGTACGGCGAGCAACGCCTTGTTGGCCGTCACGACGTGCTTGCCGTTCGCGATCGCGCGCAGCACCAGCTCGCGTGCAAGCCCGGTGCCGCCGATCATCTCCGCGACGATGCCGATCGAGGCATCGTCGACGACGGCGTTGAAATCGGCGCCGACGGTCACGCTGCCGGCCGCCTCGCCGAGCGCGGCGAGCACCTTGGCCGGATTGCGTACCGCAATGCGTGCAATCTCGATGCCGCGGCCGGCGCGCCGTTTGATTTCTTCCTGATTGCGGCGCAGCACCGTGAAGGTGCCGCTACCTACCGTGCCGAAGCCCAAGAGGCCAACTTTGATCGGTTCCATGCAGCGTCTGTCCAGATTGGGAAATGCCTTGATAAAAGCGAAAACGCGCGCGCCGCGCAACCTCTGGCGGCGGGCCGTGGTGTGTCAGGTGCCGTGACGCTTGCGATAGCCATCCAGAAAGCGCGCGATACGGTTGATCGAATCGGTCAGATCGTCCGCATTGGGCAGAAATACGACACGGAAATGGTCCGGTGACGGCCAGTTGAAGCCCGTGCCCTGCACGAGCAGCACCCGCTCCTCGAGCAGCAGATCGAGCACGAACTGTTGATCGTCGTGCACCGGGTACACCTTCGGGTCCAGGCGTGGAAACATGTAAAGCGCCGCTTCCGGCTTCACGCAGCTCACGCCAGGGATCGCATTGAGCATCTCGTGAGCGATCTGGCGCTGCTTGTAGAGCCGTCCGCCCGGCAGGATCAGATCGTTGATGCTCTGATAGCCGCCCAGCGCCGTCTGAATCGCGAATTGGCCCGGTACATTCGCGCAAAGCCGCATCGAGGCAAGAATGCCGAGGCCCTCGAAGTAGTCTTTCGCGCGCCGGCGATTCTCGCCCGTCAGTCCCGAGACGTACATCCACCCGGCGCGGTATCCGCACGAACGATAGCTCTTCGAGAGGCTGTTGAACGTCACCGTCAGCACGTCCTCCGACAGCGCGGCCACCGATGTGTGCTTCTTGCCGTCGTAGACGATCTTGTCGTAGACCTCGTCGGCGAAGATCACGAGGCCGTGCTGACGCGCGATGGCGATCAGATCGAGCAGCAGTTCGTCCGAGTAGAGAGCCCCCGTCGGATTGTTCGGATTGATGATGACGAGTGCCCGGGTATTCGGCGTGATTTTCGCGCGGACGTCGTCCAGATCGGGCATCCAGCTGTTCGACTCGTCGCACAGGTAGTGCACCGGCGTGCCGCCCGAAAGGCTCACCGCCGCCGTCCACAGCGGGTAGTCGGGCGCGGGCAGCAGGACCTCGTCGCCATCGTTGAGCAGGCCTTGCATCGCCATCACGATGAGCTCGGATGCACCGTTGCCGATGTAGATGTCGTCGAGCTCCACGCCGACCACACCCTTTTGCTGGGTGTAGTGCATGATCGCCTTGCGCGCCGCGAACACGCCCTTGGAATCCGAATAGCCCGACGACATGGGCAGATTGCGGATCATGTCCTGCACGATTTCGTCGGGTGCGTCGAAGCCGAAAGCCGCGAGGTTGCCGATGTTGAGCTTGATGATGCGGTGGCCTTCGTCTTCGAGGCGCTTCGCATGCTCAAGCACGGGCCCGCGGATGTCGTAGCAGACGTTCAGCAGTTTATTCGACTTCAGGATCGGTTTCACGACGGACACGGTTCCTCGCGGAATAGCCAAAAAGGGGATGCCGGGCACCGCGCAGGTGGCGCTGGACGTGGCGGCGAATGACGCCGCGCATTGGATCGCGCATTTGGATCGAGACAGGAGCCGGTGAGACTGTAAGCGCTCGAAAGCGCTTTTGGCGCTTCTCGCGCGTCGATCGCGATGCAAAAGGCGCCGCCGGGCGGCTAAAAAGTTATAATTTAGCGGATTTTGGCCAACTTTCGCAATGCGCGGCTGTCGCGAAGCGCTTGGCCGGACCTGATCGGGCCCCGCCCGGAGCCTGAGCCGAGGCGGTACATCGACTCCCCGCGGCAGTGGCGGAGCGCACGGCCCAGCGAACTACGGAACAACGGATTTGAAATTACACCAGGATGCGAGCGGCGCCTTGAACACCGTCACCGGTTACGGCGCCCACTACGTCGAGGTCAATCTGGAACGCCACGAGCGCAGCATCGTGGTCGTGCCCGACGCGCCGGTCATCGCGTGGCCGGTTTCGTCGTTCGAAGCCCTTGCTCCCGAACATTTCGAACTCGTGCTCGCCACCGAGCCGGAACTCGTCGTGTTCGGCAGCGGCGCGCGGCTGCGTTTTCCCCACCCGCGCCTCACCGCGGAACTCACGGCACGGCGCATCGGCGTGGAGTCGATGGACTTCATGGCCGCCTGCCGCACCTACAACATTTTGATGGCCGAGGGCCGCCGCGTCGTCGCCGCACTGCTCATCGAGCAATGACACCCGGCGCTTCGCCCCACCGCGCGTATCGCGAGCGGCCGCCTGCGCCGCCGCGCTGCGCGCTTTCGCCGCTCTCGCGGCATCTCTGACGGATTCGGACCCATGTCGCTACAACGTTATCCCAGGGCGGCCGAGTCGGCCGCCGAGCGGGTCGCCCCGCCCAGCCGGGCCGCCGCCGTCGCGCCGCTCGGCGGCGTCGCGCTGCTCATTTTCGTCGTCGCGCTCGCGCTCATCTGGTTCCTGCCGCTCGGCTTGCGCCATCTCGTCCCGAGCGACGAAGGGCGCTATGCGGAAATGGCGCGCGAAATGCTGCTGACGGGCGACTGGATCACGCCTCGCTACAACGGCTACAAGTATTTCGAGAAGCCGCCGCTGCAAACCTGGGCGAATGCGCTCACGTTCGCGTGGTTCGGCATCGGGGAGTGGCAGGCCCGGTTGTATACGGCGCTCACGGGCTTCGCCGGCGTGCTGCTGGCGGGCTACACCGCGTCGCGCCTCATCGGCCCGGCGGCCGGTTTCGCGAGCGCACTGGTACTCGTCGGTGCGCCTTACTGGAGCCTGATGGGCCATTTCAACACGCTCGATATGGGCCTGTCGTTCTGGATGGAGCTGACGCTGTGCGCCATGCTGCTCGCCCAGCGCGGCGCGGCATCGGCGCGCGAAAGACGGCTGTGGATGTGGGCGAGCTGGGCCGCCATGGCGCTCGCCGTACTGTCCAAGGGGCTCGTCGGCATCATTTTGCCCGGCGCCGTGCTCGTCCTCTACACGCTGATCGAGCGCGACTGGGCAATCTGGAAGCGGCTCAATCTCGCCACGGGGCTCGTAGTCTTTTTCGCGATCGCGACACCGTGGTTCGTCCTCGTCCAGCAACGCAATCCCGAGTTCCTGAACTTCTTTTTCGTCGTTCAACAATTCGAACGTTATTTGACTCCCGCTCAGCATCGGCCGGGGCCGTTCCATTACTTCGTCTGGGTGCTGCTCGTCGGCTTTCTGCCGTGGCTCTCGATTGCCGTGCAAAGCATCCGCCAGATGGCCAGGGGGCCCGCGGAATCGAACGGGTTCCGCCCCGCGTCGCTGCTCTTCGTCTGGTGCGCGTTCATCTTTCTCTTTTTCAGCGTGTCGCATTCGAAGCTCGTCTCGTACGTGCTGCCCGTAGCACCTGCGCTCGCACTCGTGATCGGGGCCTATCTGCCCGAACTCCCCCGCGGGGCGTGGCGCCGCCATCTCGTCGGCTACCTCCTCCTGCTGGCCGCGCTCGCCGTGGGCGCGATCTTCATCGCCCGATTCGGCGACGCCCGAACGCCGAACGCGCTTTATCGGGAATTCCGCCTCTGGGTATTCGCCGGAATTGCCGCCGCATTCGCGATGACGCTCGTCGCTTTGGCGCTTGCGCGAGGTACACGCGGCTCGATTCTTCCGTCGGCCGCGGCGTTCAGCGCCGGCTGGCTGCTGCTTTGTACGATCGCGGGCACGGGGCACGAAGCGTTCGGGCGCCAAAGCTCCGGCGTACTGCTCGCGCCGGCCGCGAAGGCGGCGCTCGCGCGGCTGCCGGCCGACACGCCGTTCTACTCGGTTGCGCTGCTCGATCACACGCTGCCCTTTTACATCGGCCACACGATGATCATGGTGGAGGACCCGAACGAACTCTCGTTCGGCGTCGAGCAGGAGCCTGGCAAGTGGGTGCCGACCGTCGCCGAGTGGATCAAGCGTTGGGACGCGCAGCCGCATGCACTCGCGGTGATGACAGTCGACCGCTATGACTCGCTCGCCGCGCAGCACGTACCGATGCGCGTCATCGCCCGCGACGTGCGCCGCGTGATCGTCGAAAAGCCCTGATGCGCCCGCCCTTGAACCTTCTGACGAATCGGACCCTGCCAAGATGAACCCCATATCGCTCGTCTGCATCCTGACTGGCGTCATGCTGAATGCGGGGGCGCAACTGCTGCTCAAGGCTGGCGTGAACGCAGTTGGACACTTCGAATTCACCCGTGCGAACATTCTGCCCGTCGGGTTCAAGCTCGCAACGCAGTGGCCCATCGTCGGCGGCCTCGCGTGCTATGTCGTCAGCGTGGGCGTCTGGATCGTCGGGCTGTCGCGCGTGGACGTGTCGGTCGCCTATCCGATGCTCTCGCTCGGCTACGTGGTCAACGCGTTCGCAGCGTGGTATCTGTTCGGCGAAGTGATCACGATCCAGCGCATAGCCGGCATCGCGATCATTCTCGTCGGGGTGGTCGTGCTCTCGCGCAGCTGACAGGACTTCATTCTTATTCGTGCATCGCACTCATTCATGACCCAGGACTCTCCCCCCTTTCTGCCGTTCGTGCGCCCGGAAATCGACGAAGAGACGATTCAAGGCGTAGCGGACGTGCTGCGTTCCGGCTGGATCACCACCGGCCCTCAGAACCAGGCCTTTGAGCAGCGGCTGTCCGAGTACTGCGGCGGGCGCCCCGTGCGCACCTTCAACTCGGGGACAGCGACGCTCGAGATCGGCTTGCGCATCGCGGGCGTCGGCCCGGGGGACGAGGTCATCACCTCGCCGATGTCATGGGTATCGACGAGCAACGTCATTCTCGAAGTGGGCGCGACACCCGTTTTCGTCGATATCGACCCGGCAACGCGAAACATCGACCTGAGCCTGCTCGAAAAGGCAATCACGCCGCGCACGAAGGCGATCATCCCCGTCTATCTCGCCGGGCTGCCCCTCGATATGGACCGGCTCTACGAAATCGCCCGCGGCTACGGCCTGCGCGTGATCGAGGATGCCGCGCAGGCATTCGGCTCGAGCTGGCGCGGCGAGCGCATCGGCAAGCTCGGCGACATCGTCTCGTTCAGCTTCCATGCGAACAAGAATCTCACGTCGATCGAAGGCGGCGCACTGGTGCTCAACGACGAGCGCGAGGCGGAACTTGCACGCAAATACCGGCTCCAGGGCATTACGCGTACCGGATACGACGGCATGGACTGCGACCTGCTCGGGGGCAAGTACAACCTGACCGACGTCGCGGCCCGCGTGGGCCTCGGCCAGCTCGCGCAGATCGAGCGGTTCACGGCGAAGCGCCGCGAACTTGCGCGCGCCTACTTCAAGGGTTTCGCGAGCGGCCCCGCACAGGCGCTCGGAATCGGCCTGCCGCTCGCCGACTTCGAAAATAGCAACTGGCACATGTTCCCGATCGCGCTGCCGCTCGAGCGGCTTTCGCTCGATCGCGCAGGCTTCATGCAAATGATGCACGACAGTTATGGGATAGGCACCGGCGTGCACTATCCCGCCATTCATCTGTTCACGCTCTATCGCGCGCGCGGGTTCGCGCCGGGCATGTTCCCGCATGCCGAGCGCTATGGCGCGACGACGGTCACGCTGCCGCTCTTCACGCAGATGACCGAGCGCGATGTCGAGCGCGTAGTCTCGGCAGTCAACAGAATTTGCGAACAACACGGGAAATAAGCGGACATGAGCCACACCGAATACCGTTCGACGTCGCCGGAAGTCTCGGTCGTCATTCCCGTCTACAACGAAGAAGCAGGGCTGCACGCCCTCTTCGCCCGTCTCTACCCGGCGCTCGATGCGCTCGGCACGAGCTACGAGGTCATTCTCATCAATGACGGCAGTCGGGACAAGTCGGCGGCGATGCTCGCCGAACAGTTCCGCGCACGGCCCGACACCACGCGCGTCGTGCTGCTCAACGGCAATTACGGCCAGCACATGGCAATTCTCGCAGGCTTCGAGCACTCGCGCGGCGCGATCGTGCTCACGCTCGATGCCGACCTGCAAAACCCGCCAGAGGAGATCGGCAAACTCGTCGCCAAGATGCGCGAGGGTTACGACTACGTGGGCTCGATCAGGCGCGAGCGCCAGGACACGCTCTGGCGGCGCAAGGCGTCGCGCGCGATGAACCGGCTGCGCGAGCGCATTACGCACATTCGCATGACCGACCAGGGCTGCATGCTGCGCGCCTACAGCCGCCAGATCATCGATACGATCAATCGCTGCGGCGAGGTCAACACCTTCATTCCGGCACTCGCCTACACCTTCGCGCAAAACCCGATCGAAATCGAGGTGGCCCACGAAGAGCGCTTCGCCGGCGAATCGAAATACTCGCTCTATAGCCTGATACGGCTCAATTTCGACCTCGTCACGGGCTTCTCGGTCGTGCCGCTGCAGTGGCTCTCGTTCATCGGCGTCATTCTGTCGCTCGGCTCGGCCGGCCTCTTCCTGCTGCTCGTCGTCCGGCGCTTCCTGATCGGCGCGGAAGTCCAGGGCGTCTTCACGCTGTTCGCCATCACGTTCTTCCTGCTCGGGGTCATCCTCTTCGCGCTGGGCCTGCTCGGCGAATACATCGGCCGCATCTATCAGCAAGTGCGCGCGCGGCCCCGCTATCTCGTCCAGGCCGTGCTCGAAGCACGCGAGGGCGAAAAATTGGCCGCGCCAGCCGGGTTCGGCTCGCGCGCCGAGCACCTCGTCGACGGGGACGGCAACCGATGAAACCACGCGCCGTCGTGTTCGCCTACCACAACGTCGGCGTGCGCTGCCTGCAAGTGCTGCTCGCGCGCGGAGTCGACGTCGCGCTCGTCGTGACGCATGAAGACAATCCGAACGAGAACCTCTGGTTCGAAAGTGTCGCGAGCGTCGCCGCCGAGCATGGGATCGAAGCGATCCGGCCAGCCGGGCCGGACAGCGCCGAGCTGCGCGAGGCCGTACGCCGCGTGCGGCCCGACTTGCTCTTCTCGTTCTATTACCGGCACATGCTGCCGCCCGACGTGCTCGCGCTCGCGCCGCGCGGCGCCTACAACATGCACGGCTCGCTGCTGCCGAAGTACCGCGGCCGCGTGCCCACCAATTGGGCCGTGCTCAACGGCGAAACCGAAACGGGCGCCACGCTGCATGAAATGACGGCCAAGCCCGACGCCGGCGCGATCATCGGCCAGACGAGCGTGCCGATTCTGCCCGACGATACCGCGCGCCAGGTATTCGACAAAGTGACCGTCGCCGCAGAGCAGACGCTTTGGCGCGTACTGCCGGCACTGATCGCCGGCGAGGCTCCGCGTCTGCCGAACGATCTCGCCAGCGGCAGCTACTTCGGCGGCCGCAAGCCCGAGGATGGCCGCATCGATTGGTCGCAGCCGGCCCAGCGCGTCTACAACCTCGTGCGCGCGGTCGCGCCGCCCTATCCGGGCGCGTTCACCGACCAGGGCGGCGCGCGCTTCATCGTTGCGCGTGCGCGCCTTGTGCCTGTGGGAGCCGACGCGGCGACGGCACTGGCAAATTTGCCGCCCGGTCTGCACCTAAGCGATAATGCGTTATTCGGCGTGTGCGGCGACGCGCGCGCCATTGCCATCTCCGAGCTGAGGCTCGTGCGCGACGCTCGGGAATCGGTCGTCACGCCCGCGCAGTTCGCTCAGATCATCCACTCTTCCCGGCATTCATGAACATGGCAGATCTCGCCAAAAAAGTACTGATTCTCGGCGTCAATGGCTTCATCGGCCATCACCTGTCGAAGCGCATCCTCGAGACGACCAACTGGGAAGTCTTCGGCATGGACATGCAGACCGACCGGCTCGGCGATCTGGCCAACCACGAGCGGATGCACTTCTTCGAGGGCGACATCACGATCAATAAGGAGTGGGTCGAGTATCACGTGAAGAAATGCGACGTGATTCTTCCGCTCGTCGCGATCGCCACGCCTGCCACCTATGTCCAGCAGCCGCTGCGCGTGTTCGAACTCGATTTCGAGGCGAATCTGCCGATCGTCCGCTCGGCCGTGAAGTACCGTAAGCACCTCGTGTTTCCGTCGACCTCCGAAGTCTACGGCATGTGCGCCGACGAGGAATTCGACCCCGAAGCCTCGGCGCTCACCTACGGCCCGATCAACAAGCCGCGCTGGATCTACGCCTGCTCCAAGCAATTGATGGATCGCGTGATCTGGGGCTACGGCATGCAAGAAGGGCTGAACTTCACGCTCTTCCGACCGTTCAACTGGATCGGGCCCGGCCTCGACTCCATCTATACGCCGAAGGAAGGCAGCTCGCGCGTCGTCACGCAGTTCCTCGGCCACATCGTTCGTGGCGAGAACATCAGCCTCGTCGACGGCGGCTCGCAAAAACGTGCGTTCACCGATATCGACGACGGCATCAGTGCGCTCATGAAGATCATCGAAAACGCGAACGGCATCGCTTCGGGCAAGATCTACAACATCGGCAACCCGAAGAACAACTTCTCGGTGCGCGAGCTCGCGCACAAGATGCTGGCGCTGGCAGCCGAGTATCCGGAGTACGCCGAGTCCGCGAAAGCCGTGAAGCTCGTCGAAACGTCGTCGGGCGCGTACTACGGCCAGGGCTACCAGGACGTGCAAAACCGCGTGCCGAAGATCGACAACACGATGGCGGAACTCGGGTGGGCGCCCCAGGCGACGTTCGACGACGCGCTGCGCAAGATCTTCGAAGCCTATCGCTCCCACGTGGCCGACGCCCGCGCGCTCGTCGAACAGCAACAGTAAGGCGGCGCACGTTGGCTCGCATCGTCCTCAAGATCGACGTCGATACGCTGCGCGGCACGCGCGAAGGCGTGCCCAACCTCGCGCGCATGCTCGATCGGTTCAAAGCGCGGGCCACGTTCCTTTTCAGCCTCGGTCCGGACCATACGGGGTGGGCGCTCAGGCGCGTCTTTCGGCCAGGCTTTCTGAAAAAGGTGTCGCGCACGTCCGTCGTCGAGCATTACGGCGTGCGCCAGCTCATGTATGGCGTGCTGCTGCCGGGGCCCGACATCGGGGTACGCGCAGCCGCCGAGATGCGTGCGGTGCATGAAGCCGGCTTCGAATGCGGTATCCACACGTGGGACCACGTCTATTGGCAGGACAACGTCCGCAGCCGGTCGCAGGCCTGGACTGCTGGTGAAATGGGCAAGAGCTACGAGCGATTCGCCGAAATTTTCGGCACCGCCCCCACCACGCACGGCGCCGCAGGCTGGCAAATGAACGAACACGCGTTCGAGCAGATCGACGCATGGGGCATGCGCTACGCGTCGGACGGACGCGGCCATGGACCGTATCGCCCGGTGGTCGGCGCCCGGACGCTCGACCACGTTCAATTGCCGACGACCTTGCCTACGCTCGACGAACTGCTCGGCGTCGATAGCCTCGACGAAACGAGCGTGGCCACGCGTTTGCTCGCCGCAACGGAACGCAACCCGCACGATCAGGTGTTCACGCTGCATGCCGAACTGGAAGGCCAGAAGCTCGCACCGGTCTTCGAGCGACTGCTGGCCGGATGGCAGGCGCAAGGTCACACATTCGCGACAATGGGCGATTACCATGCGACGCTGGACCGCGACTCGCTCCCATCGTACCCTGTGACCTGGGGCGAGATTCCGGGGCGTGCGGGCGAGTTGATCGTCCAGCCCGACTAGGGCTGGCACGCGCCGCCTGGGCTGCGCCGGGGTAAGCCGGCCACCGCCCTGCTCGAACGCTTTGCGCGATAAAAAAGGAGAAACCACGTGCCCATTGCAGTCGACCAACCTGTCCCCGATTTTACGGCCGCCGCTACCGGCGGGGCCGCGTTCGCGCTGTCCGGCTTGCGGGGCAAGAAAGTGGTCTTGTACTTCTACCCCAAGGACAACACGCCCGGCTGCACAACCGAGGGCTTGCAGTTTCGCGACCTGTATCCGAAATTCAAAAAGGCCGGAGCCGAGATCATTGGCGTCTCGCGCGACAGCATCCGCTCGCACGAGAACTTCAAGGCCAAGCTCGAGCTGCCCTTCCCGCTGTTGTCCGACGGCGACGAGCAGCTTTGCGCGCTTTTCGATGTCATCAAAATGAAAAAGATGTACGGCAAGGAAGTACGCGGCATCGAGCGCTCGACGTTTCTCATCGACGCAAGCGGCGTCTTGCGGCGCGAGTGGCGCGGCGTGAAGGTGCCTGGCCATGTGGACGAGATCCTGCAAGCTGTACAAGGACTTTGACGCGCGTTATATTGCGTTGCAATGAGTTCCCGTTTATTCCGTTTCCGCTGCAGTTGCGCCTTTCGACCGAACACGCCTTTCTTTCGTTCGCCGGGCGCAGCGCTTCGCTCGAAGCCGAGCCGCCAGCTCCGATGCACGAGGAGCGGCGGCTTTTTTATTTCCGCGCAGCCAGGCCGGTAAACCGCCCTGGCGCCCCGACACCAAGGAGTCGATCGAAATCTAGGCGAACCGGCGTTTCAATTGACAGCGCGCCGCTTGTCGTCCGCGTGCTCGGCCCGATAACGTGGCTCGAGCCGGACGCTACAGCGGCGTACGATAGCGACCCGATTCTTTGAGGGAAACCATGCCTTTGCCTACCCCGCCCAGCAAGCTCGGCAGTCTGTTGCCGCCGGATGAATTCAAGGCCAAAGCTCGGCCAGCGAAAAACGCGAAAAAACAGGGCACCGTCGGGGAGCAAGCAGAAGCGGCCGATTACGGCAGCGCCGGCAGTGCGCCGCGCGCCGCCGAGCCCGTAGCGAGCTCGAGCCACACCGCCGCCATGCCGAGGCTCGTGGAAACACCGCCTCCCGCCGAGGCCGCGGCCGTTGCGCGCGGCCGCAAACCAAGGCAGACGGCCGCCTTGCTGCAGCCTGTCCCGGCGCCCGCCGCCCGGCACGAAACCCCGGCCGCCGAGCCGGCACCGGCAGCCAATGAGCGCGGTGCCGCCAAGCCCGCGCGCTCGCGCAAGTCGGCGACAGCCGTGCCGACGGACGTTCGCAAGCTCTTCGTGCTGGACACGAACGTGCTGATGCACGACCCGACCTGCCTTTTCCGGTTCGAGGAGCATGACGTCTATCTGCCCATGATGACGCTCGAGGAGCTCGACAACCACAAGAAAGGGATGTCGGAAGTCGCGCGCAACGCACGGCAGGTAAGCCGCACGCTCGACACGCTCGTCGCCAACGCAGGACCGATTGCGGAAGGCTTGCCGCTTTCGCGGCTCGGCAGCCGCGAAGCGCTGGGCCGGCTCTACTTCCAGACCACGCTGACGGACATCGAGCCAGTCGAGGGTCTGCCGCAGGGCAAGGCCGACAACCAGATCCTCGGCGTCGTGCGGGCGCTGCAACGCGACCGCTCGGACCGGCTCGTCGTGTTGGTGTCGAAAGACATCAACATGCGAATCAAGGCTCATGCGTTGGGGCTGCCAGCCGAGGACTACTTCAACGACCAGGTTCTCGAAGACAAAGATCTGCTGTTTTCGGGCGTACGCGCGCTGCCCCAGGATTTCTGGACGAAGCACGCGAAAGGCATGGAAAGCTGGCAGGACACGAAGACAGGCACGACGTACTACCGCGTGACAGGCCCGCTTTGTCCATCGCTGCTCGTCAACGAGTTCCTCTACCTCGAGCCTACGAATGGCGAGCCGTCGTTTCAGGCGATCGTGCGCGAGATCAACGGCAAGACGGCGCTGCTGCAGACGCTTCGCGATTACAGTCATCACAAGAACAACGTCTGGGGCATTACCGCGCGCAACCGCGAACAGAACTTCGCTCTCAATCTGTTGATGAACCCCGAGATCGACTTCGTCACGCTCGTGGGTCAGGCGGGCACAGGCAAAACGCTGGTGGCGCTCGCCGCGGGCCTCGCGCAAGTGCTCGACGAAAAGCGCTACAACGAGATCATCGTCACGCGCGCGACGGTGCCGGTCGGCGAGGACATCGGCTTTCTGCCCGGAACCGAAGAGGAGAAGATGCAGCCGTGGATGGGCGCATTCGACGACAACCTCGAGGTCCTGCAAAAGACCGACGACAACGCCGGCGAATGGGGCCGGGCCGCCACGCAGGAGCTCATTCGTTCGCGGCTCAAGATCAAGAGTATGAACTTCATGCGCGGCCGCACGTTCGTCGACAAATACCTGATCATCGACGAGGCGCAGAATCTGACGCCCAAGCAAATGAAGACGCTCGTCACGCGCGCAGGCCCTGGAACGAAGATCGTCTGCCTGGGCAACATCGCGCAGATCGATACGCCTTACCTCACCGAGGGCAGTTCGGGGTTGACCTACGTCGTCGATCGCTTCAAGGGCTGGGCGCACAGCGGCCATGTCACGCTCGCGCGTGGCGAGCGGTCGCGGCTGGCCGATTACGCGTCCGACATCCTTTGACCTTCGGTACCCGACGCGACGTCTCGGCCGCTTCTCAGCAGGTCAGTAGCCGGTCCGTAGCGAGAGGACAAGCAGCCCCAGAACCACACCCGGCTTCGGCCGGGTTTTTTTCGCCTGCCGGCTGCACCCGCAACGGCGGCGATGCCGCCGCAACAGCGGCTCGGGCGAACCTGGCCACGCTGGTCTTGCGACGGCCCGACGTGCCCGCGACGCAACAATCCGCGGCCGAACTTAAAGTAATTTATGAGGAATCCTTGCGAGAGCGCCGCCGCTAAGGCTACTATCGGTCGCACCGGCTCATTCGTCTGCTCAACCGCAGGCGTTTATCGGTTTTTTTGCTCATGCGCCGATTCTGGTTCCTCATTCTCGTTGCGCTCTCGCTGGCCGCCTGCTCGAGCGCGCCGCCGCAAGCGTCCCGCTCGAACTCGCGCGCGGGCGGCGAGGCGCTGCGCACCGTTCCGCGCGGCCTGCCCAACTTCGTCGATCACAGCATTGGACGCGAGGAGATTTCGGTACAGGCCATGAGCCTCGTCGGCGTTCCCTACCGCTGGGCAGGGAACACACCCGCGAGCGGCTTTGACTGCAGCGGCCTGGTTCAGTATGTGCTCGCGCGTGCGGCCGACGTCAAGCTGCCGCGTACGACCGCGGAAATGAGTCTGCGTGGTCAGGCAGTCGAGCCCGACGAGATCGCGCCGGGCGACCTCATCTTTTTCAATACGAGCGGCAGACCGCACTCGCACGTCGGCATTTATGTCGGCAAGCTGCGCTTCATCAACGCACCATCGACCGGTGGGACCGTACGGCTCGATTACCTGACCAACCCCTACTGGGCCAAGCGCTTCGACGGCATTCGACGAGTCGCCCCGCCGCTGGAACAACAGCCGGCACCGTTCGACGCACCGACCTATTTGGCGCAGCAATCGCATCCCGCGCCCGGCACCCCGACACGCACCGAAACGGCCGGCAGGCGCGCAGACACCATTGCAAACAACGCCACTCAGGCCGGTACGCCGATCGAGCCTTATCAGCCGCCGCCGGCAGTCAGTAATCAGGCGGGCGACCACGCAAGCCTCGCTACCGTCTCGTCCACGGGCATCGGCAAGACCACGGCCGCCCCCGTGGATGCAATCGACGCAGCGGCGGATGCGTTCGAGCCGCCACCGCCCGCCGCCGTTCAAGCATCGCGGCAAGCCCGGCAAGCCGGTGGCCGGTCGATCGAGCCGGCGCTACCGGGCGTGCAGATCATGCGCGCGTCCACCACGCCGAATCCCCAGCCAGCCACGACGTCCACAACCGACGACCCGATCGCGCGTTTCGCGGCAGACGGGGAATAGTCGGAAGCCCCCGCAGGCGCGCACCCGGAAGGTACCGGGCCAGCGCGGCCCTGCGTCGGCGCACCGGCGCCACGCGAGCGCGGCGATGGGGCGCGCGGCGCGTGGGCCACCGCCCCATCCTCGCAGACGAACAGACGCAACCGAACAGCGGCAAACGAACAGCAGCAAACGGACGGCGCGAAGCCTTAGAGGAACCGGTGGCCGACCCACCACCCGATCGCCGCCAGCAAGGCCGACGCCGGGATAGTCAAGATCCAGGCCCAGACGATGTTGCCTGCCACGCCCCAGCGCACGGCCGAGAGTTTTTGTGTCGCCCCGACACCCACGATCGCACCGGTGATCGTGTGCGTGGTAGAGACCGGTACGCCTAACGCGGACGCGAGAAAAAGCGTGATCGCCCCACCCGCTTCGGCGCAAAACCCGCCAACCGGCTTGAGCTTGGTGATCTTCTGGCCCATGGTGCGTACGATCCGCCAGCCGCCGAACAGCGTGCCGAGGCCCATCGAGAGATAGCACAGGCCAATGACCCAGATCGGCGGCGCATCGGCCGTGGCGGACGCATAGCCGGTCGCGATCAACAGCATCCAAATGATGCCGATCGTCTTTTGCGCGTCATTACCGCCATGGCCGAGGCTGTAAAGGCCCGCGGAGAACAGTTGCAAGCGCCGGAAGCGGCGATCGACCTTGCTTGGCGGCGTGCGGAAGTAGATCCACGACACCGTCAGCATGAAGAACGACCCGAGCACGAAGCCGAGCAGCGGCGAAATGAAGATGAAAGCAACGGTTTTCAGCAAGCCGTCGAGGTTGAGCGACCACCAGCCCGACTTCGCGAGCGCCGCGCCCACGAGCCCCCCGATCAGCGCATGCGAGGAGCTCGACGGAATACCGAAGCGCCACGTCAGGATGTTCCAGCCTATCGCACCCACGAGCGCACCGAAGACGACGTAGTGGTCGACGATCCCTGGATCGATCGTTCCCTTGCCTACCGTTTGCGCAACTTTCAGGTGGAAGATGAAATAGGCAATGACGTTGCAGGCCGCCGCAAACGCCACGGCCTGCTGAGGCTTCAGAACACCGGTCGACACCACGGTGGCGATCGAGTTCGCCGCGTCGTGAAAGCCGTTCATGAAGTCGAAGACGAGCGCCACCGCGATCAGCGTCGCGAGCGCCCAAAGAGCGATTTGTATCGAGTGCATCGGTTGAATTGTTCGGAGAGGCTCAGGCGTTTTCCAGAACGATGCCTTCGATGATGTTCGCGACATCCTCGCATTTGTCGGTGACCGTTTCGAGCAGTTCGTAGACCGCCTTCAGCTTGATCAGCGTCTTGACGTCGTCTTCCTCGCGAAAGAGCTTCGACATCGCGGCGCGCAACACCCGATCGGCTTCGGATTCGAGCCGGTCGATCTCCTCGCAGGCCGTGAGAATCGCGCGAGCCTGGCTCATGTCGGAGAGCATGCTGACGGCCTGCTGAACGTGCTTCGCCGTGTTCGTGCAGATATGGGCAAGCTGGCTCGCCTCGGAGGTCACAGCCTGCACGTCGTAAAGCGAAATGGCCGTTGCGACGTCCTCCATCAGATCGAGGATGTCGTCCATCGTCGTAATGAGCTTGTGGATCTCGTCGCGGTCGAGCGGCGTGATGAACGTCTTGTGGAGCAGATCGATCGTCTCGTGCGTCAGCTTGTCGGCGGCTTTTTCGTTCGCCTGCACCCGCTGCTTGTGGACCTCGGCTTCGCCGAGGTTGTCGATCAAAAGCTCGAGCTCTTGACTCGCGGCCACGATGCACTTGGCGTGCGCATCGAAGATTTCGAAGAATTTGCCCTCGGTGGGCATGAATCGGCCAAACATAGAAAGGTAGCCCGTTCCTAAACTTGCAATGAAATCATGGTCTTATACATAAGACCCGCGCCAGCGGCGCCCAAACCGCAGCGTCTCGACAACGCCCGTTGCGCATCGTCCGCCTGGGTGACAGGATTGTGACAAGCGGCATTCTATAGGAAAGCGGCAGCGCTCCGGCAAGCAGAGGCCGTTCCGGAAAACAGGGCACGCCCAAGTCAGCGCTTTCGCCTGACTCGCCTTGACTCGCCTCGACTCGCGTTTATTCGCCTTGGCGAAAGGGACGAACACACTGCAGGACCTGGAAGTCCGCGGGAAATCCACTGCGAATCATTTCGCTCGCGCTTTTGAAACACTTGTTTGCCGAAACCCATCCGGAACACGCACGATCGGACGACAGTCCCGCCAAGGCCCGGTTGTGCGTAGCCGGTAAACCCAATCCATTCTTAGTGTACTTACTCTCCTTTTGGATATTGCGCTTTCGCCGCCGTTGCATCGTGCCGTTTTACCGGCCGGCGCGCCCGACTTCTCGCTTTCCTTTCATTACAAGGTGGACGGCCGCACGCAGTTACCGAAATCAGCCCCATCCCTACGCAATAATACGTATATCGCGCCACGCTTCGCACCGCAGAGAGGCATAAAATTTTTCGCGAATACTCTTGACTTTAGTCCCAGACTGAATAAATATGCATGCGTACGCATATAAATAATCTGCCTCCGAGGGGCTCATGAATACTAGGCCGTTTCCCTTCCCGGTGCCGCTCACCGGCGGCGGGCACGTCGCCGTGCCGTCCGTCGCGCAAGCGCGCGGTTCTCACTGGCGTGGAGTCTTGCGCATGGCACTCCGCCGGTGGAACGCCTTGGTGGCCGCGGGCCGCCCGTAGCGCGCGTCCGTCTACCCGTTGTTCGCATGCCGCTGTTGCGGCGGAATCGATCGCGTCCGCGATCCCGCGCCGCGATGGGCGGCTGTTGCGATGTCGTTTGACCGTTCGCAGTCCGAGATTTATTGGCAAACCAATGCTTCGCCAATGAGGGCTTCGCGGTTAAGCGAAGCGTATGTAATAGACGAGACACCGAGAATTCGTCGCATCTGAAAATTTAAATAATCGCTTTATTTCGCGACGCGCTTTCAGCGTCGAGCCGCCTTATTAGAATTACGATTGCCACCTCCCGGGCGGGGCTTCGCCGTGCCCGGGAATTAGTAATATGCAATGCAGGACCGCCGTTTCGAACGCCGGCCGTGTGGTTTTGCGCGCGAAGGTTTCGTAATGGCCGAGTGCTGGCCCACAATCGAAGGACCGATATATGACCGATCTTCAAGCGGATATCGTGGAGCACGTGCGCGCGCCGTCGACGGCTCGTCCCAATCATGCCGCGCCTGCAACGCTTGGCGAATCTCCCGTCGAGACGCTCATCGACGTACTGCGTCTGCGTGCCGCAGCCATGCCGGAGCAAACCGCGTTCATTCACCTGGTCGACGGCGAGCGCGACGAGGTGCCGATCGCTTATGTGCAGTTATGCGGCCAGGCCACTGCGATTGCCCGCAGCCTGCTCGAGCGCGGTGCCACCGGCAAGCGCGTGCTGTTGTTGTTCGAAGCCGGCATCGAGTACGTCGCCGCACTCATGGGGGTACTGATGGCCGGCGCGGTGGCGGTACCGTCGTTCCCCCCGGTGGGCACGCGTGCGCTCGGCCGGCTGGCCTTGATCGCAAAAGACGCCCAAGCCGAGCTGATCTTGACCAACGCCCGCTTCTCGCGGCTGCGCGAGCGTGTGCTCGCGCTGCTGCCGCACTCTTTTCCGGAGGACGGCTGGCTGGAGGCCGAAGCCGTCCTTTTAGCGCATTCACATGCATATACATCTAATTCCGCGACGGCAGCCGGATCGGATCTGCCGCTCGTTGCCGCCTCGGATCTCGCGCTGCTGCAATACACCTCCGGATCGACCTCCGATCCGAAAGGCGTGATGCTCACCCATGGCAATCTGCTCAGCAACTGCCATTGTGCGAGCAGCTGGATGGGCGGCGAGCGCGCTCGTATCGGCTGCACGTGGCTGCCGCCTTACCACGACATGGGGCTCATGGGCGGCATCCTGCAGCCGATCTACGAAGGGTTCCCGACGCTGATCCTCTCGCCCGGCCATTTCATCCAGCAGCCACTGCGATGGCTCGAGGCCATTTCGCGCCATCGCGTCACGACGACGATCGCGCCCAATTTCGCCTTCGACCTCTGCTGCGACACGATTGCCGAGGACGCGCTTGCCGCGCTCGACCTGTCGTCGCTCGAGGCGATCTACTGCGGCGCCGAACCTGTGCGGCGAGGCACCTTCGAGCGCTTCGCCGCCCGCTTCGCGCGCTGCGGCTTTTGCGCCGACGCGTTCGGTCCGTGCTACGGCCTCGCCGAAGCCACCGTGTTCGTATCGGGCAAGCCGGATGGCGCCGCGCCGACCTTCGCGGTCGTCGACCAGGACCAGCTCGCGCGCGGCGAAGCCGCAACCGTGGATGACGACGACCCGCGCGCGTTCCCGCTTGCAAGCTGCGGCGTGCCGGCGCCCGGCCACGACGTGCGCATCGTCGGCGCGAACGGACATCCCGTGCCCGATGGCGCGATCGGCGAAGTATGGGTCAGTGGCCCGAACGTCGGCATCGGGTATTGGAAGCGCGAGAGAGAAAGCCGCGACACGTTTCAGGCCACGCTGTCCGGCTCGCCGGCGCGATACATGCGGACCGGCGATCTCGGCTTTCTGCGCAACGGCGAGCTCTACGTCACGGGCCGGATGAAGGATCTCATCATCGTCGCGGGACGCAATCTTTATCCCCAGGACATCGAGCTTGCGGTGCAGGAAGCCGATACGCGGATTCGCCCGAACGGCGTGGCCGCGTTTTCGATCGACGACGGCGACGCGGAGCGCATCGCCGTCGTCGCCGAGCTTCGCCGCGGAGAACGCCTCGGCACCAACGAGTTGCAATCGATGCGTCAGGCGATCGTCGAGCGCGTGACGGCGAATTTCGGCGCCGCACCGCACGTCGTTCATTTCGCACCGATGGGCGCGATTCCCCTGACGACGAGCGGCAAGATCCAGCGCTACGCGACGCGGCACGCGTTGCTATCGCGTGCGCTCGCGACCTATTCCCCCACTGGCGAATAACAGGCAAACGACACCATGGACCATCAGCATCCGCATGCGTCTTCCCGCCCGGTGCAGCTCGACGATCGCACCGGCATCACCGAGCGCCGCCTCGCATGGCTCACCGTCGGCATCCCGACCGTCGGTGCCGCCGCCACGGTGGCGCTTGCGATTCGCTACGGGGTCGGCCGGCTCGAGATCGGGCTGCTCGCATCGATGTATCTGTGCACGGCGCTTGGCGTCGAGGCGGGCCTGCATCGATTTTTCTCGCACCAGGCTTTCAAGGCAGGGCCGATCGTGACCGCTCTCTTTGCGATCTTCGGCTCGATGGCCGCGCAAGGTCCCGTGCTGTTCTGGGCGGCAACGCATCGGATGCACCATGCGTTCACCGATCAGGAAGGCGACCCGCACTCCCCGCGGCTGCATGGCAGCGGGTTGCGCGGCCGGCTGCGCGGCATGTGGCACGCCCATGTGGGGTGGCTCTTCACACTGCGCCGCCAAAACTGGAGCCAGTTCACGCCGGACCTTCTGCGCGATCGCTGGATCGTGCAACTCAACCGCCTCTACTTCGCCTGGATCGCGCTCGGGCTCGCGCTTCCCGCGGCGGCCGGCTGGCTGATCGGCGGAACTGCGTACTCCGCCTTGATGGGTTTTCTGTGGGGAGGGCTGATGCGGATATTTCTCGTCGACCAGGCCACGTGGGCAATCAACTCGTTTGCGCACAGCTTCGGCCCGAGACCGAACCGCACCCGAGACGCGAGCCGCAATGTCGCATGGCTCGCCCTGCCGGCTGTCGGAGGCGGGTGGCACAACAACCACCACGCGTTTCCGGCGCTCGCACGTACCGGCCAGCACTTCTGGCAGCTCGACATTTCCGGCTCGTTCATCGAGCTGCTCGCGCTGCTCGGCCTCGTATGGGACGTGCGCCGCCCCGAACGCCCCGCCGCGCAAGCCGCGCAATCGTGATCACAGGAGCCCCCTCATGCACATTCCGTCAACCGGAGATTTGCCGATGAACCCGGCCGGCCAGGGCTCGCCGGCCGACCACAGCGCGCCCGTGCGCGGCGTCAGCGTGCTCGACGCGCGCGGTGCACGTATCAAGGCGTTGACCGCACTCGGCGTCATGGCGATTCCGTTCGCCGGCACGCTCGCCGGCGTATGGATGCTCTATGTGGGATTGGCGACGTGGGTCGACGCATGGCTTTTCGCCGTCATGTACGTGCTGCACATGGCCGGCGTATCCATCGGCTACCACCGCTTTCTCGCTCATCGCGCGTTCAAGACGTCGAACTGGTTCAGGGCCCTGATCCTGATCTGCGGCTCGATGGCCGCACAGGGTCCGATTCTATTCTGGGTCACGACGCATCGTCGTCATCACACATACAGCGACCGGCCCGGCGATCCGCATTCGCCGAATCTGTGCGGAGAAAGCCGCGCCCAGCGGTTGCGCGGGCTCTGGCATGCACACATGCCGTGGATGATGTCGCCGGAAATGTCGAGCTGGAGCTATTTCGCCCAGGACATCCTGAAGGATCGCGCACTCTTCTTCTTCAATCAGACCTATTTCTACTGGGTCGTACTCGGCCTGCTGATTCCGGCCGGCATCGGCGGCTTCGCAACCGGCAACTGGCACGGCGCACTGTCCGGCCTCGTGTTCGGAGGCTTTGCGCGAATGTTCATTGCCAATCAGTTCGCGTGGTGCGTCGGCTCGATCTGCCATCGCTATGGCGCGCGGCCGTTCGACACGAACGACCACAGCACGAACAACTGGATCGTCGCGTTTCTCACATTCGGCGAGGGGCTCCAGAACAACCATCATGCGTTCCCCGCCTGGTTTCGCCACGGCGTGCGCTGGTGGGAGCCGGACCTCTCGGGCTGGATTCTCGCCCTGCTCGGCAAGCTCGGCGTGGTCTGGGAGCTGCGCTCGCCGAGCCGCGACATGATCGACCGCGTCCGCAGGCGCAACGCTGCCTGAGCGCACGAACCGTTTCGTCACCTCAACCGGAGTACACATCATGGCGTTTATTTCGAGCCTGTTCAGCAAGATCGGCCTCGCCGAGGAAAAGCGCGCAACCGGGCCGATTACCGAGGCCGACCTGCACAAGTGGCTTGTCGAGCGGCTCGCAAAGCAGTTGGACGTGCCCTCGTCGCAAATCGACCCCGCTCGCTCGTTCGAATCGTATGGGCTCGACTCCATCGTCGCGCTGCAGGTCGCGGGAGACCTCGAGAAGCTGCTCGAACAGCGTCTGTCGCCGGCGCTGCTGTTCGAATACCAGAACATCGACGATCTCACCCGGTATCTCGCGAGCGAACTCGCTTCCGCCGAAGTCAAGGCGTAGTCGGCACGCCCCAAGGAGCACATACGATGGCAACGATTCAGCTACCCCGACAGCAGACGCAGCATTTCCGCGCGTTCGTCGACGCGATTCACGAACTCGATGGCGAACGGCTTGCCGACGCCATCCCGCGCGAACTGTACGAACCGCGCCTGGCCCGCGGGCTGCTCGGATTTTTCGCGAGCGCGGCGCTGTACGTCGGCGCGGTCGTCGGCGTGTACTACGCGCCGCACTGGGCACTTTACATTCCGTTGTGGCTCGCGGCCGGGCTCGGCGGCTGGGGGCTCTTTTGCATCGCGCACGACTGCGGCCACAACTCGTTCTCGAAGAGCCGGCGGTTCAACTTCATCCTCGGCCAGATCTCGCTCTTCCCGCTGCTGTATCCGTTCCACGGCTGGCGGCACATGCATAACCTGCATCACGCCAACACGAACAGCCTCGAGATGGACACCGACTGGCGCCCTGTGCTGCCGGAGCAATACCGGCGCATGGGCCCATGGGAAAAGTTCGTCTATCGCAGCACGCGCAGTTGGCTTTTCTGGCTCGGCACCGTCAACTATCAGCGGCACTCCGGGTTCCGCCCGGGCATGTTCCCGAAGCGCGAGGCGCGCAACGACGTCCGCCGCTCGATCGCCGTCACGCTGCTGTTCGCGGTCGTCTACCTGCCGACGCTCGTCTACTTCACCGGCTGGCAGGGCTTCTTTCTGTACTTTCTCGGTCCGTGGCTCGGCATCCACGCGTGGTTCAGCACGACGACGATGATGCATCACATCTCGGATGATCTGCCGTTCCTCACGCGCGAGCACTGGACGCAGAACGGAAGCCGTCTGTTGATGACGACCGACTACGAATACCCGAAGTGGCTGCACTTTTTCACGCACAACATTTCGGTGCATACGGCGCACCACGTCGTGCCGGTGATCCCGTTCTACAACCTGCCGAAAGCACGCGAAGCGCTCAAGCAGGCCTATCCCGGGGCGATCCGCCAGAAGCCGTTCACGGCCGGCGAGGTCTGGAAAGTGATCCGCTCGTGCCACCTCTACGATCCGCTGCACGGCTATTACCAGTCGTTCGAGACCATCGCGACGCCGGCTGCGCCGACGCCGCCCAAGGCCGATGCAGCGGTCTGACGTCATTCAGCCAGGGGAAGCCGCGATGTCCGATACCACAGAGCAGTCCATTCTTCGCCCGGCGCCCGGCCACGTGAGCGTGCCCGCGCCGGCCGCCGTCCCGCCGCAGATCCCGCCGCCGCAGCTCCCGTTCAGGCAGCGGGTCATGAAAGGCTACGTCGACGTCCTGAGCGCCGTCTCGCCGCGTGCGGCCGCGCGCCGCGCGACCGACGTATTCGGCTACACGCGCGGCTATCGAAAGAAACCGCCGAAGGACGTGACGCCGCTCGGTGCGCGACGCTTTGCGATCGAAGGTGTCGACGGCGTGACGCACGGCCACGTATGGGGCAACGCCGAGCGCACCGTCCTGCTCGTGCACGGCTGGGGCGCCGACAGCAGCACGATGTTCTCCTTCGTGCCGAAGCTCGTGAAAGCCGGCTTTCGCGTGGCCGCGTTCGACGCTCCCGCGCACGGCGTGTCCACCGGGACAGTCACGACGATGACCGCGTTCAAGAACGCGGTGAAAGGCGCGATCGCCTCGCTCGGCGGAGTGCACGGAATCGTCGCGCATTCGCTCGGCAGCATCGCATCCACGGGCGCGCTCGCCGAGCTCGGCCCCGCGGCGCCCTCGCGGCTCGTCCTGCTTGCACCGCCGTGCACACTACCCGCCGTCATCGACCGCTGGTCGAACGGCTTTCTGCAGTTGAGCCCGAGCACGATGCGCGCAATGTATGCGGAGCTGCACCGCCGCAACGGTGTGCCGCCGCAACATTGGGACATCGGCGCACTCGGTCGCGGACTCGCGGTAGAGATGCTCGTGATGCACAGCCCGGCCGACAAGATCGTGCCGATCTGCGAAGCGGAGAACATCGTGGCGGCGCTGCCGGACACGACATTCGAGCGCATCGATAAGGTCGGTCACGTGCGCATTCTGTCCGACGCATATGTGCTCGAAAGGACGACCGGCTTCCTGAGCGCAGGCACTGGCGCGGCCTCCGGAGCCGATTCTTGAGGAGAGCGGCGATGCTCTATCCCGAACTGTTCACGAGTCTCGAGCGCGCGCGCTGGGACATGCAGCGCGACGTCGCCTGGGATCGCTTCGACCCGAGGCGGCTCTCGGAGGATCAGGCGCGTTCGATCAAGATGAACGCGATCACCGAATGGGCCGCCCTGCCGGCTACGGAGATGTTCCTGCGCGACAACCAGGACGACAGCGATTTCTCGGCATTCATGTCGATCTGGTTTTACGAGGAGCAGAAGCATTCGCTGGTGCTGATCGAGTATCTGCGGCGGTTCCGCCCCGATCTCGCGCCAAGCGAGGAAGAACTGCACGCGGTGCGCTTTCCGTTCGATCCAGCACCCGCACTCGAGACGCTGACACTGCATTTCGGCGGCGAAATCCGCCTCAACCACTGGTACCGCTGCGCCGCGCAATGGCACACGGAGCCGGTGATCCGGCAGATCTACGAGCTCATCTCGCGCGACGAGGCGCGGCACGCCGCCGCCTACCTGAAGTACATGCGGCGCGCGCTCGAACGCCATGGCGACGATGCACGCCGCGCGTTCGCGAAGATCGGCACGCTGATGGCGAGCGGCAACCGTTCGGCCAAGGCCATTCACCCGACGAACCTGCATGTCAACCGGTCGCTCTTTCCGAACGATACGGTGCAAAGCCGGCTTCCGGACCCCGAATGGCTCAGCCACTGGCTGGACGCGCAAATTCATTTCGACCGCGAATGGGAGAGCCGCGTCGCGGACCGCATTCTGCACAACCTGGCGATTCTTCTCGAGTGCCCGCTGCTCACGCTCAAGGATCTGCATCGCCTGCGCAAACAACTTAACCAAAGCCCCGTCGATGCGGACGCGGAACCCGCGTTGCACGGCTGACGAGGAGAATCGTAGATGTCCGACATCGCCATCGAATACCGCACATGGATGTGCCTGATATGCGGCTACCTGTATGACGAAGCGGCCGGCGACCCGAAAGCCGGCATCGAACCGGGCACGCGCTGGGAAGACATTCCCGACGACTGGCGCTGCCCCGAATGCGACGTGCCGAAGAGCGACTTCGAGATGGTTCGCATCTGAGCGGTGCCCAGTCCCCTTCCCGTTCACAATCAAAGGACTCGAACCCCCATGCAATACAGCGATCTTTCGACACCCGAGTACTTCGCCAATCCGTACCCGATTTTCGATGCCATGCGGGACGAAGGCGAACTCGTAAGGCTCGCGCCGAAACTCTATGCGACGGCGCATTACGCGTTCGGCGAAAAGCTGCTGCTCGATCGCCGGTTCGGCAAGGGCATCGTCGAAGCGGTGAAGGCACGCTATGGCGAAGGCGTGATCGATCAGCCGCCGTTTCGCACGTTCCGCTCGATGCTGCCGGGCCTTAATCCGCCGAAGCACACGCATCTGCGTGCGCTCATCATGAAGTCGTTCAACGCACGGCAGGTCGAAAAGTTTCGCGAAGCGTCATACACGATCTCGAACCGGCTCATCGACAAGCTCGCGCGCGAGCCGCAAGGAGATCTCGTCAGCGGCTTTGCATTCCTTCTGCCGATGCAAACCATCTGCACGATTCTCGACGTGCCGCTCGAGGACGCCGCGATGTTCAAAAAGGCTGCCGACAATGCGGCCGGCGCACTCAACGTGACTCCGCTCAATGCCGAGCAGCTCGAAGTCGCGAAACAATCGGCGTTGGAACTGGAGGCCTATTTCGGCCGCGTGCTGGCCGAGCGCCGCAGGCAGCCTGGCGACGACCTGATCTCCCAGATGATTCTCGCGGAGGAAGACGGCGAGCGGCTCAGCGACGACGAAATCGTCGCGAACCTGTGTTTCCTCTTCGTCGCCGGTCATGAAACAACCGAGAACATGATCGGCAACTCGCTGATCGCACTGCATCACCACCCCGATGCGTTCGCACGCGCCAAAACGGACCCGGCGATTTTGCCAGCCGTGGTGAACGAGTGCCTGCGCTACGATAGTTCGGTGCTGATCGCGCAGCGCGTCGCCCTCGAAGACCTCGAAATCGACGGTCACGAGCTGCAGCGTGGCGACCTTGTCTGCGTGTTCCTGGGCGGTGGCAATCGCGACCCGAAGCAGTTCGACGATCCGAACACGCTCAAGATCGATCGCGAGGGTGTGCGCCCCCTGTCGTTCGGCAACGGGCTGCATTATTGCCTTGGTGCGAGGCTGGCGACGCTCGAAATCGTAGCGGCCCTCGAAACGCTGTTCGAACGCCTGCCGAAGTTGCAGCTCACCAACGTCGATACGCTGAACTACCGGCGCAACAATGCGCTGCGCGGCGTCGATTCGCTGCTCGCGACCTGGTAGCGCGTTACGCCTCGCGTCCTCGCATGCAGGCCGGTTCGCTGCGTCGACCGGCCTGCATGCCCGAGCGGATGCCGCGCGCTCGTGCGTGAGTGCCGCCCGCGGCGCGTCGTGCCCGCGGCCCGCCTCCGCCCCGCGTCCGCGTTTTCCTTTTCCTTTTCCGTTTCCTTTTCTGTTTCGCCCCGCAACCGCCCCCCCGCGCGCAGGCCTTGCTTGACAACGATTCTTTATATGATGATAGTAATATCAAAAGTTGCGGAGCGGCCTGTCCGGCGGCATGAGCTTCCCGCATTTCGAACGCGTAATCGCAAGAGGAGATTCGACAGGTGAGCGACATTCGTTCCGACGCGCCCGTGTCCGTGGACCGCACTACCCGCAAACGCCCAAGGCTCGTGCTGCCCGTCGTGATTGCGCTGCTGATCGCGCTCATCGCGTATGGCGTCTACTGGTGGCTCACCGGCCGCTTCATCGAAAAGACCGACGATGCGTATGTCGGCGCCAACATCACCGTGATCTCGCCGCATGTCGCCGGCTATGTTTCGGAGCTGCTCGTGGAGGACAACCAACGCGTACACGCGGGGCAGCCGTTGCTGCGCCTGCATCAGAGCGACTTCCAGGCAGAGCGTGATGCGGCAACGGCAACCCAGGCAGAGATGCGCGCCACGCGCGAGCAACTCGCCGCCGAGCGCGCCTTGCAGCAAACGGCGATCGAACAGGCGAGCGCCGATGTCGCCGACAAGACAGCCGCGCTCAGCTTCGCGCAGGCGGACGCCGCGCGCTACCGCAGGCTCGTGGCCACCGAAGCGGGCACACGGCAAAGCGAAGAGCGCTCGAATGCGGCGCTCAAACAGGCGAAGGCGCAGCTCGACGCATCGACGGCGCGACTGCGCGCCGCACGCCAGCAGATCGCGGTGCTCGACGGCAAGATCGCCGAGGCCGACGCATCGCTCAAGCGCGCGGGCGCGACACTGCGCAAGGCGGACCTGAACCTCGGCTACACGGAGCTCACGGCGCCGATCGACGGCTACGTCGGCAACCGTGCCGCGCACGTCGGCAGCTACGTGACGCCGGGCACGCAATTGATGTCGGTTGTCGCCGCGCGCGGCATGTGGGTGGACGCGAACTTCAAGGAAGATCAACTGACGCACATGAAGCCCGGGCAGCCCGCGAAGGTCTGCGCGGACATTCTGCCGTCGAAGTGCTTCCATGGTGTCGTGCGCGGTTTCGCGCCAGCGACGGGCGCCGTATTCAGCGTGATTCCCCCGCAAAACGCGACGGGCAACTTCACGCGGATCGTGCAACGCGTGCCGGTGCGCATCGCGCTCGACGATGCCGATGCCGTACTCGGCACGCTGCGCCCCGGCCTTTCCACGATCGTGACCGTCGACACGCGCGGAGCCGACCGGTGAGCGATACCGCGCAAATCGTCGATGCGCGCGAGGCGGCGAGCGCCGCCGCGACGCCGCCTGCCTGGCCGTTCGCCGTCATGTGCGTGGGCATGTTCGTCGCGCTGCTCGACATCCAGATCGTCGCTTCGTCTTTACAGGAGATCGGCGGTGGCCTGAACGCCGCGCAAGACGAGATCGGCTGGGTGCAGACCGCGTACCTGATCGCCGAAATTACCGTGATCCCGATGTCGGGCTGGCTCACGCGCGTCTTTTCCACGCGCAGGCTGTTTACGGCCTCTGCGCTCGGCTTCACGGCCGCGAGCATGCTGTGTGGGCTCGCGTGGGACATCGAGAGCATGATCGCGTTTCGCGCGATTCAAGGGGTGCTCGGCGCATCGATGATTCCGACGGTCTTCACGTCGTCGTTCCATTACTTCGACGGCAAGCGGCGCGTGATCGCCGCCGCCGTCATCGGCACGATCGCCTCGCTCGCGCCCGCGCTCGGGCCGATCGTGGGCGGGTGGATCACCGAAACCGCGAACTGGCGCTGGCTGTTCTACGTGAATCTGATTCCGGGACTGCTCGTCGCGCTCGGCGTTTCGCTCGGCGGCGACATCGACAAGCCGGATCACTCGTTGCTGCGCGCCGCCGACTATCCCGGCATCGTACTGATGGCCATCTTTCTCGGCACGCTCGAATACGTGCTCGAAGAAGGCGCACGCTGGAACTGGCTCGACGACGCCACGATTGCGCGCGCGATCGCGATCTCCGCGTGCGCCGGGCTGGTGTTCGTCGCACGCTGCCTGAGCATCGACAATCCGATCGTCGATCTGCGCGCGTTCGGCAACCGCAATTTTGCGATCGGCTGCACGTTGTCTTTTCTGACCGGCGTCGGCGCATTTTCGTCGATCTACCTGACGCCGCTCTTTCTCGGCTACGTGCGCGGCTATAACGCGTGGCAAACCGGCATCGCAATGATGCCGACGGGCATCGCCGCACTCATCGGCGTGCCCGTCTACGTCATGTTCGCGCGCAAGACCGATCTGCGCTGGCTGATGATGTTCGGCATGGCGATGTTCGGACTGTCGATGTGGGACATGCGCTTCATCACGCACGATTGGGGCGGAGATCAACTGCTGTGGCCCCAACTGCTGCGCGGGTTTCCGCAGGTGTTCGCGATCGCGCCCGCCGTCACGCTCGGGCTCGGCAGCCTGACTCCGGAGCGCCTGAAATACGCGAGCGGCCTCTTCAACATGATGCGCAACCTCGGCGGCGCGGTCGGCATCGCCGTGGTGGGCGCGATTCTCAACGACCGCACGAACCAGCATTTCCATGACATCGCCTCACGGCTCACGAGTGCGAACGCACCGATGCTCGACATGCTCGGCAAACTCGATACCCATCTCTCGTTCGCGCTCGGCTCGCCCCAGGCCGCGCACGTGGCCACGCTCGAGCAGTTGCACAACATCGCGTTTCGCGAAGCACAGACGATGGCGTATGGCGACGCACTGTCGACGATCATGATCGGCTTTCTCTTCGCCACGCTGATTGTGCCGCTGATGCGCAAAGTCACGCCCCCCTCGCCCGGTCCGACGAAGAACGCTCATTGAGAATTCGCCCGATGCCTTCGACGCTTCCCTTTCGCTTGTTCGCCGCCGCCCGTCTCGTCCCCGCACTCCCGCTCGCAGGCATGCTCGCCCTCTCGGGCTGCGCGGTCGGCCCCGACTACATGCCCGTGCAAGCACCGCTTGCCAGCGCATACGCGAGCCAGGACGCACTGCACAGCGTGCAGACCACGTCGCCCGCCAGCACCGTTTCGCTCGATACCTGGTGGCTCGACTTTCATGATCCAGCGCTCACGCGCATCGTCGAACGCGTGCTCGCGCAGAACCTCGACATGGCCGCGGCCGAGGCGAGAATCGCGCAGGCCCGCGCGGCCGCCGCGGAAGCAGGCGCCACGTATCTGCCTCGCATCGACCTGCAAGGCTCCGCCGCACGGCAGCGGCAGTCGCTCGAATCGCCGCTCGGGCGGATAGGCTCCGCGCTGCCCGGCTACGACCGCAATCAGACGCTCACGCAGCTAGGTGTCGGTGCGAGCTGGGAACTGGATCTGGCGGGCGGCCAGCGCCGTGCGGCCGAAGCGGCGCGCGCCGAGGCGCAGGCGGCCAACGCGCTCCATGCGGGCACGCGCGTGTCGGTCGCGGCCGACGCCGCCGATGCCTACTTCAGGCTGCGCGGGCTGCAGGCGAACATCGCGATCGTGAAAGAGCAGATCGATGCAAACGCGCGCCTTGCCTCGCTCGTGCGCGACCGCGTGGCAAACGGCGTCGCCACGCGCCGAGAGGCAGCCGAAGCCGATGCGCGTCTCGCACAGACGCGCGCGCTCTTGCCGCCGCTCGACGCGCAACGCGTGCGCGAATCGAACCGGCTCGACATTCTGATGGGCTCGCCACCGGGCACGTTCTCCGCCGAGCTCGCCGCTGCGGCCGCGGATTTCTCGGTCCCGGCGCTGTCCGGCGACATCCGTCCCGAGGCACTGCTGCGGCGGCGACCCGACGTCGTCGCCGCCGAACGCCGGCTCGCGGCCGCCAACGCGGAGATCGGCAGCGCACTCGCCGAATACTATCCGCACGTTTCGCTATCCGGCATTCTCGGCTTCGAGGCATTGAACGGTCCGCTCTTCAAGTCGGCCGCGTTCCAGCCGGGCGCGCTCGCCGGACTGCGCTGGCGGCTATTCGACTTCGGCCGTGTCGATGCGGAGGTGGCGCATGCGAGAGGCCGCTATGCGGAAGCGCTCGCGCAATACAGGCAGGCGGTTTTGCGCGCGGCGGAAGACGTCGAGAACGCCGTCACCATGTGGGCGCACGTGAGCGAGCAACGCGACGAAGTCGCACGCGAGGTGGACGCCGAGGCGGCCGCTCAGCGCGCTGCGCGCGAAGCGTACGCGCAAGGAGATGCGAGCCTTGTGGAAGTACTGATCGAGGATCGGCAACTGCTCTCGGCACGCGCGGAACTCGCGCGACTGAAAGCCGATCATGCGCGAGCCGCCGTTGCGACCTTCCGCGCACTCGGCGGGGGCTGGCACAGCGATGATCCGACGGTCGCGGCGAGCCGCTGACGCCGCTTCGCGCGAATTTCAATGCAATAGCATAGAATGTCGGCAAACCGGCCGTATGCAAGGAGGAGCAGGTCGTGAGCCAAGGTCCGCTGAGATTGAACTGCCATTGCGGCACGCTGCGGCAAGCCGCGCGCGCGGTGACATCGTTGTACGATGCGCGGCTCGCGAAGCACGGAATCCGCATCACGCAGTTCACGATCCTGATGGCCCTGCGCGGTGGCGAAAAGCTATCGACCGGGTTGCTGTCGACGCTGCTGTTGCTCGACCAGACGACGTTGAGCCGCACGCTCGCCACGCTGCAAACACGCAAGCTCGTCAGCGCGCAAACCGCTGATGAAGACCGGAGAATGCGGCTTTGGAGCCTCACGCGCAAGGGCGGCACGCTACTCGAGGCTTGCCTGCCCGACTGGGAAGAGGCGCAAAAGGAACTCGCGCGCCGCATCGGCAAGCGCGACATCCAGGCGTTCGGCGATGAGGTTTATGCGGTCACCGAGGCGCTGGCCGGGTAAGCGGCGCGCTCGACGTTTCGGTCTCCCTCAAGGCTCTTTATCTTCATGGTGATGCCATGCGCTACGACTCCGACCATAAGGCCAAAACCCGCGAACGCATCGAAACGGTCGCGTCCGCCCGCTTTCGCCGCGAAGGAATCGACGCAGTCGGCATAGCGAGCCTGATGGAAAGCGCCGGGCTCACGCACGGCGGCTTCTACGCGCATTTCAAATCCAAGGATGCGCTCATCGCTGCCGCCGTTGCGCTGGGCTTCGAGCAAGCCGCGCAGCGCTTGCGCAATGGCATTGCGCGTCACCCAGGACGGTCGAAGCCCGTTGCCTTCGCCAAGGCCTATTTGAACGAGCACCACCGAAACGAACCCGATGCAGGCTGCGTCGCCGCGGCACTCGGTGCGGAGATCGGCCGCTGCGACGAGACGGTGCGGCGCGTATTCACCGAGCAGCTCGATGCGCTCATCCGAAGCGCGATGCCCGATGACGGCACGCCCGCCGAACGTCGCGACACAGCCCTGGCAACCGTCGCCCTCTCGGTCGGCGCGCTGCTGCTCGCACGCACGGTCGACGATCCCGCGCTCTCGAAGCAACTGCTGACGGCAGGCGTAAAGGCGGTCGACCGAATGGCCGGCTGACGCGCACGCATCACCACACCTACCTTCCCTCCTCTTCGCCGCCCGCCTTGGCACGACCCTGCCGCTGAACAAGCGCTACCCGGGCATTTGCATGACGATCGTCATCCAAAGCACCGTTGCGTAGTATGATGCGGCTGCAGCCTCAAATACATGCATACGCATTCAATATGCGGAATGCATTCCACTTCCCTTCCCTTCCCTTTGGAGCCTGCCATGTCCTCCGATCCAATCGTGATTCTCTCCGCGGCGCGCACGCCGGTTGGCCGCTATTTGGGCAATCTGTCGTCGAAGAGCGCTCCCGAGCTTGGCGCAACGGCCATTCGCGCGGCGGTCGAGCGCGCGGCCATCGATCCGTCGAGCGTTGAAGAAGCGTATGTGGGATGCGTGCTGTCCGCAGGGCTTGGACAGGCGCCCGCGCGGCAGGCGGTGATCGGCGCCGGGCTGCCGCGCTCGGTAGCCGCCGTGACCGTGAACAAGGTATGCGGATCGGGCATGCAGGCGATCCGCTACGCATTCGATGGGCTGTCCAACGGCAGCACGGAACTCGTCGTCGCCGGCGGCATGGAAAGCATGACGAACGCACCGTACCTCGCGCTGAAGGCGCGCACCGGCTATCGCAACGGTCATGCAACCTTCTACGACCACGTCGCCCTCGACGGTCTGGAAGATGCCTACGATCGTGGCCGCGCGATGGGCGAATTCGGCGAACAGTGCGCTCAGCACTATGACTTCACGCGCGCGGCGCAGGATACGTACGCGACCGAGTCGCTGCTGCGCGCGCAGCAAGCTCAACGCGACGGCCGCTTCGATTGGGAGATCGCCCCCGTGGAGGTGACAACGAAGCAAGGCACGAGCGCGATTGCCGCGGACGAACAGCCTCAGACCGTCGATGCGGCCAAGATCCCGAAGCTCAAGCCCTCGTTCAGCCCGACTGGCACGATTACGCCGGCGAGTTCGAGCCCGCTATCGGACGGCGCGGCGGCACTCGTGCTGACGCGCGCATCGGTCGCGAAGCGGCTCGGCAAGACGCCGCTCGCGGTGATTCACGCGCACAGCGTGCACGCGCAGGAGCCGGAGTGGTTCACGACCGCGCCCATCGGCGCATTGAAGAAGCTCTTCGCTCGCACGGGCTGGCAACCGGGCGATGTGGATTACTACGAGATCAACGAAGCGTTTGCGGTCGTGCCGATGGCGGTGATGCGCGAATTCGACGTGGCACGCGAGCGCATCAATGCGCATGGCGGCGCGTGCGCGATCGGTCACCCCATCGGCGCATCGGGCGCGCGGATCGTCGTTACGTTGCTCGGTGTGCTACGCGCGAACAACGCAAAACGAGGCGTCGCCAGCCTGTGCATCGGAGGGGGCGAAGCGACCGCAGTGGCAGTGGAACTGCTCTGACGGCCTGAGAGAGAATGGGCGCCGGCATGCATGGCGGCGCCCATCCGCAAGGGATGAGACCGCGCCCACGAGGGGCGTGGACCTTACTCCCCGCCGTAAAACGTCTGCGGGCCCGCAAAATTGTCGAACTTCGTGTATTGCCCGAGGAACGTGAGCCTCACGGGCCCGATCGGGCCGTTACGCTGCTTGCCGATGATGATCTCGGCCGTGCCCTTGTCCTGGCTGTCGGGGTTGTAGACCTCGTCCCGGTAAATGAAGAGGATGACGTCCGCGTCCTGCTCGATAGCGCCGGATTCTCGCAAGTCGGACATGACAGGACGCTTGTTCGGCCGCTGCTCGAGACTGCGGTTGAGCTGCGAAAGCGCGATCACCGGCACGTCGAGTTCTTTCGCCAAGCTTTTGAGCGAGCGCGAAATTTCCGAAATTTCGGTGGCACGGTTCTCGCCCTGCGAACTGCCCGACATCAGCTGGAGGTAATCGACGATGATGAGCCCGAGCTTGCCGCATTGCCGGGCGAGCCGGCGAGCGCGCGAGCGCAGCTCCATGGGGTTGAGGCCGCCAGTTTCGTCGATGAAAAGCTGCGCCTCGCTCATCTTCTGGACAGCGTGCGTCAGCTTCGGCCAATCTTCGTCGGTGAGCCGTCCCGTGCGCATGCGGTGCTGATCGAGGCGGCCGACCGAGCCCAGCATCCGCATGACGAGTTGCGTACCCGGCATTTCCATCGAAAAGACGGCCACGGGCAGGCCATACTCCACCGCAACGTACTCGCCGATGTTCATGGAGAATGCGGTTTTACCCATTGACGGGCGACCCGCGACGATGATGAGCTCACCGCCGTGCATGCCCGACGTCATGCGGTCGAGATCGGCGAAGCCGGTAGGCGTGCCCGTGACATCGCTCGGATTCGCCGTGTGGTAAAGCGTATCGATGCGCTCGACCACCTCGGTCAATAGCGGGCCGATCTCGAGAAAACCCTGCGTGCCGCGCGCGCCCTCTTCCGCGATCGAGAAAACCTTCGACTCGGCCTCGTCGAGCAGTTGCCGAACTTCCTTGCCTTGCGGATTGAAAGCATCGGCCGAGATTTCGTCCGCCACCGAGACGAGTCTGCGCAGCACCGCGCGATCGCGCACGATTTCCGCGTAACGCCGGATGTTGGCCGCGCTCGGCGTGTTCTGGGCAAGCGCATTCAGGTAGGCCAGGCCGCCCACGTCGTCCGCCTTGCCGGACGTCGTCAGCGCCTCATAGACCGTGACGACGTCGGCCGGCCGCGTGCCGGCGATGAGGCGCCCGATGTGCTCGTAGATGACGCGATGGTCGTAGCGATAGAAGTCGCTGGCGGCGAGGAAATCCGCGATGCGATCCCACGCCGCATTGTCCAGCAAGAGGCCGCCCAGCACCGATTGCTCGGCTTCGATCGAATGCGGCGGTACTTTCAGCGACTCGAGCTGAGGGTCTTTGGACGGTGCGTTCATGGGGTGGAATTATCGCGAATTGGCCGGCCATTAGCCAGCGACGCGCACATGAAAAAAGGCAGGAACCGGAAACCCGGCTCCTGCCCTCGTTCGGACCGCGCCGCGGGCTGTACGCCCGCTGTTCGATGTCAGGCGTGCTCGCCGAGCACCGACACCGTGACGTCGACGGTCACGTCCGTGTGCAGCGAAACCTGCACCGGATAGTCGCCCACGACCTTGAGCGGGCCCGACGGCATGCGAACCTGGGCCTTCTCGACCGCGAAGCCTTGCTTCGTGAGCGTTTCCGCCACATCAGCGTTGGTCACCGAGCCGAACAGACGGCCGTCGACGCCGGCTTTCTGAGCGATCTGGACCGTCAGACCCGACATCTTCTCGCCCAGCGCCTGTGCGGCGGCGAACTTCTCGGCAGCGGCCTTCTCGAGCTCGGCACGGCGCACTTCGAATTCGGCGATCGCGTCCTTCGTGGCACGACGGGCGAGCTTTTGCGGAATCAGGAAATTACGGGCGTAGCCGTCCTTGACCTTGACGATGTCGCCGAGGTTGCCCACGTTGACGACTTTTTCCAAAAGAATGATTTGCATTCGGATTCTCCTTGTTGCGTCGTCTGATTAGGCCTTGTGCAGATCGGTGTACGGCAGCAGCGCGAGGAAGCGCGCGCGCTTGATGGCCGTATCGAGCTGGCGTTGATAGTGGGCCTTCGTACCCGTCAGACGAGCCGGCGTGATCTTGCCGTTTTCGCCGATGAAGTCCTTCAGCGTTTCGATGTCCTTGTAGTCGATGTACTCGACGCCGGCAGCCGTGAAGCGGCAAAACTTCTTGCGCTTGAAGAGCGGGTTCTGTTGCTGACGACGCTTGTCGAATTTCTTACCGGTGGGGCGGGCCATGTTCAGTCCTTTCCAATGTCCTGCAATTCTGTGATGTGAAACACCAAGGTCTTCGCGTTGCGGCTCTTTTTCGCGAGAAAGCCGGTGAAAAGCGCATCCACGCCCATCTCACAGCTTTCGAGCTTGCCGCTCACCGTACCGGCCGCCAGCGCGGGAATCGTCAGTTCGACTTGCCGGACGATGCCGGCTTCGACGACTTCCGCGCGGTGATGCAACGTGCAGCTGGCGATCGGCACACCCGCGGGCGTGTAGCGCAGCGGTTCGCGCTCGACGACGCTCGCCAGCAGTTGCAGCCTGTTCACGGCAGCGGCTGAAATACGGAGTACGCGGTTTGACCTCGGCGGCTCTAAACGTAAATACCGTTAAGCCTGCGCTTCGGACGGCTGCGATGCAGCCGCCTTCTTGGCTTCTTCGCGCTGCACTTCCTTCATCATCGGCGAAGGGCCGGTTTCGGCCTTCTTCATCTTGACGATGAGGTGACGCAGAACGGCGTCGTTGAACTTGAATGCGTGCTCGAGCTCTTCGAGCGTCGCCTGATCGCATTCGATGTTCATGCAGACGTAGTGAGCCTTCGCGAGTTTCTCGATCATGTAGGCCAGTTGGCGACGGCCCCAGTCTTCGATGCGGTGGATCTGACCGCTGCGGGCGGTGATCGTGGATTTGTACCGCTCGATCATCGCGGGCACCTGCTCGCTTTGGTCGGGGTGCACGACGAAGACGATTTCGTAATGACGCATATTCACTCCTTTTGGATTGAAGCCACCCGGGCGTCGATGGTCAGCAGCAACCAACCGGTGTGGCAAGTGAGAAGCCGGAAATTGTAACCCAGTCCGGCTGCGCGCGCAATTCAGCGCCGCCCCCCAACTCTCCTTGCCCCCTGACCGGCCCGACGATGGCCCGCCGGGCCGGTGTGGTACGGGCGGCAAAGGGTGGGTGGCAAAGGGTGGTAGCGGCTGCAAGGGAGCGGGATCAGGTCGCCCCGCCCCAGTATCCCGGTTTGGCGTAAACCGCTTTCAGGTAGTCGATGAAGTATCGGACCTTGGCCGGGACGTACCGCTGTTGGGGATAGACGGCGAGGATGTCGTAATCGGGCAGCGCGAATTCGTCGAGCACCGTCTCGAGCTCGCCGCGCGCGAGCTGCTCGGCAATCTCCCAGGTCGAGCGCCAGCCGAGGCCGAGCCCTTCCGACACCCAGCGGTGCAGCAGTTCGCCGTCGTTGCAATCGAGCGTGCCCGTTACGCGAACCGTCGCAAGCTTGCCATTACGGCGAAAGTACCAGCCCCTGTTCTGGCCCCCTTGCAGATTGAAAGCGAGGCAGTTGTGCGCGGGCAGCTCGTCGAGCGCGCGCGGGCGCCCGTGCCTGGCGAAGTACGCGGGCGTGCCGCACACGACGCGCCGGTTCGTGGCGAGTTTCACGGCAACGAAACTCGGATCGACCGCGCCGCCGATCCGGATCGAAAGATCGTAGCCCTCGCGAACGAGATCGACGACACGATCGGTCAGATTGAACGACACCCTCAGATCGGGCTTATCCGCCATGAACGCCGGAGCGAGCGGCGCCACGTGCTTGCGGCCAAACGCAGCCGGCGCGGAAACGATCAGGTGCCCTCCCACCGCGCGGCGGCCGGCCGCGAGCTCGTTTTCGGCCTGATCCCACTCGGCGAGCAGCCCCCTGCAGCGCTCCAGAAACGCAGCGCCGTCCTCGCTTACGACCAGACGGCGCGTGGAGCGGTACATCAGCTTCACCCCGAGGCGCTTTTCGAGCGCATCGATGCGCCGCCCGAGCACCACGGGCGAGACGCCTTCCTCAAGCGCAGCAGCCGCCAGGCTGCCGGCATCGGCCACGCGCACGAACGTTTCGATCTGCTTGAAGCGGTCCATCGCCGGTCTCCTTGTGCGCGGCGCCCGGATGCTCGCGCCATTCAATACTTTTTGTATCGGATCTATCAACCGGAAGCGATCTTATCAAACCTTTGCCGGACTTCTACAGTGCTTCCAATCGAAGAACGCATTGTCATTTCAGGACAGGAGACACCCATGCCGAAAATGAGAGCCGTCGACGCAGCCGTACTCGTACTCGAGAAAGAAGGCATCGACACGGCCTTCGGCGTGCCGGGCGCCGCGATCAATCCGTTTTATTCGGCGATGAAAAAAGCCGGCGGCATCAGCCATGTCCTCGCCCGGCATGTCGAAGGCGCCTCCCACATGGCAGAGGGCTATACCCGAGCCGCTCCGGGCAATATCGGCGTATGCATCGGCACTTCGGGCCCCGCCGGTACCGACATGATTACCGGCCTCTACTCGGCCTCGGCCGACTCGATTCCGATCCTCGCCATCACCGGCCAAGCACCGCGCGCGCGGCTCTACAAGGAGGACTTCCAGGCTGTCGACATCGAGTCCATCGCGAAGCCCGTGACGAAGTGGGCCGTGACCGTGCGCGAGCCCGCCCTCGTGCCGCGCGTGTTCCAGCAGGCGTTTCACCTCATGCGCTCCGGCAGGCCGGGGCCTGTGCTCGTCGATCTGCCGCTCGACGTCCAACTGGCCGAAATCGAGTTCGACATCGATACCTACGAGCCGCTGCCCATCTACAAGCCGCGCGCATCGCGCGCCCAGATAGAGGCCGCGCTCGCCATGCTCAACGACGCCGAGCGCCCGCTCATCGTCTCGGGCGGCGGCGTACTCAACGCCGCGGCGGAGGATCTGCTGGTAGCCTTCGCCGAAACGCTCGGCGTGCCCGTGATCCCCACGCTCATGTCGTGGGGTGCCATCCCCGACGATCACCCGCTCATGGCGGGCATGGTCGGGCTGCAGACGTCGCATCGCTACGGCAACGCCACGATGCTCGCATCCGACTTCGTACTCGGCATCGGCAACCGCTGGGCGAACCGGCACACAGGCAGCATCGAGGTCTATACGAAGGGGCGCAGGTTCGTGCACGTCGATATCGAGCCGACTCAGATCGGCCGGGTGTTCGGGCCCGATCTCGGGATCGTCTCGGACGCGAAGGCCGCGCTCGAGCTCTTCGTGGAAGTGGCACGCGAGTGGAAAGCGCAGGGCCGGCTCAAGGATCGCGGCGAGTGGGTGGCAGCCTGCCAGGCGCGCAAGCGCACGCTGCACCGCAAGACGCACTTCGAGAACGTGCCGATCAAGCCTCAGCGCGTCTACGAGGAAATGAACAAGGTATTCGGCCGGGATACCTGCTATGTAAGCACGATCGGCCTTTCGCAGATCGCCGGGGCGCAGTTCCTGCACGTGTACAAGGCGCGCAACTGGATCAACTGCGGGCAGGCCGGCCCGCTCGGCTGGACGATCCCCGCCGCGTTGGGCGTGCGCGCCGCGGATCCGCAACGGCCGATCGTCGCGCTCTCGGGCGACTACGACTTCCAGTTCATGATCGAGGAACTCGCCGTTGGAGCCCAGTTCAACCTGCCCTACGTGCACGTGGTGGTCAACAACTCGTACCTGGGGCTCATCCGGCAGGCACAGCGCGCCTTCGAGATGGACTATTGCGTGCAGCTCGCGTTCGAGAACATCAACGCACCCGAAGTAAACGGCTATGGCGTCGATCATGTTGCCGTGGCGCTCGGCCTCGGCTGCAAGGCGCTGCGCGTGTTCCGGCCCGAGGAAATCGCCCCGGCGCTCGAAAAAGCGCAGGCGATGGCCGCCGAGCACAAGGTTCCGATCGTGGTCGAGGTCATCCTCGAGCGCGTGACGAACATCGCGATGGGTGCGGAGATCGACGCAATCAACGAATTCGAGCCGCTCGCCGAAAACGCAGAGGATGCGCCGACCACCATTTCGGCGTTCGACTGACCGAACGCCCATTCCCCTGACCGACCGAAGAGACAAGCCGCCATGCCAAAGTTCGCAGCCAATCTGACGATGCTGTTCAATGAAGTGCCGTTTCTCGAGCGCTTCGCCGCCGCCTCGCGAGCCGGCTTCGATGCCGTCGAGTTCCTGTTTCCCTACCCCTACCCGGCTGCCGAGCTTGTCGAGCGGCTGTCGACGAACGGTCTGCGGCTCGTGCTGCACAACCTGCCCGCAGGCAACTGGGAAGGCGGCGAGCGCGGCATCGCATGCCTGCCTGACCGGGTGGGTGAGTTCCAGGACGGTGTGGGCCGCGCCATCGAGTACGCCAAAGCCCTCGGGGTGCCTCGACTCAATTGCCTCGTCGGCATTCGGCCGGCCGGCGTCGACCCCGATCGCGCGCGCACGACGATAGTCGAGAATCTGCGCTTTGCCGCGGCGGCGCTAAAACGCGAAGGGGTCCGGTTGCTCGTCGAGCCCTGCAACACTTATGACATTCCCGGCTTCGCGCTGAACCGCTCGACAGACGCGCTCGACGTGATTGCCGCCGTGGACTCGGACAATCTGTTTCTGCAGTACGACATCTATCACATGCAGCGTATGGAGGGCGAACTCGCGGCCACTATCGAGCGCAACCTTGCGCGCATCGGCCATATCCAGTTGGCCGACAACCCGGGACGGCACGAGCCCGGCACGGGCGAAATCCATTACCCGTTCCTGTTCGCCCTGCTCGATCGGCTCGGATACGCCGGCTACGTCGGCTGCGAGTACAAGCCGCGCACGACGACGGTCGAAGGCCTCGGCTGGCTCCGCACGCTCGGCGCACAGTAGGCGGCGCGCAGCTCGTCTCGCCCCCCATTCCTTTGCAACCCCAGACGGACACAATCAACATGGCAACGATCGGCTTCATCGGACTCGGTATCATGGGCTCGCACATGGCCCGCAACCTCCTCAAGGGCGGCCACACGCTCGTCGTCAACGGCAAGTACCCGGTACCTGAAGACCTGCACACGCGCACGACCGTGCTCGCCGACTCCACCGCTGTCGCGGCCGCCTCGGAGATCGTCATATCGATGGTGCCGGACACGCCCGATGTCGAAAACGTGCTCTTCGCCGCAGACGGCATCGCCCACGGCCTCTCGGCCGGCAAGCTCGTCATCGACATGAGCTCCATCTCGCCGCTGGAGACGCAGGCGTTCGCCAGGCGCATCAATGCACTCGGCTGCGACTACCTCGACGCGCCGGTCTCCGGCGGGGAGGTCGGCGCGCGCGACGCCACGCTAACGATCATGGTGGGCGGCCCACAGGCCGCCTTCGAGCGCGCCAAGTCGCTTTTCGATCTGATGGGCAAGAACGTCTCGCTGATCGGCGACAACGGCGCCGGCCAGACCTGCAAGGTCGCCAACCAGATCATCGTCGCGCTCAATATCGAGGCGGTTGCCGAAGCGCTGCTCTTCGCGGCGCGCTCGGGGGCCGATCCTGAGCGCGTACGCCGCGCGCTGATGGGCGGCTTCGCGTCCTCGCGCATTCTCGAAGTCCACGGCGAACGGATGACGAAGCGCACCTTCAAGCCCGGGTTTCGCATCGAGCTGCACCGCAAGGATCTGAACCTTGCACTCGACGGCGCCCGCAAGCTCGGCATCGCGCTACCGAACACGGCGAGCGCCCAGCAGTTGTTCAGCGTGTGCGCGGCGCACGACGGTAGCGGCTGGGATCACTCGGCGCTCGTGCGCGCACTCGAAATCATGGCCGGGTTCGAGATCGCCCAGTCGGAGAACAACGCGGCGCTCGCAGCCTGATGCGTTCTGCCGGCCGATCGGCCGGCAAGGCGCGACCGGCAACGAGAATGGAGGAAGACATGGCCGCCGGCCTTGCCCGGCGGCCGCTCGAGGGGGGCTCCGCCCGGCCGCCCACGCCGCCCGCAAGGACGGTGGTGGGCACCGGGCGGGCACAAAAACCGCTTTCCGGCCCGAAGGCGGTTGGTTGGGTCCGCCAGCGGCACCCGACGTCGACGGGGAAGCCTTGGTCGGTCAGACGTCGTCGTCGGGTGTTCGCCTGTCGGAAACCTGGGTGCGAGGCAAGCCTTTCGCCCATTGGCGCCGCCGCACACCGCACCCACCTGGATGCTCCGGCCGTGGCCCGTCCCCCGGCCCAGCGTGCCTCCCGGCGAAGAATCGACGAACGGCCCGGCCGCCCGCAGCCCACACCCGTCAGTACGTATCGAAGGCCAGTTGCAGCACGGCGCGCCCGGTCATCCCCGCCGCCAGCGCCAGCATCAGCAGCACGCGCGCTTTGTAGGGGTTGAGCGAGCCCGCGCTCACGAACCCGAGCGCGTCGTCGGGCGCGGCGCCATTGCGCATGACATGGCCCGAGCCGACGCGTGAGGCGCGCACGACGGCGATTCCCTGCTGCACCGCGTCGCCGAGCGCCGCCTGCACGGACGCATGGATCGAGCCGTTGCCCGTGCCGGCGACGACGATGCCGTTCACGCGCGCGGCGACGAGCGCATCCACCGCCAAGCGCGACGCGCCGGCATAGCTCGGCACGACCTCGACGCCCGGCCATGTGTCGCCAACGGCGAACGGCGTGGCCGCCGTGTGCGGGCGCACGACGCTGCGCTGAAACTCGACGCGCCCATCCTGCACCCATCCCAATGCGCCGACCTCGGGCGATTGGAACGCGTCGACGGCGTAGGTGCTCGTCTTCACGATGTCGCGTGCGCTGTGGATCCGGTTGTTGAATGCGACGAGCACGCCTTGCCCGTGTGCGGCGCGATGGGCGGCGACGGTCACGGCGCCGAGCAGATTCAGCGGGCCATCGGCCGACAGCGCCGACGACGGGCGCATGGCGGCCGTCAGCACGACGGGCTTGGCCGTCTTCACCGTCAGATGCAGCAGATAGGCGGTTTCCTCGAGCGTATCGGTGCCGTGCGTGACGACGATGCCATCCACATCGTCGCGCGCCGCGAGTTCGTCGATACGCCGCGCGAGGGTGGTCCAGAGCGCCGCATCGAGATCCTTGCTGTCGATGCTGGCCACTTGTTCGGCGCTGACGTCGGCCACGGCGGCCAGCGCCGGCACGGCGGCCAGCAGCTTGTCGACGCCGACGACGCCGGCCTGATAGCCGGCCGTGCGTGCGGCATCCGCGGCGGAGCCGGCGATCGTGCCACCGGTGGCGAGCACGGCGACGCGCGCACGCGGGGAAGAGGAAGCGGGAATGGCAGTGGTATTCATGGCCGCCATTCTATACGTGGCAAGCATCGCTTCGGCATACCGCGTTGCACCTCCGTGGCGACAACCGCCCGGGGCGGCTCGCCCGGCCGGTGCCCGGGCGGTCACGCCGCCTCGCGCAGCCGGCCGGTGATGTCCGTGCCGGCGAGCTGCGGCGCGAACATCTCGATGAGCCGGTAGGCGTAGGCGCGCAGGATCGCGCCCTTGCGCAGACCCACGCGCGTCGTGCTCGCCTCGAACAGGTGCTGCGAGTCGAGGGCGACGAGCCCGGAGTCGCGCCTGGCGTCGTAGGCCATCGCTGCGACGATGCCCACGCCCATGCCGAGTTCCACATAGGTCTTGATGACATCGGCATCGATGGCCGTCAGAACGACATCGGGCAGGCGGCCTGTCTTCGCGAAGGCTTCGTCGATGTGCGAGCGGCCCGTGAAATCGCGCTCGTAGGTGATGATCGGATATTCGGCGACATCCTCGAGCGCCACATTCGCGTGGCCGACGAGCGGATGCTGCTGCGGCACGACGACGATGTGATGCCACGAATAGCAGGGAAACGTCACGATGTCGGGGTAGCGGTCGAGCGCCTCGGTGGAGATCGCGATATCGGCCTCGCCTTCGACGAGCATCTGCGCGATCTGCCGGGGGTTGCCCTGACGCAGCGCGAGGTGGACCTTCGGAAATACTTCCCTGAACTCGCGGATGACCGAAGGCAGCGCATAGCGCGCCTGCGTATGGGTTGTGGCCACGACGAGGTGGCCCGTGTCCTCGTCGGCATACTGGCGCGCCACGCGGCGCAGGTTCTCGGCGTCGAGCAGCATGCGCTCGATGAGCCGGTGCACGGCCTTGCCGGGCTCGGTGAGGCCCGTGAGCCGCTTGCCGCGCCGCACGAAAATATCGACCCCGAGCTCGTCCTCGAGGTCCTTGATCTGCTTGGATACGCCCGATTGCGACGCATACAGCACATTGGCGACTTCGGTCAGGTTCAGGTTGCGGCGCACCGCTTCGCGCACATAGCGCAGTTGCTGGAAGTTCATTCGGACCTCGTCATTTCAATGAATACCGCCGCGCATCGCCGCGCCTTCAGCTCGCTTCGAATACGCGCATCGAGCGCGGCACGACGGTGACCCGATCGCCTTCGGCAAGCTCGAGCGAACGCCACGCTTCGCGCGCGAGCTCGGCTTCGAGCATCCCCGTATCCGCCGCCAACTCCACGCGCACCGACGCGCCGCGTGCGAGCACGCGCCGCACATCGGCCGCCACGCCGTCGGCGCGCGCCGCGTCGCCCGGATGCAGTTCGAGCTCGTGTGGGCGCACATAAGCGACAGTCGGCCCCGAGGCAGCCGTGCCGGCGCCCGTGACAGCGTCGCTCGCAAGCGGCGCCCGCGCGCCGTCGACGACGAAACCGTGCGGCGCGATCGTGCCCGGCACGCGGTTCGCCGCGCCCAGAAAGTCGTAGACGAACGGTGTCAACGGGCGCTCGTAGACCTCGTCCGGCGCGCCTTGCTGCTCGATGCGACCCCGGTTGAGCACGACGATGCGGTCGGCCACGTCCAGCGCCTCTTCCTGGTCGTGCGTGACGAAGATCGTCGTGATCGCGAGTTCGTCGTGCAGCCGCCGCAACCAGCCGCGCAGTTCCTTGCGCACCTTGGCGTCGAGCGCACCGAACGGCTCGTCGAGCAGCAGCACCGACGGTTCGACGGCCAGCGCGCGCGCCAGCGCAACACGCTGCCGCTGGCCCCCCGAGAGCTCGGCCGGATAGCGTTCACCCAGATGTCCGAGCTGAACGAGCGCGAGCAGCTCGCGCACCCTCGCCCGGATCGCCGAATCCGATGGCCGCATGCGGCGCGGCTTCACGCGCAGACCGAAGGCCACGTTTTCGAACACGGTCATATGGCGAAAAAGCGCGTAGTGCTGGAAGACGAACCCGACCTGGCGCTCGCGCGCGTCGAGCCCGCTCACGTCCCGCCCGTTCAGGACGATTTCACCGGCATCGGCCGCCTCGAGGCCCGCGATGACGCGCAAAAGCGTCGTCTTGCCGCAACCCGACGGCCCGATCAGCGCGGCGAGCTCTCCGCGCTCGAACTGGAGCGATACACCATCGAGCGCGGTGAATGCGCCGAATCGTTTTTGCACATTGCGAACAGTGATGCCCATGCTGGACCTCTTATAGGTGAGACGCCGTGCCTGCCGCCGCGAGGCGGCGTTCGGCAATCAGCTTGACGGCGAGCGTGGCGAGCGCGATCAATGCCAGCAGCGATGCGACCGCGAACGCGGCGGCGAAGTTGTAGTCGTTGTAAAGCACCTCGACATGCAACGGCATCGTGTTGGTCATGCCGCGGATATGCCCGGATACCACCGAGACGGCGCCGAACTCGCCCATCGCGCGGGCGTTGCATAGGATGACGCCGTAAAGCAGCCCCCACTTCACGTTGGGCAGCGTGACGCGCCGCCAGATCTGCCAGCCCGAGGCCCCGAGCACGCGCGCGGCCTCCTCCTCGTCCTTGCCTTGCGCCTGCATCAGCGGAACGAGTTCGCGCGCGACGAACGGAAACGTCACGAAAACAGTGGCGAGAACGATCCCCGGAACGGCAAAAACGATTTGCAGATCATGCGCGGCAAGCCACGGGCCAAACCATCCTTGTGCGCCGAAGAGCAGGACGTAGACCACGCCCGAGATCACCGGCGACACGGAAAACGGCAGATCGATCAGCGTCGTCAGCAGCGCCTTGCCGCGAAACTCGAACTTCGCGATGGCCCACGACGCCGCCATGCCGAACACGAGGTTGAGCGGCACCGCGATCGCGGCGACCGCCAGCGTCAGCGCAATGGCCGCACGCGCGTCGGGCTCCGCCAGCGCGTCGAAATAATAGGCGATGCCTTTACTCAACGCCTCGGCGAAGACGGCCGCGAGCGGCACGACGAGAAAAAGCGCGAGAAAAGCCAGCGCCGCCGCGGTGAGCGTCCACCGCACGGCGCGCGCCGCCTTTTTCCGTCGCACCGCGGGCACGCGCGCGGATACTGCCGCATGAAGTGCGTGGCCGCCCGCGGCCGCATGCAATGCGGGCGTCTTTTCTCGGGTGGGCTGCCCTGCCACGGCGAAGCGCGTCATTGGGCACCGCCTTGCCACTCGGCGGCCACCCTTGCCCGCCTGTTCCGCAGCGTACGCGCGCCGCTCGTGCGCCGCTGCCAGTGCCATTGAATCGCGTTGATCGCGAAGAGCATGAAAAACGACGCAACGAGCATCGCCGCGGCGAGCGCGGTCGCGCCCGCGTAGTCATACTGCTCCAGCTTGGTGATGATCAGCAGCGAAGTCACTTCGGATCTCATGGGGATATTGCCCGCGATGAAGATGACGGACCCGTATTCGCCGAGCGCGCGCGCAAAGGCAAGCGCGACACCGGTGAGGAGTGCCGGCGCGAGCGCCGGCAGCACGACGCGCGAAAAGGCCTGCCAGCGCGACGCGCCGAGGCAGGCGGCCGCCTCCTCCTGCGCGCGCTCGAAATCCTGCAGCACGGGCTCGACAGTGCGTACGACGAATGGCAGGCCAATGAACGTCAGTGCGACGAGCACGCCGAGCGGCGTGAATGCCACCTTGACGCCGAGCGGTGCCAACAGGGCGCCGATCCAGCCGTGCTCGGCATACACGGCCGCGAGCGAGATGCCGGCTACTGCCGTGGGCAGGGCGAACGGAAGATCGACGATCGCATCCACGATGCGCTTGCCCGGAAATGGATAGCGCACGAGCACCCAGGCCACGAGCAGCCCGAACACGCCGTTGACGAGCGCCGCAAGCGCCGCGGCCCCGAACGTGAGCCGATAGGAGGCGAGCACGCGCGGCGCCGCGATCGCCGCGAAGAATTGGGCTGCGTCGAGCGTTGCGGCCTTGAGGAACGCCGACGCGAGCGGTACGAGGACAACGAGGCTCAAATAAGTCACCGTGAGCCCCAGCGTCATGCCGAAGCCCGGCAGGCGGCCGGGCCGGCGAAAAGCGAACGTGGTCATGCTTGGCTCGTCTGTCTTTTGCGGGTGGTTGCGCGTGGATGCATGTTGTCGGCCGTTCTCCGCTTGCGCGGGGCGGCTCCCGGCCGTCCGCGCGCCTTCAGTGCGGCTGGTAGATCGAATCGAAGACGCCGCCGTCGGCGAAGTGCGTCTTTTGCGCCTTGGCCCAGCCGCCGAAGGTATCGTCGACCGTATAAAGCTTCAGCTTCGGAAACTGGGCGGTGAGGTCGGCGGGCAGGTTCGTCGCGCGCGGCCGATAGAAGTTGCGCGCGGCGATGCGCTGCCCTTCGTCGGTATAAAGGAAGCGCAAATAAGCATCGGCGAGCTTGCGTGTGCCGCGCTTGTCGACCACACGGTCGACAACCGCAACGGGCGGCTCGGCCAGAATGCTAGCCGAAGGCACGACGATCTCGAATTTGTCGGAACCGAATTCTTTGCGCGCCAGGAACGCTTCGTTTTCCCAGGCGATGAGGACGTCGCCCAGCCCGCGCTGCACGAAGCTCGTCGTGGCGCCGCGCGCGCCCGAGTCGAGCACGCCCGCGTTGCGATAGAGCTGCGTGACGAACGCCTTCGCGCTGTTCTCGTTGCCGCCAGGCTGCTTCAGGGCATAGGCCCAGGCCGCCAGATAGTTCCAGCGCGCGCCGCCCGAAGTCTTGGGGTTCGGCGTGACGATCGACACGCCGGGTTTGACGAGATCGTCCCAATCCTTGATCTGCTTCGGGTTGCCGTGGCGCACAAGAAAGACGATCGTCGACGTGTAGGGCGAGGCGTTGTCCGGAAGCCGCTTTTGCCAGTCGTGCGCGATCAGCCCGCGCTGCGCGAGCGCGTCGATGTCATAGGCCAGCGCAAGCGTGACGACGTCGGCCTGCAGCCCGTCGAGCACGGAGCGCGCCTGCGCGCCCGAGCCGCCGTGCGACTGCCGGATCGAGAGCGACTGCCCCGTCTGCAGCTTCCACTGCGCCGCAAAAGCTTTGTCGATGTCCTGATAGAGCTCGCGCGTCGGGTCGTACGAAACGTTCAGCAGCGTGCTTTCATCGGCGGCCGCGATGCCGGGCCCGAGCAGCATCGCCGCGGCGCCCGCGACGAGCGCCGCGAACAAACGCCGGCGTGCGCCGGACCGACCGGATCCCCGTTGCTTCATTCGACTTCTCCTTGCCGCGTAGGCCTTCGTTATGTATTCGGCAAGTCTATCGGCGGGGTCTTATGATCGAAACGAATGATTCCTTATTTTTTTATACGAATTTCTGCTAAGGGCGCGGGGGTCGCAACGTTTACTTGAAATCCGGCCGATACTGTATAAAAATACAGCCACCTGTTCATTCATACAGTGGCGCCATGACAAAACTGACAGCACGGCAGCAGCAGGTCTATGACTTGATCCGCGAATCGATCGAGCACAGCGGCTTCCCGCCCACCCGGGCGGAGATCGCCGCCGCGCTGGGCTTCAGTTCGGCGAACTCGGCAGAGGAACATCTGCGCGCGCTCGCGCGCAAAGGCGTGATCGAGCTCGCAGCCGGCGCGTCGCGCGGCATCCGGCTGCTCGCTCCGGACGACATGCCGCGGCAGCTCACGCTGCCGCATGCGGCAATCATGCAGTTGTCGCTTCCGCTCGTGGGTCGCGTGGCAGCCGGAAGCCCGATCCTTGCGCAGGAGCACATTTCGCAACATTACGCCTGCGATCCCGCGCTCTTTACCAGCAAGCCCGACTACCTGCTGCAGGTGCGCGGTCTCTCGATGCGCGATGCGGGCATTCTCGATGGCGACCTGCTCGCCGTGCAAAAGCGCACCGAAGCGAAAGACGGCCAGATCATCGTCGCCCGTCTGGGCGACGACGTCACCGTAAAGCGCCTGAAGCGTCGCCCTGACGGCATCGAGCTTGTCGCTGAAAACCCCGATTACGAAAACATCTTCGTGAAAGCCGGCAGCGGCGACTTCGCGCTGGAAGGGATCGCGGTCGGCCTCATTCGCCCAACCGAATTCTGAACCGCAGGGAGACGCCATGAATCGCCTCGCTCGCCTCATGCCATTTCGCCATTTCGGCCGGCTGCGCCACTTGCGCGGCCTCGTGCCATGCCCTCCGCTCGATTCGCTCGAGCCTGCTGGTGCATCCGGATTTTCCGCGCCCGGCGCTACGGTCAACGCCCAGTTGGCTGCAATGCCTGCTTTCGCGCGCGTCTCGTTGAACAGCGCCGTGCATGCCGAGCCTTCGCGTCGCGCGCCCGTCCGCGTCTATCATGGGCCGTCACGCGTCATCCTGGTCGGCAGCATCGATGCGGTTTGCCGGATGATCGACCGCTGCATCGACGAGGAGCGGGCCGGCCTCCGTGCCGCCCAACTCGGGTAACGACAACGACTACGGGATCGTTTCGCCCGGCAGGTGGTCCATTCGAGTTCCATCGATCCATTCGTTGAATCAATGAACAACGACCAACCTCGCTACACCCGCCCTGCGCGCCGCATGCCCCGCCGCATGCCCCTGATCGCCGCGCTTGTGCTCGCCCTGCTCGTCGTATTCGGGATAGCCGCCTACAGCTATGCATCCCCCTATCTCGTACTTGACCGCCTCAAGCGGGCGGCTGACGCGCGCGACGCCGAGACGGTCAGTCGGTACGTCGATTACCCGTCCTTGCGCACGAGCCTGAAGCAACAGGTCACCGATCTGCTCGCACGGAGGATAGAAACGCAAAAGCGCGAGCACCCCTTCGCGGCATTGGGTGCGCTTGTGGGCATTGCGCTGATCGGTCCGCTCGTCGACGCCTATGCCACCCCCGATGGCGTGGCTGCGTTGCTCAACGGCATCCCGCCCCATGGCGATCCTGGCGAGGCGCCACCCCCGCCTGGCCAGGGCGGGGACGTCACTGCCGGCGGCAATCCTCCCGCGCAAGGCGAAAATGCGGCGCCAGGGCAAAGTACGGTAACGCCGGAACCGAAGCCGCCGCGCGCGTCAGCAGGCTATCGGAGTATCGATACTTTCGCGGTCACGTATCGTCGGGACGACCAGAGCGAGCCGTACAGCGTGCTCTTCCAGCGCAGCGGCTGGTTCGATTGGAAGCTGGCCGCGGTTGACCTCGGCCGGCGCAATTAAGACCGTACCGCACTGTCTAGCTCTCGGTCCCTGCACCAGCCTGCGCGACGGGCTGCCTGACCGGCTCTTGCTCATGCGCCGTGGAAACCGCAACGAGAATGCTGCAGGAAACGCGGTCGAGCAACGGCGTATTGCCCGCGCCCATCCACCATCGCGACAAGCCGCTGCGCGCACGGTGCCCCACCACGACGAGATCGACCTCGAGTTCCTCGGCCAGACGGGCAATCTCGTCGATCGGATGCCCGAACGCAAAATGCCCCTGTGCGCACACGCCGCGCTCCGTCAACCAGTCCACGCCCTCTTGCAGAATTTCACGCGCGGCTTCCTCGAAACGGCCGCAAGCGACATCGGTCAACAGCCCGGCGCTTTGCGCGATGCTCGTGCGCATATCGACCACCGAGAGCAGATGCGCCTCGGCCTTGAGATCGAGTGCGAGATCGGCGCCGCAGCGCAATGCCTTGCGACCCTCGCGCGTGCCGTCGTAACAAAGCAGAATCTTTTTATAGCTCGCCATGCTGGCCTCCCTGTCCGCACCACCGCAGACGTACGTTTGAATCATGGTGCGCCGCAATCGCAGTTGCAAGAGATGGAAAACGCCTAGTCCGACGATTCGCCGCATCGCACGTGCAGATCGGCAATCGCGCCGAACTGCACTAGAATGAGGCGCCCATTTTTCCTGGCGTCGGCCGGTCCGCTGCCGCATCGTCCCATGTCGAATCACGCAATCGAATTCACCCATGTCGAGAAGCGCTACGGCGGGAAAACCGTCGTCGACCAATTGTCGTTCCACGTAGGCACCGGCGAATGCTTCGGCCTGCTCGGGCCCAACGGCGCAGGCAAGACGACCACGCTGCGCATGCTGCTCGGTATCGCCGAGCCCGATGCGGGCGCAATTTCGCTCGGCGGCCAGGCAATTCCGCGGTACGCGCGCATTGCGCGCCAGCGCGTCGGCGTCGTCCCGCAATTCGACAACCTCGATCCCGATTTCACCGTGCGCGAGAATCTGCTCGTCTTCGGGCGCTATTTCGGCCTGTCGGCGAGCAAGACGCGCGCCATGGTCGAACCGCTCCTCGAATTCGCCCGCCTCGAAAGCAAAGCCGATGCACGCGTGGCCGAGCTTTCGGGGGGCATGAAGCGGCGTCTCACGCTCGCGCGCGCTTTGGTCAACGACCCTGACGTGCTGATTCTCGACGAGCCGACCACCGGCCTCGACCCGCAAGCACGTCACCTCATATGGGAACGGCTGCGCTCGCTGATCGCGCGCGGCAAGACCATTCTGCTCACCACGCATTTCATGGAGGAGGCCGAGCGGCTGTGCGACCGCCTTTGCATTATCGAGGAAGGGCGCAAGATCGCAGAGGGTTCGCCCGATGAGTTGATCGCGTCCGAGATCGGCTGCGATGTCATCGAAGTGTATGGCGCCGAGCCGGCCGCGCTGCGCGACGAGCTGGCCCCATTCGCGGCACGCACCGAGATCAGCGGCGAGACGCTTTTTTGCTACGTCGAAGATGCACAGCCCGTCAATGCGCGTCTCGCCGGCCGCCCGGGTTTGCGCTACCTGCACCGCCCGGCCAATCTCGAAGACGTATTCCTGCGGCTCACCGGCCGCGAAATGCAGGACTGAACCGTCACGCGCCCGCCTCGATACCATGGAAACCTCTTCATATTCGCCTCGTGACAACCGGCACGGCCCGCTTCCGATGCATACGCCCGGTCCCCGCCTCGCGCTGCCTGCAAACGCTACCAACTGGTTATCGGTGTGGCGCCGCAACTATCTGGTCTGGCGCAAGCTCGCCCTCGCCTCGATGTTCGGCAATCTCGCCGATCCGATGATCTACCTGTTCGGCCTCGGCTTCGGTCTCGGGCTGATGGTGGGGGAAGTCGACGGCGTACCCTATATCGCTTTTCTGGCCGCGGGCACAGTGGCCTCGAGCGTCATGATGTCGGCCAGCTTCGAATCGATGTACTCGGGCTTCTCGCGCATGCACGTGCAGCGAACCTGGGAAGCGATCATGCATACGCCGTTGACGCTCGGCGATATCGTCCTCGGAGAGATCGCCTGGGCAGCAAGCAAGGCCGTGCTTTCCGGCGCGGCGATCATGCTCGTGGCCGGGGTGCTCGGCTACGCGAACTTCCCGTCGATGCTCGCCGCCCTGCCCGTCGTCGCCCTCTCGGGGCTTGCGTTTGCAAGCCTGGCGATGATCGTGACCGCGCTCGCCCCGTCCTACGACTTCTTCATGTTCTATCAAACGCTCGTGATCACGCCAATGCTGCTGCTCTCGGGCGTGTTCTTTCCGCTCACCCAGTTGCCGATGCCGGTGCGCCACGCCGCGCAAGCATTGCCGCTCGCACATGCCGTCGAGTTGATCCGGGCGGCAATGCTCGGCCGGCCGATGACGGGAGCGCTCGTCGATGTGGCCGTGCTCGCCGCTTACGTGGTGGTTCCGTTTCTCGTGTGCGCCGCGCTCTTTCGCCGCCGGATGATGCGCTGAAGCCGCGCCGCTCAGGCGGACGGCGCCGGCGTGCTCGCCGGCGTTTCGTCCGCATCGCGCGTTTCCGGCAGTGCAGCCCACACGAGCAGTACGGCCATCGCCCCGGCCGCCGCGAGGCACAAAAAGCTGGCAGTGTTGCCGAAGTGGTCGGCGATGAAACCGGCCACGAGCGTCGAGAGTGTCGCGCCGATACCGGCTGTGAGTCCGAAGAGCCCGATACATAGGTTGTAGTGGCCCTTGCCCCCCGCCACATCGGCTGCGATCAGCGGCAGCATGACGCCGAAAACCGCGGCACTGATCCCATCGAAAAGCTGCACCGGTACCAGCAGGTACGGGCTCGACACGCCGGCGAACAACAGCGCGCGCACGGGCAGCGCCGCGAATCCGAACAACAGCAGCGGGCGCCGGCCCCAGCGCTCGGCCGAGCGGCCGACCCAGGGCGAAAGCGCGGCGACGACCATCTGCGGCACGATGATGCATGCCGCGATCACGAGTTGGACGTTGTCGCTCATGTGCGTCGTCACTTCGCCCGCCGCGAGATTCAGCATGGCGGCATTGGACAGGTGGAACAGTGCAATGCATGCGGAAAAAATGAGCACGCGCCTGTCGCGCAGCAACTCGCTCATGCTGGAGCGCCTGACCGGTTCCGCGCTGGCGTTGCTCACCGCAATGCGTCCGGTGTGCTCGATCATCGACAAGGCGACGAGCGCCGGCACCGTCAGCCCGGCGGTCAGCCAGAACACCGCACGCGCCGACGAATACTCGCCGAAGAGGCCCATCAGAGCGGCGGCCACGGCGCTGCCAATGGAAGCATAGGTGGCATTGCGCCCGAGCCGGTTGCCGAGCGCATGACGGCCGACGAGCGCGAACGAGATCGCCGCGATGGCCGGTGTCAGCATGCAGCTGGCAAACCCATGGAAGACCTCCGCCGCGATTACGGGTACGAGCGTCGGACTCGCGGCAAGCAGCAGCGCGCAGGCCGCAATGGCCAGAATGGCCGCGGCCGCGGCCGCTTTCTTGTTGCGCAACGCGTCAATCAGCGCGCCGGCCGGCACCTGGCTCAACATGGCCGTGGCGGTGCCCACGCTAAGCGCTATGCCGATTTCCCCTTGCGTCCATTTGTTGGATGTCAGATACGAGGCGATGAACGGCCCGAAGCCCGTCTGGACGTTGGCGAGAAAGAAGTTCAGCCAGTCGAGCGCACGAAGACTGCGAATGGTTGCCATCTGTACCGTCACCGTGCTTGAGGCGCCGCGGGCGTCGCCGGCTGCCTGGGCGGCACGAAGGGCGATACCGCGCGTACCGGCTGATCGGGCTCGAACGCCGGCGCCGCCTGGATCTGGGCATCGGTCAGATCGGTGCGCACGGTCAGGCCGTCGCTCTTCGGCACGAATCTCAGCGCGGACCAGTCGGCCGCGATGCGGCGCCGATCGTGAATGAGGCTGCCGACGTCGACCACGGCGGCCTGCGGCAGCGCATGGTTGTCGATGAGCACGTCGGTAACGCGACCAACGCGCGAGCCGTCGGGGCGCTCGACCGTCACGTCGATGAGCCCCGTCAGCCCCGGTGCGTCATTGCCGCCCGCAACGCGGGCTGCCTTCTTGCCCAACGCCCCGGCCGCCGGCGGCTGCCCCGGCGCCACGCCGAGCGTGACCGAGGCTTTTTGCGGCGTCATGTTGAACGCGAACGCGCTCCAGGGGAAACGGACCTTGCGATCGCCGATGCCCATGAACCCGCTGAGATTGACGAGCATTTCGGTTGGTTTTCCATTCCGGTCGACGAGCACATCGATCGCGCGGCCGATGACCTTGCCGTCGGGACGCTGAACGCGAGCGTCCAGCAGGCCGCGCGTATCGTTGGACAGCAAGCGCGAGGCCACGATCGGCGGCGGAACGACCGGCGCTGGCGGCGGCGGAGTTTCAGCCGCGGCCTTCGGCGGCGGCGGCGGGCGCCGATGCACGGGCTTCGGCGGTGCGCGTCTCGCCTCCTGCGGCTCGTGCAGCGGCGCGGTGACGATAACCGATCCCAAAGCTTCCGACGAAGGCTGCGGCGGTATCTGGAGTTCGGCGTCGAGCAGCTCCGCCGGCGTGGGCCCGGAGGCCGCCGCGGGCCGCCTCGGACCGAAGAGCGTGCCGCAACCGGCCAGCATCGCAAGCATCGCAAGCATCGCCATCACCAGGATGCCCCGGGCCACATCACGACGGGAGAGTCCGCCACGCATCGATCGCTACTCCTTCTTTCCTTGGGTTTCTCTCATTGCGGCATGCGCCGCGCATGCGCTCGCGCGGCACGGCGCGGGGCTCCATTCTAGCGGCACCCGCACGCTCGGAGCCGCTCGATTGACCTCGATCAACGCGCGGCACGGGCAATCGGCGGATAGTGAGCGCCATCGGGTTTGTCCACGCGAAAGCCGTCCATTGCCATGCGTTCGCGCCTGGACGAGCCCCCTACATCCCGTTCCCGCTCTTTCCATCGGCCTATGAAACCAGTCGAAAAGCACGCACTCGATGCGGCCGACGCCGGCTCCGCAGGCGTCACACGCCCGGTGCGCCGACTCTACGATCACCTGATCGGCATGGCGCACGGGCTCGAGGCGATCCGGACCGCCGTGGTCTATCCGGTCGACGTGCCCTCGCTCGCCGGGGCGATCGAGGCCGGCGCCGCAGGGCTCATCGTCCCCGTGCTCGTCGGCCCGGAAGCGAAGATCCGCGCCGCCGCGCGCGAGGCAGGCATCGACCTGGCACCATACGAAATCGTTACGGCCGAGCACGACGACGATGCCGCGGCCGTGGCTGTAGCCATGGCGCGCGCCCGGCGCGTTCAGGCGCTCATGAAAGGCGCGTTGCACACGGACGTGCTCATGCGGGCCGTCGTCGATCGGGATCGCGGCTTGCGTACAGCACGCCGCATCAGCCATGTCTTCGCGATCGACGTGCCACACTACGCCCGGCCGCTTTTCATTACCGACGCCGCCATCAACGTACGCCCGACGCTCGGCGAGAAGCGCGACATCGTTCAGAACGCGATCGATCTCGCGACGTTGCTCGGCATCGAAGAGCCGCGCGTGGCCGTCCTGTCGGCCGTCGAAACGGTGACCGAGACGCTGCCCGCCACGATCGATGCGGCGGCGCTCTGCAAGATGGCCGAGCGTGGCCAGATACGAGGCGGCATCGTCGATGGCCCCCTCGCCTTCGACAACGCGATCTCCGCCGACGCCGCGCACGCGAAAGGCATCCGCTCGCCCGTCGCGGGCGCGTCCGACATTCTGGTGGTGCCGGACCTCGAAGCGGGCAACATGGTGGCGAAGGAGCTCGAATACCTGGCCGATGCGCGGATTGCCGGAATCGTGGTGGGCGCGCGCGTGCCGATCGTATTGACAAGCCGTGCCGACGGCACGCTGGCTCGCCTGACCTCGTGCGCGATCGCGCTGCTGCTCGCCCATGCCGCGACCGGTACCTAGGCGCCGCGCCCGCCGGGCGTGCGCCGGGCCCATCGAGAGACGGGCATTGCGGTAAAATGGCCCATCCCGTTTTTCTTTGCGCATCATGCAGTTATCTTCCCTGGCCAGTCCCCGCCGCGTAAGCGTTGCACCGATGATGGACTGGACCGACCGTCACTGCCGCTATTTTCATCGTCTGATTTCACGCCATACCTGGCTCTATACCGAAATGGTGACGACGGGGGCGCTGCTGTTCGGCGACGTGGCCCGTCATCTTGCGTTTGAGCCGCAGGAAGCGCCCGTCGCGCTGCAGTTGGGCGGCAGCGAGCCCGACGACCTCGCGCGCGCAGCCCGGCTCGGCGAGCAATGGGGCTACGACGAGATCAACCTCAATTGCGGCTGCCCGTCCGAGCGCGTGCAGCGTGGCGCGTTCGGCGCATGCCTCATGAACGAACCGCAACTCGTGGCCGACTGCGTGAAAGCGATGCGCGATGCCGTGAGCGTTCCCGTGACGGTCAAGCATCGGATCGGCGTGGATACCGTCGAGGACTACGCTTTCGTGCGCGATTTCGTTGGCACGGTCGCCGCGGCCGGCTGCGAAGTCTTCATCGTCCATGCGCGCAACGCGATCCTGAAAGGTCTGTCGCCGAAGGAAAATCGCGAAATCCCGCCGCTCAAATACGATTACGCGTACCGGCTCAAGCAGGATTTCCCTCGGCTCGAAATCATCATCAATGGCGGCATCAAGACGCTGGACGAGGTGCAAACGCACCTCGCACATGTCGACGGCGTGATGCTCGGCCGCGAGGCGTATCACAACCCGTTCGTGCTGGCGGATGTCGACGCACGCTTTTATGGGCGCAGCGAGCCCGCGGCAAGCCGGGAGCAAATCGAAGCGCGGCTCATCGACTATTGCGCGCGCGAACTCGCGCGCGGCACCTATCTCGGCGCGATCACGCGCCACGCGCTGGGCCTGTATCGCGGCGTGCCGGGTTCGCGCGGGTGGCGGCGCGTGCTGTCGGACAGCAAGCGACTCGCGGCTGCGGATCTTGCCGTGTTCGACGAGGCCCGTGCCCATTTGCGCGACGAAGCCGAATTTATTGCATGAGGGGCTAGGCAAGCCGCAATCGTGTTTGTATAATCTCGCTTCTTCGTCGGCGAGCCGGTTCTCGGCAAGCCAGACAGCAAGTTCCAGTGGTGGCTGTAGCTCAGTTGGTAGAGTCCAGGATTGTGATTCCTGTCGTCGTGGGTTCGAGTCCCATCAGCCACCCCAACATCGCCTTTTATCCCCCTCCCGCTTTATCGTCCGCCGCCATACAGGCAGCTTGCGCTTTTTACGCTAGCGCAGCGACCGCTTCAGGCTACCCCGAGAGGAACGTCTTTTGCACGCGTTGCCGGGCTGGCTCGCTGATAGCAACGGCACCCGCCGGTGGTAGCATGCACCCGACGGACCGGCGTGGCGCGACTCGCCGTCCCGTATCGATTCAATGGAAGGCATTATGAGCAAGCAAAAGGCAAACCCCAGACTCGAGCACGCGTTGACGCGCGGCGATCTCGCAATCCGCCAGGCGAACTCGGCACGTGCCACCGCCGTCTTGCGCGCACTAGCGAAAATGGTGGAAGAAGCCAGTGCCACGATTGGCGTCGAGGCATTTACGTCGATTCCGGACGGCGACCGCGTGTACGACCCGGCCAACGGCCTGTGGCCGCAACAGCTGCTCGTCTCGCTCGATGGCCCCGTCGAGGCCGCCGATCCCGACGAACTGCGCAAGGTATGGCTGCTCGCGGAAACCCCCGAGGTCGTCTTTCGCGTCGAATGGCAGCGCGCCGACGGCAAGGTCGGCCGGCACGAAGCACGGCCGCTCGCCACCGTCGCGTTCATCACCGACGTCGAAATCCCTTGGGGGGACGACGAGCAATAAGCCCGCGCCGGCGCGCCCCTGCCCCAGGGCTGCGCTCACGCACCGAGCTTGCCGTCGACAACGGCACGCGCCGCATCGAGCGCAGCGCGTGCCGCCAGCCGCTCGGTCGGCCACGTCTCTTCGACGTGAACGAGCCGCCAGTCCTCGACGACCATGCCGTCCTTCAGCACGCGGAAATGCGACTTCACGCCCGTCATCACCTGCTCGATGGCGATTTCGAGGTCATACCCGCGATAGGCTTCCTCGTAGTCACCCATGTCGACGCCTTTCGGTTTCATCGCCGCTCTCCTTCGATGATGCCGCCAGTGACGGGCGCGCCCGCGCTAGTCGCAGTCCCCGGACAGATACTTGCGACCATCGCACGTGATTTCGATCGCGCCGTCGGTATTCTCGCCGGCCAGCCCCGCGCCCAGCAGTTCGGCCGCCACGGCCATGGAGACGAGCGGGGGCTGCTGGCCGATACCCACTTCGTTCAGGCGCCGGAGCGCCTCGATTGCCTCCGGACTCAAGGATTTGGACATGGCCGGCTCCCTTGGATGGAATCGTCAATCCATCCTAGCACTTCCGCCGGGTAACGCCGCGACGTCTTCGCGCGCACCTATAATGTCGCACGTTCGAGCCCAAGGCCCGCGCCGCCGGCCTTATCGCCCGTGACGCGGCCGCGCAAAGCACTCCATGCAAAAAGTCATCCTGCCCTTCGTTTCAGGCTTTCTCGCGGCACTCTTTTTCCGCGAAGCGACGTTAGCGCTGCTGCACACGGCCGGCCTCATCGGCACGGGCGGTTTCTCGACGATTCCTTTCGCGCCGCTCGAGGTTCCCGAGTTCGTCGCCAACGCGATCTGGAGCGCCCTATGGGCCGTCCTGATGGCGTGGTTGCTGCGTATCTCGCCCGAACGCGCCGCACCGTGGGTACAAGCCTTCGTGTTCGGCGGCATCGTGCTGACGGCTGCCCGCGTGTTTCTCGTCGATCCGCTGCGCGGTATCTGGCCGAGCGGCAATATGCTGCCGCGTCTTGCCGTCGGTTTTGCCGCGAATGCCGTCTGGGGCTGGGGCGCACTCGTGTTCATGCGCGCGTTCATGGCGCCGGTCGAAGACGACGCGGCCTGAGCGCCCCCCCCCGCAAGCCCGCTCCGGTCGGGCGGGACATCAGCCCCGCAGGTGGCGAAGCGGATGCGCGTCGGGAGCCCAGGGGCTCACGAACATGCGCTCGATATCGGCGCGGCTGACGTCCTCGATGCGTGCGAAGCGCCAATGCGGGTGGTTGTCCTTGTCGATGATGCGCGCGCGCACGCCTTCGAGCACGTCTCCATGCTCGAACATCGAGCGCGTGAGATCGAGGTCGCGCCGCAAACAGTCGGCCATTGTCCCCTCGCCGCGCGCGACCACTTCCAGCGACACGGCCATCGAGAGCGGCGAGCGATCGCGCAGCACGCCGATCGTCTCCTCGGCCCAGTCACGCGCCCCCTCCTCCTGCTGAGTTTCGAGCGACGCCATGATGCCCGACACGTCCGACTGGCCGAAATGCCGGTCGATCCAGGCGCGCGTGGCGGCAAGCGATGTTTCCGCCGCCTCGTCGTCGTCCGGCACACAGGGCGCCCCCTGCGCCGCGCGCCTCACGCATTCGACGACATCGCCGGACGCGCCAAAACGCTCGCTGCGCAATGCATCGAGCAACGCGGGCAAGGCCGAGGCGCGGATGCAGATATCGGCGAGCCCCGCGTAGAGCGCATCGGCCGCATCGATCGTCTCGCCCGTTACCGCCAGATAGCGGCCGATCGCGCCAGGCGCGCGGGCCAGGAACCAACTCGAGCCGACGTCCGGGAAAAGGCCGATACGCGTCTCGGGCATGGCCATTTGCGTCGACGTCGTCACCACGCGCAAGCCGCCGGTACGATGTGCAGCCAGGGAAATTCCCATACCCCCGCCCATCACGATCCCGCTCATCAACGCGATATAGGGCTTCGGGTAGGTGAATATGGCGTGATCGAGTGTGTACTCCTCGACGAAGAAACGCTCGCGCGCCGCAACGTCGCCGCGCTGGGATGCCTCATAGAAGTACCGCACGTCACCACCGGCACAAAAAGCTCGTTCGTGCGCGCTGTACACCACGACGGCAAGGACGTCGTCATCGTCGCGCCATTCGTCGAGCCGCGCGTGCATTGCACGAATCATCGGAACCGAAAGCGCGTTGAGCGCCTTCGGGCGATTCAGTTCGATAAAACCGACTCGATTCTCGACGTGGCAGCGCACTTCGTCGATAGCAAGGACGGAAACCGGTTCTGACGGAGACATGAGCAGTCGTCGAAAGCTGAGATATAAGAACGGTAGCACGCGCGCGCCGCGCCCGGGAGTCGGTGTTCCCTGCAGATGCGGTGCCCCCCCGGCACGTCACGCGCGTGACGCAGCCGCGGCCTTCAGACTCTCGTCAGCGCCAGCTTCGTGTAGTCCTCGCCGAGTTCGGCGCACAACGCCTCCACCACGAGTTCGTGATCGGCGCGCTGCGGCAAGCCCGACACGGTAACGCAGCCGATCACGCCGGCTCCGGCCAATGCGATCGGAAACGCCCCGCCGTGCGCGGCATATTCCGCCACGGGCAGGCCGTGCTTGTCGGCGAGCGTCGTACCCGCGCGCTGCATGCGCAGCCCGATCGCGTAAGAGCTGCGTCGAAAATGCTCGACCACACTGCGCTTGCGCCTCACCCACGCCGCGTTGTCGGGGGTGGCGCCCTCCAACGAACTGAAGAAAAGCGTCTGGCCGAATGTCGAGACGTCTATGGCGAGCGCAAGCGAACGCGCCGTAGCCACCTCGTGCAGATAGGCGCCGAGCTGCCACGCCCGGGCCGCATCGAAGCGGGGAAACACGAGCGCCTGCTCCTGAGCGGCAATCGCGTGCAGATCGTGATCGATGTCCATGACGTATAAGAGAACGGTTGCCCAACGGAAGGATTGCGAGCGCGCCGGCAGCGGGCTCTGCGGCCCCCGATTCTAGCGCAGCGCGGCTGCGCGCTCGCCAGCCGGTCGCCGGCCGCGCCCTCGGAGCAGCAGCGCGCCGGGTACGCCGACGGCATGAGAGCATAAGCACTCGTGCATGGTGCTTGCATGAGGTTCAGCTTTCACTTATACTCTTGTTTTCGACGGACGCGGGGTGGAGCAGTCTGGCAGCTCGTCGGGCTCATAACCCGAAGGTCGTAGGTTCAAATCCTACCCCCGCAACCAAAAACGCCGTCCGCACGAATTCCAAAAAGCCCGACCGAAGGTCGGGCTTTTTGTTTTTCGCGGTTATGTTCTGCTTTATGCACTTTCTGCTCATATTGCGGATTGAGCGCCGGCCCCCTACCGTTGTCGGCGCAACATGACCGGCTGCGCAAAAAAGAGAACGATTGCGCGAGAAGCCGACACTTCCGACGACCGCAGGAGACCACGCATGAGCAGTATCAGTAATTCGCCCGGCCAAGCCGGCACCCCCCCGTTCTTCTCCAAACAGGCCACCGTCGCTCGCCCGGGATTCTCGCGCTGGATGGTGCCGCCCGCCGCGCTCGCCGTGCACCTGTGTATTGGGCAGGCTTACGCATTCTCCGTTTTCAACGGCCCGCTCACGAAGGTCATCGGCATCACGGAATCGGCGCCCGGCGACTGGTCGCTCACCACGCTCGGATGGATCTTCTCGATCGCGATCGTGTTCCTCGGGTTGTCGGCCGCGTTCGCGGGCAAGTGGCTCGAACACGTCGGGCCGCGCCGCACGATGTTTACGGCTGCCTGCTGCTTCGGCGGCGGCTTCATCATTTCAGCGCTCGGCGTCTGGCTGCACCAGATCGCGCTGCTTTATCTCGGCTACGGCGTGATTGGCGGCATCGGCCTCGGGCTTGGCTACGTGTCGCCCGTCTCGACGCTGATCCGCTGGTTCCCCGATCGCCGCGGCATGGCCACGGGCATGGCCATCATGGGCTTCGGCGGCGGCGCGATGATCGCGGCACCGCTGTCGGTCGCGCTCATGAACCACTTCAAGAGTGCCTCGAGCGTCGGCGTGGCCGAAACGTTCATCGTGCTCGGAATCGCCTACTTCGTCTCGATGTCGATCGGCGCGCTGGCAATCCGCGTGCCGCCGGCCGACTGGAAGCCCGCCGGCTGGACGCCTCCCACGACGTCCAACAAGATGATCACGCGCAACCACGTGCACATCGACCAGGCGCTCAAGACGCCGCAGTTCTATCTGATCTGGCTCGTGCTGTTCCTGAACGTGACGGCCGGCATCGGCATTCTCGGCCAGGCCTCGGTGATGATTCAGGAGAGCTTCAAGGACACCGTGACGCCGGCCGCGGCGGCAGGCTTCGTCGGGCTGCTCTCGCTCTTCAACATGGGCGGGCGCTTCGTATGGGCATCGGCGTCGGACTGGGTCGGCCGCAAGAACACCTACTTCATCTTCTTCGCGCTCGGCGCGGTGCTCTACTACCTCGTGCCCGGTTTCGCGTCCGCCGGTAACATCGCGCTCTTCGTGCTCGCCTACTGCGTGATCCTGTCGATGTACGGCGGCGGCTTTTCGACCGTGCCGGCTTATCTCGCCGACATGTTCGGCACGGCGTTCGTCGGCGGCATTCATGGCCGCCTGCTGACGGCATGGGCCGCGGCCGGCGTCGCGGGCCCCGTCCTCGTCAACTACGTTCGCGCCTACCAGGTCGCGCACGGCGTGGCCAAGGCCGATGCCTACACGATGACCGTGCACATCATGGTTGTGCTGCTCGTCGTCGGCTTCATCTGCAACCTGCTCGTCAAGCGCGTGAACGAAAAGCATCACATGAGCGAGACCGAACTCGCGAAAGAAATCTAAGGAGACCCCTCATGACCGATCACTCGACCGCCGTCCGGCCGACGCGCCCCATTCAACTCGTCGTGTTCTGGGCGTATGTGCTGATTCCGCTCGCATGGGGTGTCATCAACACGCTGCGTCAGGCGCTGAAGCTCTTCAGCTGAGCACGCTGCGTCGCTGCACCGAGAAGCCGGGCCGATGCCCGGCTTTTTTTCGTTGGGGCTCCCGTGCGATCTGCGCAATGCGGCATGCCATTGTGGCGGTGATACACTCGCATCACTCTTTCGCGCGCGCTCCCGTCGACGGCATTCGCGCTCCCGCGCCTACTCGAGTTCCCACGCAAAAGCCTATGAAATACTGCTCGGCCTGCGGCCACATCGTCAGTCTTCGCATTCCGCCCGGCGACAACCGCGAGCGCTTCGTTTGCGAGAGCTGCGGCACGGTGCATTATCAGAACCCGCGCAACGTCGTAGGCACCGTCCCCGTATGGGAGGAAAAAGTCTTGCTGTGCCGCCGCGCAATCGAACCGCGCTACGGCTACTGGACACTACCGGCGGGATTCATGGAAATCGGCGAGACGACAGCCGAAGCCGCCGCGCGCGAAACGCTCGAGGAAGCCGGGGCGCGCGTCGAGGTCCAGCACCTCTTTTCCCTGCTGAATGTGCCGCACGTGCACCAGGTCCACCTCTTTTATCTCGCGCGGCTGCTCGACATCGAGGTGGAGGCCGGCGAAGAGAGCCTCGAAGTCAGGCTCTTCGAAGAAAGCGAGATCCCCTGGGACGACATCGCGTTCCCAACGGTCTGCCAGACCTTGCGCTTCTTTTTTGCCGACCGGCTATCCGGTAGCTACGGCCTGCACACGGGCGACATCTTCCGCTCGCTGCGCGAAGGCTGACCACCCCGACGCACGAACCATGGTTCCCTGGCTCGGCCCCGACGATCCATTTCCGCCCGTCGAGCATGCGCTCGGCGTGACGAGCGGCGCGCCCGGGCTCCTCGCGGCAAGTTCGGATCTGTTGCCCTGGCGGATTGTCGACGCCTATCGGCGCGGCATCTTCCCCTGGTACTCGGACGGTCAGCCGGTGCTCTGGTGGAGCCCCGATCCGCGCATGGTTCTCTTTCCGGGCGAGTTCAAGGTTTCGCCCTCGCTCAGGAAGACCCTCAAGCGCGTGCTGCGCGATCCGCGCTGGGAGGTCCGCGTCGACGCGGACTTCGCCGGCGTGATGCGCGCCTGTGCTCAGGCGCCGCGCCGCGGACAGCGCGGCACCTGGATCACCGCCGAGATCATCGACGCTTATTCGTCGCTGCATCGCGCAGGCGAAGCCCATAGCGTGGAAACCTGGCTCGACGGCAAGCGCGTGGGCGGCCTCTACGGCGTGTCGCTCGGGCGGATGTTCTTCGGCGAATCGATGTACGCCGATGCCACCGACGCGTCGAAGATCGCCCTCGCCACACTGGTCGGACACCTGCGCCACCACGGGGTAGAAATGATAGACTGCCAGCAGAACACGTCGCATCTGGCGTCGCTCGGCGGCCGCGAGATTGCGCGCAAGGCCTTCGTCGCCCATGTGCGCGCAGCCGTTGCCGAAGCGCCCATTTCCTGGCGCTTCGACAAAACGGCTCTGCTCGATCTGCTGCCGGCCGCTCGCCAGGGCGAGCAAGCCCGCTGACCAGCATCGGAGCGGGTCTGTCATAACGAGGGACGATGCTTCGAGAGCCGCCAATGACTCACCCGAATGAGCTGCCGCTTTCACCGCTTTCCGCGCTGCAATTCTACGCAACGGCCCCTTACCCTTGCAGCTACCTCGAGGGGCGCGTCGCGCGCTCGCAGGTCGCCACGCCCAGTCACCTGATCAATTCGGACGTCTATACCGAACTCGTCAAGACGGGCTTTCGCCGCTCCGGCGTGTTTACCTATCGCCCTTATTGCGAAGCGTGCCGCGCTTGCGTGCCGGTGCGCGTGCCCGTGACGACGTTCGCGCCGAACCGCACTCAGCGCCGAGCCTGGAAACGGCATGGCGACCTCGTGGCCTCGGTTTCGCCGCTGCACTACGACGAGGAACACTACGCGCTTTATATGCGCTACCAGTCCGCGCGGCATGCCGGCGGCGGCATGGACCGCGACAGCCGCGATCAATACGAGCAGTTCCTGCTGCATAGCAGGATCAACTCGCGGCTCGTCGAATTCCGCGAGCCCGCAACGAGCGAAGGCAGCGACGGCACCGACGCGCAGCCCGGAACGCTGCGCATGGTCAGCATGATCGACATCCTCGGCGACGGTCTGTCATCCGTTTATACGTTCTTCGAACCCGACACGGAGCACACGAGCTACGGCACCTACAACATCCTCTGGCAGATCGAGCAGGCGCGCGGCCTGGGCTTGCCTTACGTCTATCTCGGCTATTGGATCCGCGAAAGCGCCAAGATGGCGTACAAGTCGAATTTCCGCCCGCTGGAAGGGCTCGTCGATGGCCGCTGGAGCACGCTCGATACGTCGGCCGATGCTGGGTCGCGCCCCGTCGAGGTCAGCTTCCGGCCCCTGCCGCGGTGACGGGGTGCCGCCGTGCTGCGGTGCGCCGGCAAGCCGTGCCGCGAAGCCGGTAAAATAGCGGCCTTTCATTCTCGCCGCCCATTTCTCCGTGCTCAGTTCTCTTTACCCGTTCGCCCGCGCCCAGCTCTTTCGCATGGATGCCGAGGACGCTCATCACCTCACGCTGCGGGCGCTCGGCGCCGCTGGCCGTACCGGCCTCGCGCGGCTCCTCGCGCCGCATGTGCCGGACTTGCCGCGCACGGTCATGGGCATTGCATTGCGCAACCCGGTCGGTCTGGCTGCCGGCCTGGACAAGGACGGTGCCTGCATCGACGGACTCGCGGCGCTCGGGTTCGGTTTCATCGAAGTCGGCACGGTCACGCCGCGAGCTCAGCCCGGTAATCCGCGCCCCCGGCTCTTCCGCCTGCCCGAGGCCGGTGCGCTCATCAACCGGATGGGATTCAACAACGGCGGGGTGGACCGGTTCGTCGCCAACGTGCAGGCGGCCCGCTACCGCGGCCCGCTGGGGTTGAACATCGGCAAGAACGCCGATACGCCGATCGAGCGCGCAGCCGACGATTACCTCTATTGCCTCGAGCGCGTCTATCCGTTCGCGAGCTATGTCACGATCAACATCTCCTCGCCAAACACGAAAAATCTGAGGCAGCTTCAAGGCGCCAGCGAGCTCGATTCGCTCATCGGCGCGCTGAAGGAAAAGCAGCAGCGCCTCGCCGACCTGCATGGCAAGCTCGTGCCGCTCGCACTGAAAATCGCGCCGGATCTCGACGACGAACAAATCAAGGCGATCGCCGACACATTGCTGCGCCATCGCGTGGAGGGTGTCATCGCCACCAATACGACGCTTTCGCGCGCCGCCGTGGCAGGGCTGCCGCATGCGGAAGAAACGGGCGGGCTTTCCGGCAAGCCCGTCTTCGAGCCATCGAATGCGGTCATCGCGAAGCTGCGCGCCGAACTCGGCAGGGACGTCGCCATCATCGGCGTAGGCGGCATCGCCTCGGGCGAGGATGCCGCGGCGAAAATCGCAGCCGGCGCGTCGGTCGTACAGATCTACACGGGCTTTATCTACCGCGGGCCGGCACTGGTCGGCGAATGCGTCGAAGCCATCGCACGCACCTCCCGCTAGTCATATAGAAATAAACAAACGATATTTATAGAACGATTGGTTTTTGGCTATCATGCATGACCACGTCAACGCCCACGGGGCTTAGGAGAAAAACTCGATGAAACTAGCGACGCTGAAAAAGATCCTGATGGCCGGCCTGATCGGGGCGACGTGTGCGGCGGCGACAGCCCACGCGGCGGACCTCCTCGACGAGGTGAAAGCGCGCGGCACGCTGCGCATCGGCCTCGAGGGGACGTTCCCGCCGTTCAACTCGAAGGACGCCAAGGGTGAACTTGTCGGCTTCGACGTCGACATCGCGAAAGCCGTCGCGGCCAAACTCGGCGTGAAGCCCCAGTTCGTCACCACGGAATGGAGCGGCATCATCGCCGGGCTGCAGGCAGACAAGTTCGACGTGATCGTCAACCAGGTCGGTGCGACGGACGCACGCAAGCAGGTGCTTGACTTCTCGCCGGGCTACACCTACTCGGCCGCCCAGCTCATTCAGCGCAAGGACGACACGCGCGCATTCAAATCGCTTGACGACCTGAAGGGCAAGAAGCTCGGCGTCGGCCTCGGTTCCAACTATGAGACGATGGCCAAGTCGGTTCCCGGCATCGACGTGAAGACGTACCCGGGCGCGCCCGAGTACCTGCGCGACCTCGCCGCCAAGCGGCTCGACGCGGCGCTCAACGACCGGCTGATGCTCGCTTACCTGCTCAAGACATCGAATCTGCAACTCAAGCCCGGCGCAATCCTCGACGCGAGCACGCCGCCGTCGGCCATTCCGTTCCGCAAGGGCAACCCGAAGTTCGCCAAGGCGATCGACGAAGCGGTGACGCAGCTCGAAGCGGACGGCACCTTCACGAAGATTTCGCAGAAATGGTTTGGCATCGACGTGACCAAGCCGATCGCGGTGAAGTAAGCGCGACGCACGCCTGATCCGAGGGCGGCATCGAACGATGCCGCCCTTTGTCATTACCGCTCCGCGGAGGCGGGGGCGTATAAGATGTGCGCTCGGCGCACGCGTTGCGCCCATCGAATCCGCACGCAGAACCGAATCGATTCAAGCTCATGCCCATCACCACCCTGCTCGTCCAGTCGATGCCGGTGCTCGCGCAAGGCGCGGTGCTGACCGTCAAATTCGCCATCCTGTCGATGATTTTCGGGCTGCTCGCGGCGGTCGTCCTCGCGCTGATGGGCATCAGCCACAAGAAGCCGCTGAACTGGATCGCGCGAGTCTATGTCAGCCTCATGCGCGGCACGCCGCTGCTCGTGCAGATATTCGTCGTTTATTACGGACTGCCAAGCATTGGCATTTCCCTCGATCCGACGCCGGCCGGCGTCATCGCGCTTTCGGCCAACGTGGCCGCCTACCTTTCCGAGAGCATGCGCGGCGCGATCAACGGCATTCATCGCGGCCAGTGGCTGGCGGCATACAGCCTCGGTCTCTCTCGCCGTCAGACGCTGCGCTACGTGATCGGGCCGCAGGCCTTGCGCATCGCCGTGCCGAGTCTCTCGAACAGCCTCATCAGCCTGATCAAGGACACCTCGCTCGTCTCGGTCATCACCGTCACCGAGCTTTTGCGCAGCGCACAGGAAATCATCGCATCGACCTACCAGCCATTGCCGCTTTACCTCGCGGCAGCGGCCGTGTACTGGGTGCTTTGCCAAGTGCTCGAATGGGTGCAGCACCGGTACGAGCGGCGCCTTGCGCTGCCGAGCCGCCACTGAATGCGCGCGGCGGCCGGCGCGTACCGCCCGGCCGCCCTTGCACGATCGTGCCGCCGTAACCGCCGTGCGCTCCGGACGCCAGCCCGCGCCGCGGTGTCGCGCGCGGGCGGCGCTCAGCGTCGCCCCGGAACCTCGACCGAAAACTCGCGGCTGACCTCGTCGGCCGCAAGCTCGATCAGCGCAAGCGCAGCCGCTTCGGCCTCCTGCGGATCGCGCCGCTCGACCGCCTCGACGAGCCTGCCATGCGTGCGCACAGAGATCTCCCAGGCACCGGGCTTTTCGCTCAGCACCGGCTTGGTGGCGGCGAGCGCGCCCCGGATAATGGCAGCCATCTGCTGGAAAAACTGATTACCGCTCGCATGGACGATGCGCGTATGCAACAGTTCTTCCGCCGCCGCGTAGCCGGGGTCATCGGGCGCGAGCATCTTGAATGCGTCGAACGCCTCGCGAATGCCCGCCACCTCGGAGACGCTCGCACGCGAGGCCGCCTGCGCCGCCGCGCGCGGTTCGATCAGCATCCGAAACTCGATGACGTCACGCATGAAAAGCGGATCCGGCTTGGCCCGGAAACGCCAGTTCACGACATCTTCGTCGATCATGCGCCAGTCGCGCATGGCGCGGATGCGCGTGCCCACTTTCGGCCGCACGTCGAGCATGTGCCGCGCAAGCAACATCGACAGCGCTTCGCGCATGACGGTGCGGCTCACGTCGAACTCCTTCGACAACACGTCCTGCGGCGGCAGAATCGCTCCGTATTTTTCTTCGACGATGCCCGACACGAGCCCGTCCATGACCTTGCTCACGAGCGAACGGTCCTTGCCCTGCTCCATAACACCCCCCGATGCGCCCATCGACGCCTCCGATGCCTGTGTTGCTTCCCACCCCTCGCATAGCGCTTTCGGGCACGCGATACGGTGCTGCGATCAAATTCGGCACGCTATTGGGAAACGCCTGAACAGGGTTATCCCTCTGACGATAGCGCGCCGAGTGTGCTTGGACGCGACTTCGCGCCGCGGCGGCCCCCCATATGGTGGATTCGGCCTGACGCACCACGCGTCTGGCCGTTCGACGACAAGCGCCGCTCTGGCCCAAGCGCGAACGCAGGTAAGACGAATCGTCATGGCAGCACGGTACTTCTCGGACAAGCCGCTTTCCGTTCGCCATCGCACCCACCTTCGCGGTACGGATAACGGCGAGGGAAAGCCCTCCAGCGAGGCTTGGCTCACGCGTCTCAACATTGAGTCATTCGCGACGCGCGCCGGTTCTTACAAGGTGGCGTGACGACCTCGGTCTTCTCGGACGGCGAAGATGGCGTCTCGAGCCTGGCGGCCAACGAAGGGCACCCGCGCGCCCGAACGGCGGTGCCCCGTCTCAAGGCGGTTCTCAGGCGATCGGACGAATAGAAGCGACGCAACACCGCATGCGGCCAATGCAACATAGCTGAATCAATTCTGCGGTTCGCACACGCGAGCCGGCGCGGCGGATCGAGCCGCGTGCCGCGCCCGCTCGGGATTTGCGTGACCCGCACGAAAGTCAATTCCGTCAATCGCTTAGGCGCAGCAGCCGAAGCGCCTTCTCAAGATATGGACACAAACCGCCCATTGTGCAGATTTGAAACAAAAAGCCCCGGACCGGTCTGGCTCGCGCGCCGCAGCAGACGGCTCCCCTCCCCAAGCCCCGTGCGCTCGGGGCTTGGCATGATCCTCGCTGAACCAGGCACGCAACGGAGCGCTGCCGCGCAGACGGCAGCTCGGCCCAGGGAGGGCCGGCCAAACGACGCCGGAACAGATGCATCGCAGGGAACGCAGGTGTTTCGCAGTCCTACGCAATGCGGTGAGAACCGGGAGAAGCAACAAGAGCCGCAAGAGCACGTGCGCCTTCAGCGCATGACGTGGCTTTAACAGAGGACCGATCATGTTGACACTGCAATCCGATCTGCACGGCAACCATCTTCTCGGCGCCCTGCCCCCGCACGAATGGCAAGCGCTCACGCCGCATCTTGAATTGGTCCATCTGCGCACCGAGCAACTGCTTTGCGACTGCGGCCACAAAATCCATCACGTCTATTTCCCGACGACCGCCATCATTTCGATTCTGTCGATGATGGAGGACGGCGGATCGGTGGAGCTCGCTGCCGTCGGGCGCGAGGGTATGACGGGCGTCCAGGTCCTGACCGGGGGAGAAACGATGCCGAGCCGCGTGCAAGTGCAATGCGCCGGCTTCGCCTACAGGATGAGCGCGCAGCAGTTGAAGCACGAAATCGCGCGCTCCGACCTCCTGCGCCGCCTGATGCTGCTCTATATGCAGGCTTTGCTGACGCAGGTTGCCCAGACCGCCGCGTGCAATCGCCATCATTCGCTGAGCAAGCAGTTGTGCCGGTGGCTGTTGATCGAGGTGGACCGCGCGGCGACGAACGAGTTGGCCGTCACGCAGCAGATGATCGCGGACATGCTCGGCGTGCGCCGCGAAGGGATCACGGAGGCCGCCGGCAAGTTGCATGCGCTCGGGCTGATCCACCATAGCCGAGGGCACATCAAGGTACTCGACCGCAAGGGCCTCGAATCGCGTGCCTGCGAGTGCTATGGCCTCGTCAAGCGCGAGTTCGACCGGCTTTTGCCGAGCTTACGTCAGACGGATACCGTGAGCTGAAAGCAACAGGCGCGGTCCGAGCGCCGGCGAGCCACCGTGCAGGAGGCTCACTGCGCGCTGAAATCGCTGCGCACACGGGCGCGCGCCTCGTAGACGGCGGCCAACATTGCGAGCCGGGCCCGCTCGCGTGCCGCTTCCGCCTCGGTCATCCCCCCGCAGGCCTGGCCGCCCACGACGATACCCAGGCCGAGCGCGTAGTTGCCCGCGAACGTCTCGGGGGATACTTCGTCCCCTTTCAGTCGCGCGTACGCTGTATCGAGGGCGTAGCGTAGTTCGCGTTGCATCGTTGCAATCCTTCTCTTGGCATGGTGGCCCGACCGATTTCGAGCGCGCCCCGGCGCCCTGTGCCGCATTCTTCGCGCCAGCACCGGCGCACCGGCCGCCGCTGTCCGTCAGGCGGCGCCGTTCCCCGTACTGTAGTCGATCCAACCCCGCTTTACTGTGCGGAAAAAATCATCCTACGCGCGGTAAGAGAGCGTCTGCACGCCGTCTTGCGCGCCGAGCAGGCACAGGTCCGCCCCCCGGCTCGCGAAAAGTCCCACCGTGACCACGCCGGGCCAGGCATTCACGGTAGCCTCGAGGGCTCGCGGATCGGCGATGCGCAGCCCCTTTACGTCGATGATTTCATTGCCATTGTCGGTAACATACGGCGTACCGTCCTGGCGCACGCGCAGCACGGGCACGCCGCCAAGCTCGGCAACGCGCCGTCCGATGGCCGTTCGCGCCATCGGCACGACTTCGATCGGCAGCGGGAATGAACCCAGCATTTCGACACACTTCGACGCATCGGCGATGCAAACAAAGACCTCGGATACCGACGCGACGATTTTTTCGCGCGTGAGCGCACCGCCACCGCCCTTGATCATGGCGCCGCTCGCATCGATTTCGTCTGCGCCGTCGACGTAGATCGGCAGCGACTCGATCTCGTTCAGATCGAACACGCGGATGCCATGCTGCGTGAGGCGGGCGGTCGTGGCAACCGAGCTGGAGACGGCGCCGCGGTAGCGCGATTTGTGCGCGGCGAGCGCATCGATGAAGCAATTCGCCGTCGATCCGGTGCCGACACCGATCACGGCGCCTTCGGGCGCATGCGCGTTGACATAATCGGCGGCGGCCTGGCCGACGAGGCGCTTCAGTTCGTCTTGAGTCATGGGAGGCAAATCGAGGCGAAAGGATCGATTTTACCGTCTGTCGCGCCGGATATCGGCGATTCAAAGCGGAAATCGACACCGTTCGTCGGCTCGGTGCCACGAACGAGCACCGCCCGCGCGGTTCTCGCGCGGGCGGTGGCGGCAGGTCCGGCTCGGGCGTCAGTGCGCCGTGCTGACCTGATAGACGGCGGGGTCGGCGTTGCCCTTCACTTCGAGTATGCCGGCCAGGCCGCGGCCGGCGCGCGACAGTGCGTGATCGACGAGCACGTAATTGCCGGGGTACTGCATCTTCATCTCGACGATCGCCGCGCCGCCCGGCGGCACGACCGTCGTCTGCACGTCATGCTTCCTGGCCGAGAGCGACGCTTCGTCGTAGACGGTGTCGAACACGCCGCCGATCACATGGAACGACGACATCTTGTTCGGGCCGCCCACGCCGAAGAAGATACGCACCGTTTCGCCGACATTCGCCACGAGCTTGTGCGTCTTCGTGAGCGAGCCGACCGCGCCGTTGAAAACGTAGTACTCGGGCTGCTCGGACGAAAGCTTCGCGAGATCGACCGTCTCGTGGCCATGGGTGCCGAACGCGTGCGAGGTGTACATCTCGCCTTGCATGACGTAATACTCGCGGTCGACCTTCGGCAGACCACCTTCAGGCTCGACGAGGATCATGCCGTACATGCCGGCGGAAATGTGCTCGGGCACGAGCGGCGTCGCGCAGTGGTAGACGAAAAGGCCCGGGTGCGCCACTTTGAACGTGATCGTCTTTTCCTGGCCGGGCGCCACCTGTGTGTTCTTGCCCCCGCCCATGCCGCCGATCACCGCGTGCAGGTCGATCGAATGGATCATCTTGCTCGTGCGCGAGTTCGCCAGCGTGAGCTCGACGGTATCGCCCACGCGCGCGCGCAGCATCGGGCCGGGTACCTTGCCATTGAAGGTCCAGTAGGTGAACGTCGTGCCGTCGTCGAGACGACCGGCGAGCTCGACCGTGTCGATGCGGTATTTCAGCGTTTGCGGCGCCCGATCGCCGATCGGTGCCGGCACCGTGGACGGATCCTGCACCACGTCGACAGCAGTCGGATCCGCCGGCTGCGTTGCCGCCGGCGGAGCGGCCTTATAGGCGATCTTCATCGTGTGGCCGTCTTCGCCGTGCTCGGCAGCGGGCGCGGCACCGCCGACATCGCTGTGCGCCGACGCCAGCGCCGTTCCGCTCACCTCCAGCTTGCCCTCCATGCCGGCCGGGCGATGCCCCGCAACCGTGCAGAAGTATGTGAACTCCCCTGCCCGCTTCGCGACGAAGCGCACCGTCGACGGGCCGCTTGCGCCACTGAATCGCTTGGACGCCACGTTCAGATCCGGAATCGCGATGTCATGCTCGGCTCCTTCGCCGCTCGCAAGCGAGATCTCGACGGTATCGCCCACGTTGGCCTTGAGTACCGGGTTCGGCTTGCCGCTCTCGTCGACGAAGGCCATCTTGCCGTCGACGATATTGGTCCGGAGCACGAAGTGTTTCACCTTGCCCTTGGCCGCTGCCGTCTGGACGGCGCCGGCCTGCCCCGCTGCGGCATCCGCGGCGAGGCTTGCGGTGGAAAACGTCGCCGTCATGAGGATGGCGGCGCAAACGGCGGTCAGGCGGAATCTAAACATGATGAGTTCCTGGTTGGTCTTTCACTCGACCGGCTCGATGGCGGATGCGGCCTACGCCTTCCGTTCCCCGCGCCGGCACTCTTGCAGTGGGTGCCGCGCCCCGCACGGCGGCTCACCGCATTGCACTTGGTCCAAGTGCCTTACTGCCTGACACGGGCGATAACCCGTGCCGATTTCCTTCAATCCGATTCACCCGGCGCACGGCCGATGTGTTTGCCCGCTCCATATAGTTAGCATTCCTAAATAGATCGAGCGGCTCGCCACCTCGAGCAATCGGATCTCCGCAGCGGCGTGCATTCACGGCGCATTTCTCCGCGAGCTTCGTGCTCATCGCGGAACGCGCGCCACTGCGTTTCCCTATGTGATAAATCCTACTGAGTTAGTCGGGGAAAGAATTTGAGATTCATCAAGATTAAATGGGGCGCGCCAACCCGTCGCATTTACCGCCACAAAAAAGAAAAACGGCACGATATCGTCATTTATTAACCATTTTGATGATATGGATACTTTATCGGTGGATCGTGCCGCCTGTGATTCGACGTTTATTCGGACGCCTCCACCGCCGCCCGGCGGGCAATCGCGCCTGCGACACTATTTCCAATTGCGCGAACCGGCCGTTCTTCGCGATTATCATGAATTCGGTGTACTTAGCTGCTCTGACGTAAAAAAGGCGATGACTTCATCATCGCCTTTTTTACTGCGTGCTCGAGCATTTACCCGAATCGGGTTACTCCCGCCGAGCGAGCACCGGTGCCGTGTCCCCGTTCCACCCGCCTCCGAGCGCCTTTACGAGCAATACCGCGCTTTGCAGCGTCTGCCCGCTGTAGTCGAGCCACGTTTTGCGATCTCCGATCTCGGTCAGTTGCGTATCGAGCACATCGATTCGGCTCGCCGTACCCGCATCGAACGCTTTGCGCTTGCTCACGGCGAGTTCGCCGCTGCGCCGTGCCACCTCCTGCGCGGCCAATGCCTGGGCCGCCCCGATCTCGACCGCGGAAAGATAATCCTCCACGTCCTGAAACGCGCTCAGCACCGTCTGCCGATAGGCAGCCACCTGTTGATCGTAGCTCGCCCGCGCCTGCCTCACGGACGCGCTCGTCGCGCCCGCATCGAACACCGTTTGCGCAACGCTGAGCCCGAGCGACCAGACACGGGTGGGCAGGGAAACGAGGTGGGCGAGCGACGCGCCGTCGTAGCCGCCGCTCGCCGACAGCGTCAACGAAGGAAAATAACCAGCCTTGGCCACACCGATCTTCGCGTTGTACTCGGCCATCGTTCGCTCCGCCTGCACCACGTCGGGCCGCCGTTCGAGCAGCTCGGAGGGCACGGTGCGCGGCAACGCCGGAAGTGCGAAAGAGAAATCTTTTCGTACCGGCAACGAAAACGTCGCCGGCGGCTCGCCGACGAGCACCGCAATCGCATGCTCGTACTGTCGCCGCGTGAGCTGAGCCGATGCGATGCTCTCGTCGATGGCGCGCAGCGTATTGTGCGCCGTGCGCACGTCGTCATACGACGACACGCCTTGCCGGTAGCTTGCCTCGGTCAACGCCAGCAGTTCGGCATCGACGGTGCGCTCCTCGCCGAGTATCGCGAGGTCGGCATCGGCCAGCCGCACGGTGAAGTAGTCGACGGCCAGCGACGCTGTCGTACTGAGCTGCTCCGCGGCGAGCTGCGCCGCGCTCGCCTGGGCCGTCGCATCGGCCGATTCGATCGAGCGCCGCACGCTGCCCCAGAGATCCGGTTCCCAGCTCGCATCGAGCGAGACCGAAACGCTCTTCGAAAGATATTGCCCGTTCGACGCCCCCGAGGTGGCGCTCGAACTGCTACTGCTCGCCGCTTTCGCGCCGGTGCCCGAGCGGGTGCCCGCCCCCGAAAGCGACACCGTGGGAAACAGGCTGGCGCGGCTCGACGCCACCGCGGCGCGCGCCGCGCGATAAGCGGCCTCGTACTCGGCGATCGTCTGGTTCGCTTTCAGCGCGCGCTCGCACAGTTCGGCAAGCGTCTCGTCGCCGAAGGCGGTCCACCAGCGCCCGTCGATCGCGGCTCGCGGCGCCGGCCGAGTCACCCGCCAAAGCGTGCCGGCTTCCTTGAAGTCCGTGGGCACGGCCACGTCGGGCCGCTTGTAATCCGGGCCGATGGCACAACCGGCAAGCAGCGACGCCACCATCGAGGCGGCCAGCGCCACCCGAGCGTGCTTGAACGATGAATGAAACGACATCAGGCAATTCCCTCGGTGCCGCGCTTCGCCCGCTTGAGGCGATCGAGCCAGAAATAAATGACAGGGGTGGTATAGAGGGTGATCATCTGGCTGACGAAGAGCCCGCCGATGATCGCGACCCCGAGCGGCTGGCGCAGCTCATGGCCATACCCGCTCCCGGCAACGAGCGGTACCGCGCCGAGCACGGCGGCGATCGTCGTCATCGTGATCGGGCGAAAGCGCGTCATGCAGGCGTTGAAAATCGAATCTTCCGCGCTCGCTCCGAACGCCTGCTCGTAGGAGACGGCGAAATCGACGAGCATGATTGCGTTTTTCTTCACGATGCCGATCAGCAGGACGATGCCGATCAGCGCGATGATCGACAACTCGAACCCGAAGGCATGAAGTGCGAGCAGTGCGCCGAGCCCCGCCGAGGGTAATGTGGAGATGATCGTGAGCGGATGGACGAGATTCTCGTAGAGGATGCCGAGCGCGATATAGACAGCCACGAGGGCCCCGAGCACGAGCATCAGCTCGCTACCGCCCGACTGCCCGAGTTGCCCGCTCGCGCCGGCGAACGACGGCACGATGGCGTTCGGCAGATTCATCGACTTGACCGCGCGATCGATCGCTTCGTTGGCATCGCTCATCGATACGCCCTCGTTCAAGTTGTAGGAAATCGTCACGGCTGGAAACTGGCCGTCATGTGCCACCGTCGTCTGCGTGCGCGCCGGCACCCTTCTGGCAAGGGCCGAAAGCGGCACGAGCGTCGTACCCGCAGAAGACGAAGATGAAGACGACGAAGATGCCGAAGCCGCCGTCGCCGGAACGTAAAGCGTGTCGAGCGTCTTCGGGTCCTGCCAATAGCGCGGTGCCACTTCCATGACGACGTAATACTGATTCGCAGGTCCATAGAGCGTGGCGATCTGTCGTTGGCTGAAGGCATCGTTGAGCGTGTCGTCGATAGACGACACCGCAACCTGCAATCGCGCCGCAGTATCGCGGTCGATATCGACCTTCGTCGACAAGCTCGCGCCCTGTACGTCGGTATTGACGTCGCGCAATTGCGGCAGGGAGCGAAACCTGGCGAGAATGCGCGGCACCCAGGTGTCGAGCACGGCCTGATCCTCAGCTTTGACGGTGTACTGAAACTGCGCCGCGCTTTGCCGCGCGCCGAACATCAGGTCTTGTGACGACTGCAGATAAAGATGCGCGCCGGGGATATCGGCGGTACGGCGATCGATATCCGCAATCACCTGTTCGGCGGTATGCGTGCGCTGCGAAAGCGGCTTGAGCGTCACGAAAATCATGCTGCTGCTGATCGCGTTGCGACCTCCGACGTAGCCCGACACCGCGGCGACATCCGGGTTCGCCAGCACGCGCCGATTGAATTCGTCGAACTTGGTCTTCATCGCCTGAAACGAGATCGTCTGGGCCGCCTGCAGTTGGCCCATGAGGCGCCCCGTATCCTGCGAGGGAAAGAACGTCTTCGGCATCAGGGCCGCCACGCCGGCGTTTGCAAAAACAAGGCCGATCGTCAACGTCAGCATCAGCCGCGGATGGCGAAGCCCCCAGCGCAGCGTGCGCCCGTAAGCGCGCTTGAGCGCCTCTTCCGCCCGATTCGCGTGCGCGGCGCCCGATGGTTCGCGCTTGAGCAACAGGCGGCACAGCGTGGGGGCGAGTGTGAGCGAAACGATCATCGACATCAGGATCGCCACGGCGAGCGAGATCGAGAATTCGCGAAAAAGACGCCCGACGATACCGCTCATGAAGATCAGCGGCGTAAATACGACGACGAGCGACACGCTGATCGTCAGCACCGTGAAACCGACTTCGCGCGCACCGTCGAGCGCGGCCTCGAGCGGCGACTTCCCTTCGTCGAGGTGACGCATGATGTTTTCGACGACAACAATGGCATCGTCGACGACGAAGCCCGTCGAGATCGTGAGCGCCATCAGCGTCAGGTTGTTGAGACTGAAGCCGAGGAAGTACATCACCGCGAACGTCCCGCCGAGCGCCAACGGCACCGTGATCGCGGGGACCAGCGTGCTGCGCCAGTCGCGGAAAAACACATACGAAACGATGGTGACGAGCACGACCGCGGCCAGCAGGGAAATTTCCACATCGGCGATCGAAGCGCGGATCGTCTGCGTGCCGTCCAGCACGACGCCGAGCCTCACGCCCGCCGGCAACGAGGCCTGCAAGGCCGGCAGGGTCTGGCGGATCGCGTCCACCATCTCGATGACGTTGCCGTTCGGCTCCTTCGACACGATCAGCAGTACGGCCTGCTTGCCGTTCGACAAGCCGTAGTTGCGCAGATCGGTGCTCGACTCCACGACGTGGCCAACGTCCGACACGCGGACGATCGTTCCCTCGTGCGCCCGCACGACAAGCGACGCATAGCCTGCCGCCGTCATCATCTGATCGTTCGCGCCGATGACGTAGTGCTGCCCACCGGCGCTCAATGCGCCCTTCGGCGCGTTCGCGTTGGCGTCCACGATCGCCGTGCGCACCGCCTCGAGGCTTACGCCGTAATGGCTCAGTTGGTCGGGGTTGAGCTCCATGCGTACCGCCGGCGACGCCCCGCCGCCGACCGTCACGTCGCCGACGCCCGGCGTTTGCAGCAGCTTTTGCTGCAGGACCGACGAGGCGTAGTCGTACATCCGCGGCACCGTCATCGTGTCCGAAGTGAGGCTCAGAATCATGACGGGCATCGCCGAGGGATTGAACTTCCGATATGTCGGCGTCTGCGTCATATCCGTCGGCAGCGCGCTGCGCGCCGCATTGATGGCCGCCTGCACGTCGCGCACGGCACCATCGATGTCACGGTCGAGATCGAACTGCAGCACGATCTGCGACGAGCCCTGCGAGCTTTGCGAAGTCACTTGCTCGAGTCCCGCGATCGAGCCGAACGCCCGCTCGAGCGGTGCCGTGACTGTCTTCGCAACCGTGTCCGCATCGGCACCGGCGAGCTGGGCGCTCACCATGATGACGGGGAAGTCGACCGACGGCAGGGCGGCTACCGGCAGCAGCCGGTAGGCGACGATGCCGAAAAGCGCGACGCCGATCGCAAAGAGCAGCGTGCCGATCGGCCGGCGAATGAAGGGAGCGCAGAGATTCATGCGGATTTCCGTTGCGCCTGCCTTACTCGCCAGCGGCGCGCTCGGCGCCCTCGCCGCGCCTGCGACGGCCTGCGAGGCGCGCCGCAAGACGATGCAGCCCCAGGTAGATGACGGGCGTCGAGAAAAGGGTCAGCAATTGGCTGACGGCAAGCCCGCCGATGATCGCGACGCCGAGCGGCTGACGCAGTTCGTGCCCCATGCCCGTGCCGAAGGCGAGCGGCAGCGCGCCGACGAGCGACGCGCAGGTCGTCATCAGAATCGGGCGCAAGCGCAATTCGCAGGCGCGCCGGATTGCGTCCCGAGCCGACAGCCCGCTCTCCCGCTCGGCCGCGAGGGCAAAGTCGACCATCATGATGGCGTTCTTCATCACGATGCCGACGAGCAGCACGATACCGATGAGCCCGATGATGTCGAGTTCGTCGCCGACGAGCAACAACCCACCGAGGGCCCCGAACGCGGCGGACGGCAGCGTGGAAAGAATCGTGAGCGGATGAACGAGGCTCTCGTAAAGCATGCCGAGCAGGATATAGACCGCAATCAGCGCACCGGCGAGCAACAGCGCTTCGTTCGCCATCGACGATCGGTAAAGCTCGGCCGCCCCTTCGAGCGATATCTGAACGCTGGCCGGGGCCCTCAGCGCCGCCTCGATTCTCTCCACACGCTCGACAGCCGTGCCCAACGTCACGCCAGCCGCCACGTTGAACGAGACGTCGGCATAAGGAAACTGACCTTGCCGTTGCACGGTGAGCGCACTGCTGCCGAGGCTCGCCGAAGCTATGCCCGAGAGCGGCGCCATGGCAGTACCGCCACTGCCCGAACTGCTCGACGCCGTGGACGTGGTGGAAGAGGTCGAACCGCTCGAACCGCTCGAACTGCTTGAGGTACTCGATATGCTCGATGTGCTGGACGTGGAGGAAGACGAACTCGATGCCCCCACGTACAGACCATCGAAGACGGCGAGCGGGTTGGTGCCGAGCAGCGCCGCATCGGCGCCGAGCGTCACGTGATACTGGTTCACGTGCGTATAGATGGTCGACACCTGACGATCGCCGAAGGCATCGTAAAGCAGGTTGTCCACGTCCGCGGCCGAAATGCCGAGCCGCGACGCCGTCGCGCGGTCGAAATCGATCCTCAGTACGTTGCCTTGCTGCCGTGCCTGGCTCTGAACGTCGGTGAAAAGCGGATCGGCACGCAATGCCGCCAGCAGCTTGCTCGTCCATTGCGCCAGTTCCGCGTCATCGGTCGCCTGCACGCCGATGCGATAGCTGTTCGCGTTGATCTGATCGTCGAGCGTCAAGTCCTGCACGGGATGCAAATAGAGCTTCATGCCGGCACGGCCGTCCGTCGCTTTGGCGAGCCGTGCGATCACGTCGCGGCTCGTATCGCCGCCATCCTTGAGCGTGATGAGCATGCGCGCGGTGTTCAGTGTGGCGTTGTTCCGATCGATGCCGACGAGCGACGACACGCTTTGCACCGCCGGATCGCGCGATAGCTGCTGCGCCAGGACCTGCTGCAACGACGCCATGCGCTCGAACGAAACCTTCGGGGATGCCTGCGCGATGCCCTCGATGAGGCCCGTATCCTGCTCCGGGAAAAATCCCTTCTGCATGAAGACGAAGAGTGCGATCGTCGAGGCGGCGGTCAACGCGACGCCGGCCGTGACAGCCGCCTGGTGCGAGAGCGCCCAATCGAGCGCGCGCATGTACCGTGCGCCGAGCCGGTCCATGAAGTCCGCCGACGGCCCGGGGTCGGACGATACCTGCGCCGGCACCTGTGCGCGCAGCATGCGCGAAGCCATCATCGGCGTGAGCGTGAGCGACACCCAGGCGGAAACGACGATCGCCACGGCCAGCGTGACGGCGAATTCGCGAAACAGCCGCCCGATGACGTCGGGCATGAAAAAGAGCGGGATCAAAACGGCCACGAGCGCCACCGAGATCGAAAGAATCGTGAAGCCGATCTCGCGCGCGCCCTTCAGGGCGGCATCGAGCGGCGTCTCGCCCGCTTCGATATGACGCATGACGTTCTCGAGCATGACGATAGCGTCGTCGACGACAAACCCCGTCGCCACCGTCAGCGCCATCAGAGTCAGGTTGTTGACCGAAAAACCGAGCACGTAGATGACTGCGAGCGTACCGACCAGCGCAAACGGCACGGTCACGGCCGGAATCAACGTCAGCGCGGCGCGCCGCAGAAAAACGAAAATGACCATGACGACGAGCGCCACCGCCGCCGCGAGTTCGAACTTCACTTCGCGCACCGACGCGCGGATCGTCCGCGTCCGGTCGCTGAGCACACCGATCTTGACCGTCGACGGCATCGTCGCGCGCAGTTGCGGCAGCAGCGCCTCGATGCGATCGACGACCTCGATGACGTTGGCTCCGGGCTGCCGCTGCACGTTGATGACGATAGCCGGTGCAGTCCCGCTCCACGCGGCCTGTCGGGGATTCTCGGCCGCCTCGGTGATCGAGGCCACGTCGGCCAGCCGCACGGGCGCCCCGTTCTTGTAGGCGAGCACGAGCTTCGCATACTCGTCCGCCGAGCCGAGCTGATCGTTCGCATCGATCGTGAACGCCTGCAGCGGCCCGTCGATCGAGCCTTTGGCCGTATTGACGTTCGCATCGCCGATGGCCGTGCGGACATCCTCTAGCGAAAGCCCCATGGCGTTGAGCGCGCGCGTGTTGGTCTGCACGCGCACGGCCGGCCGCGCGCCACCCGACAGCGTAACGAGGCCCACGCCGCCCACCTGCGAGAGCTTTTGTGCAATACGCGTATCGGCAAGATCCTCCACTCGCGTAAGCGGCAGCGTGTCGGAGGTCACCGCGAGCGTGAGAATCGCCGTATCGGCCGGGTTGACCTTGTTGTATACCGGCGGATAAGGCAGATTCGACGGCAACGTACTGTCGGCGCTGTTGATCGCCGCCTGCACCTCCTGCTCGGCCTCGTCGAGCGAAGTCGTCGTCTGAAACTGCAGCGTGATCAGCGACACGCCGAGGGCACTCGTCGAGTTCATTCGCTTGAGCCCCGCCATCTGCCCGAACTGCTTTTCCAGCGGTGCCGTCACCGACGAGCTCATAACGTCGGGCGCGGCGCCCGGATATTGCGTGTAGACCTGGATAGTCGGGTAGTCGACCTCCGGCAACGCCGAAACGGACATGAGCCGATACGCCATGAGCCCGACGACCAGCAGCGCAAAAGCCATGAGCCCCGTCGCGATGGGGCGGCGGATGAACGGACGCGAGATGTTCATGCGAGCGTCCCGGCTAATGCGCGACGACGGCGACGAGGCTGCCGTCGTCGAGCTTGTCCGCGCCGTCGAGCACGACCGAATCGCCCGGCTGCAGCGCCCCCTGCCCGACGGCCGTCACCGCGCCATAGGTGATGCCCGCCGTCACATGCACGAGCTTGACGCCGCCTTTTCCCGCCTTGGCATCGCCTCGTGCCAGACGCAACACGAAGTCCCCCGAGGCACCGTGCTGAATCGCCGCGCTCGGTACGGTCAACGCATCGCGCAGCGTACCCACCGTCATCCGCACATTGACGAAACGGTTCGGAAAAAGACGGCCATTGAGGTTCGGCGCACTCGCCTTGAGTTTCACGGTGCCGGTCGACGTATCGGCCTGATTGTCGATTGCCACGAGCGTCGCGTGGTCGAGCACGTCGCGCTTGTCGCGATCGAGCACCTCCACAGACAGTGTTTTCCCCGTCGACGCCGCGTCGACGACGTCACCGATCCGGTCCTCGGGCACCGCATAGACGACCGTCGTGGGCGAATCGCTCGTAAGCGTCGCGATGCCGGTCGTATCGCTCGTCGTGACGTAGTTGCCGGCATCCACCGACAAGAGGCCGATGCGCCCGTCCATCGGCGCGACGATGTCGCAATAGCCCACCTCGACTTGCAGATTCGCGACATTGCCGCGGTCGGATTTCACCGTGCCTTCGTATTGCTTCACGGTCGAGCGCTGCGTATCGAGCGTCTGCCGTGAGACAGAGCCCGCATCGATGAGCTGCACGTACCGCTGGAGATCGGCTCGCGCGTTGTCGAGCAGCGCTTTGTCATGCTCGAGCGTGCCCTGCGCCTGAAGCAGTTGCGCGCGCAACGAACGGGAATCGATGCGGGCAATCACCTGCCCCGCACGCACACGCTGACCTTCCTTCACGAGCACCGCTTCGAGCGTGCCGCTCACCTGAGTCTTCACCGTGACCGTAGCGCGTGGCGTCACGGTTCCGAGCGCGTCGAGCACTTCAGGCAGATCCTGCCGAACCACGAGGCCCAGCGTGACCGGCGTGGCCGCCGTGGCTGCCGATTGGGCCTGCGTTCGCTTAGGAGTGGACGCGACGACGTGCCAGAGGCTGGCGACCACGGCAAGCACCGCTGCCGCGATGGCCAGATGACGATATGAGGAGGAGAGTTTCAAGCCAAAACCGTTGGAGATGAAAGCGCCGATGGAACCCGCTGCGCTTCCGATGGCCATACCAGGCAATGTCCATCTGAAGGCAAACCGATTCTATTGGCGTGCGACACGCCCATGGTTTCCGGGGATTTACGAGCATTTCAGCGTGTTACGCCGGCCCGGATTTCAGGGGATCGGGAAAGAAAGCGCAAGACAAAAGCCGCCGCCCTTGGCGTTCGACGCTTCGAGTGTGCCCGCGTTGCGGCGTGCGAGCCGCCGCACGATGGCAAGGCCCAGGCCGCAATGAGCGTCGCCGCCGCGTGCGGCATCCAGGCGCACGAACGGCCGCAGGGCCCGCTCCATCTGAGCCTCGGGGATACCCGGGCCATGGTCGCGGACGCTCAGTACGTAGCGGTCCCCGTGTCTCGACGTGGATATCTCGACAGGCGGCTCGCCATAGGTCAAGGCGTTCTCGATCAAATTCGAAAGAAGGCGATCAAGATCGACGCCGGGCAAGCTGAAACCATCGCCGGCACGCAAATGAAGCCTGATCAGAGGATCGTCGCTGTCGCCGCTGTCGTAATGCTGGCGGCAGTAGTCATCCACGCGGACCCGCGTCGCCTCCTCCTTCGACTCGCGTGCATAATCGAGAAACTGCGTCACGATGCGCGAGAGCGACTCCGTATCTCGCAAGAACCCGAGCCGGTGATCGGTATCCGTCAGAATGTCAGCGCGCACCTGCATGCGCGTGATCGGCGCCCTGAGGTCGTGCGCGACGCCCGCCAACATCATCGACCGCTCTCGCTCGGTGCGCTCCAGCTCGACGACCATGTCGTTGAAATCGCCGATGAGCTCTTTCAATTCGAGCGGCCCGCGCAAACGCACGTGCTGCACGCGGCGTGCGAGTCGGAATTCGCGCGCCGCACGAGCCAGCTCGCGGATAGGACGCTGCATGCGCCAGGCCCCGACCACGGCGATCGCAACCGCCAGCAGCAGCATCACCGCCGAGGCCCCGAAAAAACGCCCCGGCGCCACGAGCGACGCCGGCATCTCGATCCAATACTGCGCATGGGCGATCCTGACCCAGAGCATATTGGCCTGCGTGTCGATCAGGACGTTGCTGCCGGCAGGCAGCCGTTCCATCAGGTCATCGCCGAACGGGCCGCTCCTCTCGCTGCACGGCGGCGCGCAGCCGGGAATCTTCGGCTCGCTCGCATAGACATAGCGCACGCCGAGCGTTTTGGCGAGTTCGAGCGACGAATAGCGCTCGTCGTCGTGCAGTTGAGCGGCGAGCATCAACTCGCGCGCCATGCGCTGAACATCCATCCTGCCGCGCTCGCGCTCCACCATCCAAAGCGAAGTCAGATGAACGAGCACGATCAGCCCGATCGTCATCAGCGAGAGGCGGACGAACAGCGTGTCAATCCGGTTGATCGTCTTCGCTCTCATCGGGCACGAACATGTAGCCGATACCGCGCATCGTCTGCAAGCGGCGCGGATTGGCGGGGTCTTCTTCGAGCAGGCGCCGCAGACGCCATACGGGCACGTCGATGCCGCGCTCGGTGAGGTTCGGCTGCGAGCCGTGCAAAAGCTCGAGCAGCCGGGTGCGCGACAGCGTTTGCAACGGATGCGAAGCAAACACTTCGAGCAACGCGTACTCGCTGCCCGTCAGCTTGACGGGTTCGGCGTCGCGATAGAGCGTGCGCGTTGCAAAGTCGAGCTTGAACCGCCCGAAGCGCGACGGCGCCCGCTTTTCCAAAGGGCCCGCATCTGGATGCAGCGCATGCCGGCGCAGCACGGCACGAATGCGCGCAAGCAGTTCCTGTGGCATGAAGGGCTTGCCGAGGTAATCGTCCGCGCCCAATTCGAGTCCGATCACACGGTCTGCGCCATCGGCTCGCGCCGTCAGCATGATCACGGGGATCTGGTCGCCGCGCGCACGCAATGCCTTCAACGCCGTCAAACCATCTACACCGGGCATCATCACGTCGAGCACGATGATCGCCGGACGCTCCATTTCCAGCCGGCGTGCGAGCCGGCTCGCGTCGTGCAGCACCGATAGCGCAATCCCCCGCTGCTGAAAAAACGTCCGCAGAAGATCGCGCAGATCGGCATCGTCGTCTACCAGCAGGATATTGAGCGGCAAATCGGTCATAGCGTCGAACCATATCGTGCACGTGTGGCGAGGCCCGTTCGCCGCACGTACAAGCATTTACGCAGGCCGTATGCGCACGGGCATCCGGCCTGCAGGAAGTCCATTCGAATCTTACCGATTCGACACTCGCCGATCGAACGAATCTCGCGGCAAATTCTTAATGAATCTTGCAAAGCGTGTCGACGCATCACGCCATACGGCCACTGCGATCGAATGACGCATCGCGCCTGCTCGCTCGCATCCGTTGCCGGCAAACGTGCGCGAGCCCGCGCGCAGGGAACGCTTGCATTGCCGTACGCAATGCAAGAAACGCGCCGTAAGAAACGACGTTGCGCCTGCCCCACAGATCGCTCGGCCGAATGGGGTTTAATCGCCACCCGACGGGCAACGCCTCATGCCTGTCGCTTGTGCGGCGAGCAGTGCGCACCGTGGTGCCGATAGCCGCCATCGCGTACCGCTCGTGGCATTCCCTCTGATCGACGGAGAAGTTCAATGAAAAAATCAGTCCTGGCGTTCGGCGTGACCAGCGCCTTCGCTCTCGCAGGCACGGCCCACGCGCAAAGCGCGGTAACCCTCTACGGCCTCATCGACGCCGGCATCACCTATACGAACAACCAAGGCGGCAGCAGCAACGTTCAGGCGCAAAGCGGTGCCGTCAACGGCAGCCGCTGGGGCCTGCGCGGCAGCGAGGACCTCGGCAACGGCCTGAAGGCGGTGTTCGTGCTCGAGAACGGCTTCAACATCATGAACGGAAAGCTGGGCCAGGGTAGCCGCGAGTTCGGCCGCCAGGCATACGTCGGCCTGTCGAGCAACCAGTTCGGTACGATCACGCTGGGCCGCCAGTACGATTCCGTCGTCGACTACCTCGGGCCGTTCGCGCTGACCGGCACGCAGTACGGCGGCACGCAGGCCGCGCACCCGTTCGACAACGACAACCTCGACAACTCGTTTCGCGTCAACAACGCCGTCAAGTATCAGAGCGTGGATCTGGCCGGCCTGAAGGTAGGGGGCGTGTATGGCTTCTCGAACGCTTCGGGCGGCTTCGCGACGAACCGTGCCTACAGCGTGGGCGCGTCGTACGCCTACGGTCCGTTCAAGTTCGGCGCCGGCTATCTGCACCTGAACAACAGCGGCACGAACCTGAACTCGAGCGGCGCGGTGAGCGACGATGCGACCTTTACCGCAAGCACGCAGCAGACGTGGGGCGCCGGTGCGAACTACACGTTCGGTGCGGCAACCGTCGGCCTCGTGTTCACGCAGACGGTGCTCAGCAATCTGACCGGGGTCGGCTCTTCGGCATCGGGAACGTCGAGCGGCCTCACGCTGGGCGCCGACAGCGCCCGCTTCACCAACTACGAACTGAACGGCCGTTATCAGTTCACGCCGGCGATTTCCGTGTCGGGTGCCTACACCTATACGAACAGCCACATTGCCGGCGTCGATCCGAAGTGGAATCAGTTCACGCTGCAAACGGACTATGCGCTTTCGAAGCGCACGGACGTTTATCTGCAGGGCGTGTATCAGCACGTGAGCGATACGGGTTCGAGCGGCATCCATGCCGTGATCAACGGCTTGTCGACGTCGGATTCGAACTCGCAAGTGGCCCTGACCGTCGGCCTGCGTCACCGCTTCTGATGAAGCGCCGATCCGCGATGCCTGCGTGAGGGGCCGCGGATCGTCAGTCGTACTGACGATGATGGCCGGCCCTTGCAGCCGGCCATCTTTCATTGATGAGCGTCATACGCGCGCATGCGCATGCCGGCACGGCGCCGGCTTACTTCGCCTTGCGCTGCCGTACCGCCTCGAACAGACACACGCCGCTCGCCACCGAGACGTTGAGGCTTTCCACCGTGCCCGCCATCGGAATGTGCATGACCTCGTCGCAGGTGTCACGCGTGAGCCGCCGCATGCCCTCGCCTTCTGCGCCCATGACGAGCGCGACGGGGCCGTCGAGCTTCGTTTCGTAGAGGCTCGCCGTGGCATCGCCCGCGGTACCGACGACCCAGACACCCGCATCCTTCAGTTCGCGCAACGCGCGTGCGAGGTTGGTCACCGTGATGTACGGCACCGTATCGGCCGCGCCGCTCGCCACCTTGGCGGCTGTTGCGTTGAGCCCTACCGCGCGGTCGCGCGGCGCGATGACCGCATGCGCGCCGGCGGCGTCCGCCACGCGCAGGCAGGCACCGAGGTTGTGCGGATCGGTCACGCCATCGAGCACGAGCAAAAGCGCAGGCCCTGCGATGCCGTCGAGCAGTTCGGCCAAATTCTGCGCAAGGGGCAAATCGGTCGCACGTGCCACCACACCCTGGTGGCGCTCGGTGTGCGCGAGCCCCCAAAGACGCGTTTCGTCGGCCGCGATCAGCCGCACCCCCGCCGCCTTCGCCGTATGCAGGAAATCCTGCATACGCCTGTCACGCCGCGTCGGGTCGTAAAGGACCTCCTCGATCGTCGACGCATCGTGCCGCAACCGAGCGGTCACGGCATGAAACCCGTAAATAACCTTGAGACGTGACATAGCTGAAACCAAAACCGGTAAGCGAATTCATGAATGGACGAGCCGGGCGGGCGGCGCACCCTCGCGCACCGCCACCCTGTTGCACGATGCGGGCGCTTGCGGCTCATCGGCCTGCGCCCGCGTGCGATATCAGCTCTTCTTGCGCGCGCGCGACTGCGACTTCGAGGCAGGCTTTGCCGTCGTGCCGCGCTTTTTCGCGGCATTCGTGCGCGCCGCACGTGCCGCCTTCACGGCCGGCGTCTTGCCGGGTGCCGCCTTCTTGTGCCGCACGCTGTCGCCGTCCGCGAGCGCTCGCACGCGCGGGCCGGCGCCGACAGCCTCGGCGGGAGCGCGTTCGACGACGTTCGGCCGCACGACTACGGCGGGCTTGGCGGGCGTGTCGCGCACGAGCCGGAAATCGATCTTGCGCGCATCGAGATCGACGCGGCTCACCTGCACGCGCACGCGGTCCGACAATCGATAGCGGATGCCCGTGCGCTCGCCGCGCAGCTCGTTCTTGATCTCGTCGTACTGGAAGTAATCGGAGCCCAGTTCGGTCACGTGCACGAGGCCTTCGATGAAGAGCGCATCGAGCTGCACGAAGATGCCGAACGACGTCACGCCGTTGATCATGCCGCCGTACTCTTCGCCGAGCTTGTCGCGCATGAAGTAGCACTTGAGCCAGGTTTCGACGTCGCGCGAGGCTTCATCGGCGCGGCGCTCGTTCGCCGAGCAGTGCAGGCCGAGCTCCTCCCAGATCGCCGTGTTCACGCGGCCGCCCGGGCGGGGGTTCTTCTCCTCGTCCGCCTGCTGCAGTGCCCGCGCGCGCGGCGACAGTGCCGTGTTCAACACGACGCCCGAGGGCGGCTGCGGGCGATACTTCGTGCCCGAGAGAATCGCGTAGATGGCACGATGCGTCAGCAAATCGGGGTAGCGGCGAATCGGGCTCGTAAAGTGCGCGTACGCGTCGTACGCCAGGCCGAAATGCCCGATATTGTCGGGGCTGTAGACCGCCTGCTGCATCGAGCGCAAGAGCATGGTCTGCAGCATCTGCGCATCGGGCCGGTCGCGGATTAGCGCCATCAGTGCCGCGTAGTCGCTCGCATGCGGCGTCTCGCCGCCGCCGAGCGAAAGCCCCATGCCGCGCAGGAACGTGCGCAGGTTTTCGAGCTTCTCGGCCGTCGGCCCCGCGTGCACGCGGTACAGGCCCGGATGCTTGTGCCGCTTGAGGAAATCCGCCGCGCACACGTTCGCCGCCAGCATGCATTCCTCGATCAGCTTGTGCGCGTCGTTGCGCTGGCGCGGCAGGATCTGCTCGATCTTGCCTTGCGCATTGCAGACGATGTAGGTTTCCGTCGTCTCGAAATCGATCGCGCCGCGTTTCTGGCGTGCCGTGAAGAGCGCCTTGAACACACCGTAGAGGTCCTGCAACTGCGGCAGCAGAGATGCGCGGCGCGCCGCTTCGGGCCCCTTCGTGTTGGCCAGCACAGCCGCGACTTCCGTATAGGTGAGTCGCGCCGCCGAATGCATGACGCCCGGATAGAACTGATAAGCCTTGATCTCGCCGCGCCCGGTGATGACCATGTCGCACACGAGCACGCAGCGGTCGACCTCCGGATTCAGCGAGCACAGCCCGTTCGAGAGCTTTTCGGGCAGCATCGGAATGACGCGGCGCGGGAAGTAGACCGACGTGCTGCGTTCGATGGCGTCGGCGTCGAGCGCCGTTTCGGGCAGCACGTAGTGCGAGACGTCGGCAATGGCCACGAGCAGGCGGAAGCCGTCGCCGCGGCCGACCTTCATCGGCTCGCAATAGACGGCATCGTCGAAATCCCGCGCATCCTCGCCGTCGATCGTGACGAGCGGCACGTCGCGCAGATCCACGCGATGGCGCACATCGACCGGGCGCACTTCGTCGGGCAGCTTGGCGGCCTCGGCCAGCGTATCGGCACTGAATTCATGAGGGACGCCGTACTTGCGCACGGCGATCTCGATTTCCATACCCGGATCGTCGATGTCGCCGAGTACTTCGGTCACGCGCCCGAGCGGCTGCGAATGGCGGCTCGGAAAATCGGTCACCTCCACCACGACGACCTGCCCGACTTTCGCCTTCTTCGTGCTCTGGGTGACGAGGATGTCGTGCGCGATGCGCTTGTCCTCCGGCGCCACGATCAGCGCGCCGTTCTCGCTCAGCAGCCGGCCGATCACGCGCTTGTTCGCGCGCTCGGTGACCTCGACGACATGCCCCTCGGGCCGGCCGCGCCGGTCGTAGCCGACGATGCGGGCGAGCACGCGGTCGTTGTGCATGACCTTCTGCATCTCGGCATTGGGCAGGAAGAGGTCGTCCTGCCCGTCGTCGCGAATGACGAAGCCGTAGCCGTCGCGGTGGCCCTGGACGCGGCCCGCGACGAAGTTCGAGGGATGGGTCAGTTGGTAGTAGCCGCGCTTGTCGAGGCGGATCTGGCCGTCGCGCTCCATCGCGCCAAGGCGCTTGAAGAAGCCTTCTCGCTCCTGGCGCTTGATGGACAGAGTCTCGGCAATGTCGTTCGCGTTGAGCGGCGTATCGCTGGTTCGCAGCACGCCGAGAATCTCTTCGCGGCTCGGGATCGGGTACGAGTATTTGCTCAAGGGACGCCGGTCGATGGTTTGTTCTTGTCGCGGGTTGAATGGCATGGCAATGGGCGCAATTCTAACACTGGCAAAAGGCCGTCCGGCGCGGGACGGCTGGCTTCCCGGCAGCGGCCGCCGCGGGACGGCCGGACGATCGCCGGGCCCGCCAAGCCGCCACTCGGAAAATGCTTGACAGCAAATCCCACGCCTATATAATAGCGGTCTTTGCTGGACGCACACCTGCCCAGGTGGCGGAATTGGTAGACGCACTAGGTTCAGGTCCTAGCGGTGGCAACATCGTGGAGGTTCGAGTCCTCTCCTGGGCACCAGAAAAATAGATCCAGATCAGTTGCTGGATGATGTTCGCGATGAAGCCCGCTCTTGCGGGCTTTTTGCGTTTCGGGCTCTCGAAAAAAGTCATGTCCCACGACAGAGCGACGTCGAATAAGCACGGTTGGAGGCGTGTTGAGGACCAGCCTTTTGACATGGTCGGCGTGGTCCGCGTCGCCTAGACTATGACTGTTGCATATTGCAGCCAAAGCACCTGCACGCTTGTGCTTGAACATCCTGTCTCCCAAAGCCTTCGCGGACCATACCTCGGTGAGCACGTTTTTGTGGAGGCGTACTCGCGACGCCTGTATTCAATGAGTCGTCTTCGGGGCTTCGATGATTTCGATCACGTCTAGTGCGCGGAAATCATCTGGGTTGCTAGTGAGAAGCGACAGGTGATGTTCATGAGCTTGAGCGGCGATCCAGAGATCGTTATAACGCGGGCGCGGGCTACGACCCGCCGACTTCATCATGGTCGCGAGCAACCCGAATGAACGAGCGGTCTCTCGCGTCACTGCGAGCACCGGCATCCGTTCGATGGCACGCAGAAAGGCAGTGCGCTGTGCCCGCTCGCGGGCGTCGCTTGGAAGTTGCGCGCCGAATTCCAATTCACCAAGCGAAATCGCGGAGACATGGACCAATTGGGACCCAGCGACGTTGTAAATTGCTTCGGCGTCGAGAGCGCCTTTACTGAGATCGATCCAGACACATGTATCGACGATTACTTCTGCCACGGATCACGCACCTCGTCGTCGAAATCGGCATTTCGGATATCGGCCATGTACCGATCGGCAACGTCGAGCGGCATCTTTGGGATGCGCTCGAAGGCGTCGCGAAGTGTGACAGCCCGCTCGGGCGGCCTGATCGTGCCAAGCACGGTGTTATTGCGGGTGATGGTGACCGATTCCCCGCGAGCCAAGGCGTCGAGCACCTGGTTCGTGCGGCGGGCGAGATCGGTGGCGGTTACAGTAGTCACGAGAACCTCCGGTCAGAACAATACGTATTTTACGTAATTTGAGTAATTTGTCCAGTCCTCCGACTTGCTTGCGCATGCGCCCCTGGTTTTTACGGTTCTCCGGCAAGTACGGTCGACTCTCTCGCGTCGGTCAAGTCTCCGCAACTTTCCATCATGTCCAAAATTGTCTGCGTATACGTCCCGTGTAACGGCGGATTTTTTGTACGGCCGCGACGCGGCTGCCCGGGCAGTCGAACAGCTTATAAGGGCCACCGCGGTTGCTCAACCTGTCGGACCAAGGGGCGCGCTGCGTCCTTGACCTGCCCCCATCAAACCGGGCCAGTCGGAACCTAGTAAAGTTCGTTTTCGGAGAGGAAGACGAACATGAAGAAGCGCTTTACGGAAGAACAAATCATCGGGTTTCTGAAGGAAGCCGAGGCCGGCATGCCGGTGAAGGAGCTGTGCAGGAAGCACGGCTTCAGTGACGCGTCGTTCTACACGTGGCGCGCGAAGTTCGGCGGCATGGAGGTGCCGGAAGCGCGCCGGTTGAAGGACCTGGAAGTCGAGAACGCGCGGCTGAAGAAGCTACTGGCCGAAGCGATGCTCGACATGGAAGCGCTGAAGGTGGTCGTCAAGGGAAAGCCCTGAGCCCACAAGCCAAGCGCGAGGCAGTGGCGGCGATTCGGGAGAAGGTCGACATCTCGGAGCGCCGTGTCTGCCGGCTTGTTGGGCTGTCTCGCAGCGTGTTGCATTACGAGTCGAAACCGGACCACGAGAACGAAGCGCTAACGGCGCGCCTGGTGGAACTGGCGCATGAGCGCCGGCGGTTCGGCTACCGGCGGCTGCATGCACTCGTGGAGCGCGAGGGCATTCACGCGAACCACAAGCGCGTGCATCGCCTTTACCGTGAGGCTGGGCTGGCCGTGCGACGCCGTCGTCGGCGCCACGGCGTCATGATTGAACGTGAGCAGTTGGCTTTGCCGGGCGGTCCCAATGAGGTTTGGTCAATCGATTTCGTGATGGATGCGCTGTCGAACGGGCGGCGTCTGAAGTGCCTGACTATCGTCGATGACTTCACCAAGGAGTCTGTTGATATCGTCGTGGACCACGGCATGTCCGGCTTGTACGTCGCACGAGCGTTAGACCGGGCAGCACGTTTCCGGGGCTATCCCAAAGCGCTGCGAACGGACCAGGGACCGGAATTTACGAGCCGGGCGCTTGACCAATGGGCCTACGCCAGTGGCGTTACGTTGAAATTGATTCAACCGGGCAAGCCGACGCAGAATGCGTACATCGAATCGTTCAACGGCAAGTTCCGCGACGAATGCCTTAACGAGCATTGGTTCAAGAGCCTTGCACATGCCCGAGCGGTCATCGCGGCGTGGCGTCAGGACTACAACGAGGACCGGCCCCACAGCGCATTGAATTATCTTTCGCCAGCAGAGTTCGCGGCGAAACATCGGGCAACAGCGGATGCTCCTGCCACTTTCCAGGAGCTGGTTTAAAGGGACTTTGCTAGAAGCCGGTTGGCCCTACCGAAGGGGACAGGTCAGCCTTTCGCGATAAGCGGACGCCGACTGAGTACGTTTTTGAATACATGAATCGCGATCGAATCGCCGCCTTACTTCGGGCTTCTGCATACTATCGAGGCACTCGGGCTCAAGGCATTCGAGCTGCCCACCGATCCGACATGGGGCGTCGATATCGAAGCGCTCGCGCGCTTGCTCGAAACGGAGTCGATCGCGGCCTGCGTACTGTCTTCGAATTTCAACAATCCGCTCGGCTCGACGATGGCCGAAGTCGATAAGCGGTCGTTGCTCGCGTTGCTCGCGCAGCATCCGCCGCCTCTTTGCGGCGAACATCGCACGCCTGACACGCACGATCGAAGAAAGCTTTCCCGCCGAGACGAAGGTGAGCCGGCCAGTAGGCGGCTTCGTGCTCTGGCTCGAACTGCCGAGGGGTTTCGATTCGCGCGCGCTTTTCGATGAAGCGCTGGAGGAAGGGATTTGCTTCGCGCCTGGCGATGTCTTCTCAGCGAGCCGACGCTTTCGTAATTGTCTGCGCCTCAACGCCGGCCATGGTTGGAACGATCGCGTCGAAGACGGCGTCCGGCGGCTGGGCCGGCTCGCGAAGGCGCGGCTCGCGCGCTGAGAGCTTCGCAAACGCCTCTGAACAGACAGACCATTGCCACCAAGACACCCGACTCACCCAATGCTGATGTGTCACGCGGAATAGGTAAGCTGACGCTGGTGTTTGATGGCCAGCAGCGCGACGCGCTCCGATGAGTGCGCATAGAGCACCACGTACTGCCCTAGTACAAATTCACGCAGATCGGGCAACGCGGCTTCGGCCGCAAGACGTTGCACGCGTGCCAAGCGCAACCTCGCCTGGGCCGAGCATGCCGCCAAGAACCGCGCATGACGACCGCACCCCGGCGACCAACCGAGCATCTGAACCATCTCAACGAGCTCCGCCTGGAGCCGCGCATAGTGCGCCGCGGCCGTGTCCACATCCTGCTCGACAAGGAAACGTCGCGCTTCATCGAGCGTCGCAAGGAAGTTGGGCGCCGCCTCGACGACTGCCCGGGCCGTCACAGCTTCGTCGACGTTGTCAACGCCCGCAGCAACTCATCGTTGCCGACCACCTGCCCGTCCAGCAACTCGCGCAAGCCTGCTTCCGCCTCATCGAGCAGCACGAGGTTCGCGTGCTCAATCTCCAGCGCGTGGTAGTAGTCGAGCTTCTTGGCATCGACGAGCGCAACAAAGGACGTTCCGTTTTTGGTAAGAACCTTCTCTGCACCGCCTACGACTTCGTCGGCCAACTCCGTTAGCCGTGCACGCGCTTCGCTAATCGGCACCACATCACACGCTCGTAAGCTCATCACCGCCCCCATTTAACGCATTTCGTACCATATCCGTCAATGGATAGTGTAAGGTGCACGCGCGTTTAAGGCAACGGCGCCGGCCATTCGACCGACTAAACACTGCCAAACGCTTGCTAGGCATCCGATTTTGCCCAGCTGCCGGCCAAGCATGCAGTGAACCGCTCGGGCACGTCTCGGGCGGGCGCAAGCGAACCGTCGCTACCGGCCCGCCGATGCTGACACCTCGGCCATCGGTGCACCAGCCGCCTCTCGTGCCTTCGCCCCCCCTGCGCCAAGTGCAGCCAGAGCCGTCCTATAGCCCTCATCCTGGAGGCGCCGCACCGTCGCATCCGAAAAATCATAGTCTTTCGTGAATGCGGGCCCGACTTTACCGTTATCCAATGCGATGCGCGTGATCCGGGTCGGGGAGGCGCCGGCCATCAGACGAACATACAGCGGATGCTGCCTGAGCTTGCGCGCCTCGTCCTCACCGAGCAGGCGAACAAGCTCCGCAACGAATGCGGTCGCATCGTCAGCGTACTCTTTCACGCGCATGTCATTGCGCACCCGGTCCGTGTACACGATTTCGTCGCGCCGCATCACGGCCGCAAGCAGGTTTGATGGCAATGGCCGCGGACCCGAGAAAAGATCGACGATGTATGCGTGACGGCCCATCGACCCACAACGCTCGACCACGAGATCGAGCGGCGAATTGCTGACGATGCCGCCGTCCCAGTAAGCGTGGCCGTCGACGCAGGTCCACGGAAAGCTCGGCGGCAAGCTGCCGCTCGCCAACAGGTGCTGGGGCGTCAGTTCGTCCACGTAACTGTCGAATATCTTCAACTCGCCGCTGCTCACGTCGACGGCACTCACGAGCAAGCGTATCGGACTTGTTTTCAGGCGCGCAAAATCGACATAGCGCTCGATCAATTCGATGGCCGGGCCCGTGTCGTAAAGACTCGAGCTCCAGCCAAGGTAGGCGAGTGGCGACAGCGGCATCCGCACCCAGCGAGGCACGCAAAAGTTGGGCACGCCGAAACACAGGACATACGAAGCGAGCAGAGCATCTGTATAGACCTGCGCCGGCATACGCGGCAAATGAATGGTCAATTCGCGCCAGAAGGCGGATAGCGCTTGCGTGGCCGCGCCAGGATGGCTCGCAATGATCGCTCCGTTGAATGCGCCGATCGACACGGCCGAGACGACGTCTGGTACCACGTCATGCTCCTCCAACGCCCGCACGACGCCGCATTCGAAAGCACCTAGCGCCCCGCCGCCCTGCAGAATCAATACCGTTTGCGATGGGATCGACGCCAGCTCGAAATCGGGATCGGCAAGCCTTGCTCGATACGGCGCGAGGCTCGTCCGGTAGCGGATCAGCATCTCGGCCGCGTGCGTTTCCTCGGCCGGACGCGCGACCGAGAAGCAACCGCGCAGCGCGTCGCCTTTTACGTAGAGAAGAGCGTAGCTTTCGCCGCCGAACCTGCCGCGCGCGACAACCTCCGAAGCGTCATCGTCCGCGCCGAGCAGATTGAAGCCCACGCCGAATATGTCGCCGTAGTACATCGAGACCTCGCGATACGGCATGCGCTGGCCCAGCATGTTCTTCGCGGCAATTCTCCCCTGCCTGACCGCATTGTCCCAATGCTCGATACGGCGCTGCATACCCAGCACGTTGTCTTCGAAGCGCGCCACGTCGCCTGCCGCGAACACGTCGGGCACGCTCGTCTGCAGGAATGCGTCGACAACGATGCCGTCTCCCGTCTCGATGCCGCTGTCACGAACCAAACCCATGCGAGGCGTCACGCCGATGGCTATCAGGACGAGATCGCATTCAACCGCATCGCCCGCCGTCGTGACGACGCGCTCTACCCGTTCGTCTCCGTCAAAGCGAGCGACGCTCGTCTCGAGACGAATCGTCACGCCGCGGGCAGCACATCGTTCGTAGAACAGATCAGACAACTGTTGCGCGCGCAGGGCTGGGAAAGCCCCATTGGCGCTCTCCAGCATCGTCACCTCGATCCCGAGACCGACCAGCCACTCGGCGGCTTCGAGGCCGACGAAACTCGCTCCGACGATCACCGCGCGCCGTGCCGTCTTTGCCGATCGGCGTAGCGTAGCCGCATCCGCGACGTCATGAAGACTGTGGATCCCCGCCAGCGCGGCATTGGGTACGTCGAGCCGCCTCGGCTCACTGCCGGTCGCGATCAGCAATTTTCGATAGTGGAGCGCGGGCCCTTGCTCGATCTCCACGAGCCGGTCGGCGGGCACTATCCGCTCGACCTTGCAACCGAGCCGCAGTTCGATGTTATTGCTGGCGTAGGACGACGCTGGATAGCATGCGAAGCCCTGGGGCTCGAGTCCGGCTCCGAGAAAGCGCCTGACCAGCGCCGGTCGGTTGTAGGGCGCAACGTTTTCCGCACAGAGCATCAAGATGCGTCCCTGCGCGCCCTCGCTGCGAAGCGTATGGGCCGCCGTGGCGCCGGCAATTCCGCCGCCGATCAGCAGGTAATCGACCTCCTGCGGATCGTTCGGGAATTCGGGCGATTTTGCAAACAGGGGTTCGCGTCCTGTCATCAGGAATTCGCTCCGAATGGCGCTTTTCGAGAATGGGCATCGCCTCGGACGCGCGATGGACGCTTCATCGGCGCGAGCGCCTCATCGCACCTATCCCGCCGTATCGACCTCGCGGCCCAACGCTTCGCCTGTGCGATGGCGATGCGAATCGCGCTGTCTTCGGCAACACCTTCCCGGAGCAGCGCATTGGCAATCTCGATTGCCTTATCGCGGATCCACGGTTCCATGTTGCGCATCGACACCGGATAGCGGGTGGTATCCCATTGCATGCTTGCAACCTCCTCGCCACACAGCTTCGCGAGATCGATCGGCGGTTGCTTTGATTTGAATCAACCTCGTGGCGTCGGTCAGCGGATCATCGACGCGGCTTGATCGCAATCAATGGGCCAGAGAAAAAAATAGCGATAAATTGTCCCGCCAGAGGAGTTCCAATCGCGTGGATCGGCTTCGCCATCCGCAAGCCGCCGGCGTTCCAATTTGGCACTGCCGGCATCGACTGTTGCGTGAAGCCTTCGGTACAGGCACGCGCGGCGATCTCACGCAAGGCCGACCGGTCAACGCTCAGGACCATCGAGGGTCTGCGAACGAAGCGCGCCGCGCGCCTACTGCGCGTCGGGCTGCCGGCCCGGCGAAGCTCGCACGAAAGCGTCAAGCGTCATCGCAGCATCGTGGATCCGCATGATCGTCGGGTAAGGCTGCATATCAATCTGAAAGCGCTGTGCATTGAACACCTGCGGAATCAGGCATAGATCGGCGAGCGTAGGTTGATCGCCATGGCAAAACATGCCCCTGCGCACATCGTTCGCGAGCCGCTCTTCGAGCGATGCGAAGCCGGTCTCCACCCAGTGCCGGTACCACGCCGTCTTGCCCTCCTCGCTTACGCCGAGTGCGCCCGTCAGGTACTTGAGCACACGCAGATTGTCGAGCGGATGGATCTCGCACGCCACCTGCAGCGCGAGCGCACGCACATAGGCGCGCGCGGCCGGGCCCCGCGGCAGCAGCGGCGGCTCGGGATGCGTCTCGTCGAGATATTCGACGATCGCGAGCGACTGCTGGATCGGCTCGCCGCCATCAACGAGCGTCGGCACCAGCCCGTCGGAATGGAGCGCCCGGTAGGCGGGTGCAAGCTGCTCGCCGCCGTCGCGCAGCAGATGCACGGGCATATAGTCGTATGGCAGCCCTTTCAGATTGAGCGCGATGCGCACGCGATACGACGCCGAACTGCGGAAATAGCTGTAAAGCTTCATGCCGCTTCCCGTGCCGGTACGATCGAACCCCGGCACTCGCCGAAGCCGATTCTCGCCACGCCCGGTTTCTCGCACCAGCCGCGAATCACGACCGCATCGCCATCTTCCAGGAACGTGCGCGTTTCGCCGTTGGCAAGCGCGAACGGATGTTTGCCGCCGCTCGTCGTCTCGATCAGGGCGCCTGCCTGATCGAGCGTCGGGCCCGAGAGCGTGCCCGTGCCGAACAGGTCTCCGGGCTGCAGGTTGCAGCCGTTCACCGTGTGATGCGCGACCATTTGCGCAACCGTCCAGTACGCATGACGATAGTTCGTGCGCGATACACGCGAGGCGGTCTGCCCCGCGGCACGCATCTTCGCCGTCTCGATGCCGAGCTCGAGTTCGATATCGAAGCCGCCCCGCTCGCGCTGCTGCGCCGAATCGAGGTACGCCAGCGGCTGCGGATCGCCTTGCGGGCGCACAAACGGCACGCGGTACGGCGCAAGGGCTTCCAGCATGACGATCCACGGAGAAACCGTCGTCGCAAAGTTCTTGGAAAGAAACGGCCCGAGCGGCTGATACTCCCAGGCCTGAATATCGCGCGCGGACCAGTCGTTGAGCAGGCTGATGCCGAATACGTGCGACTCCGCCACATCGATCGGAATCGGTGTGCCCAAGTCGTTTCCTGTCCCGATGTAGACGGCCAGCTCGAGTTCGTAATCGAGCCGCCTGCTGGGCCCCACCGACGGCGTGTCGGCACCCGGCGGGCAGGTTTGCCCGACCGGACGCGCGAATGTCTGCCCCGAAACGCCGATCGACGAGGCACGGCCGTGATAGCCGATCGGCACCCACTTGTAATTCGGCATCAGCGGATTGTCGGGTCGAAAGAGCCGGCCGATGTTCGTCGCATGGTGAATCGACGTATAGAAATCGGTGTAATCGCCGATGCGCGCAGGCACACCGTATTCGGCGTCGCTTTGCGCGACGAGCGTATCGACGAGCGCGGCGCGCTGCGGCGCGCCTTCGCGCAGTGCCCGCGACAGCGCGAGACGCAGTGCCGACCACGCCGGCTGACCCAGCGCCATCAGTACGTTGAGGCTGCTGCCCGCGCCCGCCTTCGCTGCCTGAGCGGCGAGCCCGTCGAAGCATCCTGCCGCAACACCGAGATCGACGATACGATCGCCGATCGCCACGCCGCCACGAAACGCCTCCTGCGTGCCCTTGCGGCGAAACACCGCGAACGGCAGATTCTGAATCGGGAAGTCACTGTCGGTCGTGTTGGCCGAGGGTACCCAGCTTTGCAGTTGCGGGTCGTGAGTTTCGTTGAGCATCGACATGCATCTGTTCCTTCACGTGAGGCGATTTGCCTTTGCGAGTGCAAACCGGATGTCAGCGGCGTTGGCCATCAGGCCTTCGACGGGTTGAAGTGCTTCGCCAGGCCCTGCCAGCACCGGTAGTACTCGTGCTGCAACTGAGCCGATTCGAGCGCGAAGCGCGTCGGCCGCAGCACGGCCGGCGTCTCGAACATGAAAGCCATCGTGTCGCGGATCGCGTGCGGCTTCGTCGTATCCGACGCGCTGGCTTTCTCGAAGGTCTCGGCATCGGGACCGTGGCCCGACATGCAGTTGTGCAGGCTCGCGCCGCCCGGCACGAAGCCCTCGGCCTTTGCGTCGTACGCGCCATGAACGAGGCCCATGAATTCGCTGGCGATGTTGCGATGGAACCAGGGTGGGCGGAACGTGTTCTCGGCCGCGAGCCAGCGCGGCGGGAAAATGACGAAGTCGATCGTATCGACGCCCGGCGTATCGCTCGGCGCCTGGAGCACGAGAAAGATCGACGGATCCGGATGGTCGTAGCTGATCGAGCCGATCGTATTGAAGCGGCGCAGATCGTATTTGTACGGCGCGTAGTTGCCGTGCCAGGCCACCACGTCGAGCGGCGAATGGCCGATTTTCGCGCGCCAGAAGTTGCCCTGGAATTTCGCGATCAACTCGAAATCGCCCTCGACGTCCTCGTAGCGCGCCACCGGCGCCTCGAAGTCGCGCGGGTTGGCAAGCCCGTTCGAACCAATGACGCCGAGATCCGGCAACTTGAAAAGCGCACCGTAGTTCTCGCACACATAGCCGCGCGCTTTCGCGTCGGGCAGTTCGACGCGAAAGCGCACGCCGCGCGGTATCACGGCAATTTCCTGAGGCTCGACTTCGAGCGCGCCCAGTTCGGTGGCAATGAAAAGGCGCCCCTCCTGCGGCACGATCAGCAGCTCGCCATCGGCGTTATAGAAAAAGCGGTCCGTCATCGAACGATTGGCCGCGTAGATGTGGATGCCCGCTCCAGCGCCCGCCTCCGGTCCACCGTTGCCGGCCATCGTGATCATGCCGTCGACGAAGTCGGCCGGCACATCGGGATACGGCTGGGGATCCCAGCGCAATTGATTCGGCGTCGGCGGCACTTCGTCGAAACGGCTCAGCCATCGCTTGCCCGGCAGCGGCGCGAAAGGCTCGTGCATGGCAGCGGGACGGATCCGGTACAGCCACGAGCGGCGGTTGCTGTGACGCGGCGCAGTGAAAGCCGTGCCGGACAGTTGCTCGGCGTAAAGACCGTAAGGCGCGCGCTGCGGCGAGTTGCGCCCGACCGGCAAAGCATCGGGCAGTGCTTCGGTTGCCCATTCGTTGGCGAAGCCGGTCAGATAGCGGCGCTGCGTTTCCTGATGAGCCATTGGTTGTCCCCTCCTGATTGCGCGGCCAGGGCAATTCATGGCGATCGCATTGTCAGCCCCGGCACTGCATGGAGCAGATTGTCGTCGCCGCGGACTATCACGGCAACGAGATACAATGAATACCATCCATTCACTATGTGAATAATCTCATGAGCACCCGCAAGCTCCGGGACATCGACCTCAATTTACTGGTCGTATTCAAGGACATCATGGAAACGCGCAATATTTCGGCCACGGCACGGCGCCTGAACATGTCGCAACCGGCCGCGAGCAATGCGCTGGCGCGGCTGCGCGCGACGCTGGACGATCCGCTGCTCGTGCGCTCGGGACACACGATGCAGCCCACGCGGCTCGCGGCGCTGATCGCGCAGGACATCGATCACGGCATGGCGCTGTTGCAGGCCGCGCTGGACCGCCGTGAAACATTCGACCCGGCCGTCGACTCGCGCCGTTTCGTCATTGCCGTCACCGACGTGGGCGAGGTGTACTTTCTGCCGAAGCTGCTCGCCTATTGTTCGCAGCACGCGCCTCATGTGCACATCGAGGCGTCCTATGCGAGTGGCGCCGCGTTGCGCGACGGCCTGCAGGAAGGCCGCATCGATCTTGCGCTCGGCCCTCACGACGATCTGGCCGGCGGGCTGCTGCACGCGCGCCTCTTCAAGCAGCACTGCGTAAGCGTGTTCCGGGCGGGCCACCCGTTCGCCTCGCAGCCGCCCACCTCGCTCGCCGCCTTCCGCGAAGCAAGGCACGTGCTCGTGGCTAATCCCGCGAGCCCGTATGTCGATATCGAGCAACGCCTGGAGAAAGCCGGCATTCGCATTGCATCGCACGATCAGGTGTCGAGTTTTCTTACCGCGCTTTTCATCGTCGCGAATTCGGACCGCGTCGCAACGGTTCCCTACAAACTTGCCGAGCAGTTTTGCGAACCGATGGGGCTGCGCTTCGTTCGTCCGCCACTGCGGCTTCCCGAACTGGAAACGCATTGCTTCTGGCATCGACGAAGCGAAGCGGACGTGGGGCTCTCGTGGCTGCGCGGTGTCATCGTCGAGCGTTTTGCGGAACGTGCCGGCGCCGGAAACGCGAAAACAAGGCCGTCCTGACGCTCGGGCCCGATCAGGCGCCGACGTCCGACGGCGCCTGCGAAGCGAGAAAGTCCACGAACGTGCGGACCTTGGCGGACAGGAACTTCCGGCTCGGATAGACGGCGTGGAGCATCGTGTCGATCTTCAGCGTCTCGGGCAACACCATCTGTAGCCGCCCTGCCGCCACATCGGGCTGAGCCATCCATGTCGGCAGAAAGACGAGGCCCATGCCTTCGAGCGCCGCCAGATGCAGGATCGTTTCGTTCTCGCTTTGCATCACGGTGCGGAAGGTCACGGTCTGCCGGCCCTCCTGCGTGTCGAGCGTCATGCCGCTGGTGCCGCCCATTGCGCTGTAGCGCAGCAATGCATGGCCATTGAGGTCGGCAACGCTTTTCGGGCGACCGGTACGCTTCAGATACTCGGGCGACGCCATGAGACAAAACTCGATCGGCATCAGTGGGCGCGCCACGAGGCCGGGATCGAGCCGGTCGCTGGTCATGGCGCGCAAGGCCAGATCGAATCCCTCGTCGACGAGATTCACGATGCGCCCGCTCAGATCCATATCCAGGCAGACATCGGGATAGCGCCGGTTATATTCGGCCAGCTTCCGGATGAAGCGGGTGCTGGCCACCCACACCGGCGCGCTGAGCTTGAGGGTGCCCCGCGGCGTCATCGTGACGTTGCTGATGGCCGCCTCGACTTCGTCGAGCCCTTCGAGCGCCTGCTTCGCCTGGTTGAAATAAAGCGCGCCGGCCTCGGTCAGACTCACGTGGCGGCTCGTCCGGTTCAGCAACCGGTTGCCGACACGCCCTTCCAGATGAATCACATGTTTGCTCACCATCGCCGTGGAGAGATCCAGCCGCTTCGCCGCGGCGGAGAAGCTCTTCAATTCGGCCACCGTGCAAAACACGCGCAAGCTCGTCATCGTATCCATGGTTCGTCAACATATACGAAACGACGCATCAACTCAACGCGCGTTGATCAACCCGCAGAAAACCGCGATGCTTCCGGAAACAGGCTGCGTACACACAGGCCGGCCCGTGCCGGCGCTTCGAGAAGCGCAGCGCCTTGCCAACCGGAACGCACAGGTGGACCGAAAAGTGACCGAATCCAGGCTTCCAACTTATTTCATCAGCCACGGCGGCGGCCCGTGGCCCTACATGACCGGCGAGTTTCGCAACAATTTCGCCGAACTCGAACGATCGTTGGCCGAAATGCGCGCCGAACTCGGCGATGCGCCCAAAGCGGTGCTCGTGATTTCAGGCCACTGGGAAGAAACGGGCTTTGCCGTCTCGTCGGGCGCGAACCCGGGGATGGTCTACGACTATTACGGCTTTCCCGAGTATCTCTATCACATCCGGTACGGCGCTCCCGGCTCGCCGGAGCTTGCGCGGCGCGTACAGGATCTGCTCCGCGCGGGCGGCATCGATGCCCGGCCGGATCCGGCACGCGGCTTCGATCATGGCACCTTCAGCGTGATAAAGCCGCTTTATCCGGACGAAAGCATTCCCGTGGTTCAACTGTCTCTCGACACCGGGCTCGATCCCATGTTGCATCTCGAGGCCGGCCGGGCGTTGGCGCCGCTGCGCGACGAAGGCGTACTGATCCTCGGCAGCGGCCTCAGCTTTCACAATCTGCGGATCATGCGTGGCACGAGCGGATACGAGCCGTCCCGGAAATTCGACGCGTGGCTGCAGCAAACGCTGGTTCACGCGTCGCCCGACGAGCGTGCCCAGCGCCTCCTCGCATGGCAGGACGCGCCGTGCGCGCGCCTCGCGCACCCGCGTGAGGACCATCTGCTTCCGCTCATGGTCGTCGTGGGCGCTGCATGGCACGAGGCTGGCGCGACCACCTATCACCAGACCGATTTCATGGGCGGACTCACGGCGTCGAGTTTTCGCTTCGGCGCGCCGCCGTCAGCCGCTCAATAGTCGATGAGCTGGTGTTCGCGCAAATAGGCAAGAATCGTCTGCGCTTTTTCGACCGGGCCACCCTCGGTGACGAGTTGTCCGCCGCGGCTCTCGGTCGTCGTCGCCGAAAGCATCCGGGCGTGCCCCGAGCGCTTCTCGGCGGCCACCAGTTTCACGGGCTTGCGCTCGATCGGGCCGACCGTCCACGCCGTCGCGTCCGCGTCCGCATCCGCACGGCGCTCGGCTTGTACTGGCTGCACCGCCCCCGCGCGCAGGCGCGCGTATGCGTAGCGTGGCGTGGCACTCGCGAGCGGATGCACGGCGATGACCGCGGGCAATACCACCTCGACGCGCCGCCGCAAGCCCTTGGGCAGGAACTGACGAACCTGGGCGCGGCCCGCTGCCGCGTCGGTACCGACGTCGACCGCGGCACAGACGAGCGGATAGCCGAGCGCGGCGGCCACACGGTACGGCAGCATGCCGCTGTCGAATGCACCCTCGGCCCGCGTTCCGGTCAATACGAGGTCGTAACCTTGCACGCGCGCGGCCAGCATGGCGGCCGCATCGTCGCCCTCGCCGCAGGCGATCACATCGACTTGCCTCGCGCCGAGCGCCAGATATTCCGCCACCGCCGGGTCCCGGGCGTCACCGGCATGAATCACCTCCAGCCGGGCGCCCTGCCGCTCGGCAAGGTCCCGGCCGATTTCGAGCGCCGCCGCATCGTTTCGGCTGTAGCGCGGCGCACCGCTGACGGGATGCCGCCCTGTCGAGACAAGCACGGCGATACGCTGCAAGCGGGGGGGGCTGTTCATGCGGCAACTCCTGCGAGATGGGGTACCTCGGCAACCTGTGACGTTTGCCCGCGTGTCGAGCGGGCGGCCTGCACCGCGTCGATCAGGGCGGCGATCGTTGCCTGCGCATCGCCGACGACGGTCAGGTTCGCTCGCTTGGCGATCGGCGCACTGCCGTCGAGGTTCACCGCGATCACGTGCCGGCAATCCTTGATACCTTGCAAATGCTGCACCGCGCCCGAAATGCCGAACGCGATGTAGACGCTCGCCTCAACCGTCTTTCCCGTCGCGCCGACCTGCTTGTCGCGCGTGAAGTGGCCATTGTCCACGGCGACACGGCTCGCGCCGATGGCCGCGCCGAACGCACCCGCGAGCCGTTCGAACGCCGCGACATCGGTTACGCCGTTGCCGGCCGAGACGATGAAATCGGCTTCCTCGAGCGCCACTTGTGCGGCATCGATCTCCTCGATGCCCAGATCCCGGCAGCGCTGCGCGGCGTGACTCGCAGGCCGCACGAAATCCGCGGCGAGACGCTCGCCTGCCCCGACGAAGGGCAGCTTCGCCTCGACGGCATTCTGCGCGAGCAGAATCACGTCGGGCAGCGCCCGCTTCGCGAACGCGCGCTTCGCATACACGTAGGCACTCACATGCCGCGCATCGATCTCGACAACGTGGGTCGCCGCGCTCGCGCCCACGGCGGCTGCGTAACGACGGCCGAGATCGCCGTCCCCGGTCGCGTTGTCGGGCATGAACACGCGCGTGGGCGAGAGCGCCGACGCGCAGGCGAGCAGCGCCTGCAGTTCGCTTTCCGGCGCGAACATACGACGGTCGAACTCGGCCAGTTCGATCAATCTGTCGACGCCGAGCGCCGCCGCGTCGTCCTTCAGTTCGCCGAAGACGAGCAAGGCGACCCCGGTCTCGGCATCGGCCAGCAACGCGGCGGCGGCGATCGTCTGACGCGTGTGTTCGTCGAGCGAGCCGCGCTCGCTGTGCGCGACGACGAGCGCGAGATGCCGGCACGCGCCGGTCAACCGGCGCGGCTTCGCTGCCGCCGCATGACCTTGCGCATACGAGTGCGCCATGCCCGCATCGTCGGCGTTGCCGATCTCACCGATCTCACCGAGCGTGATGCGCTTGATACCCGCTGCCGTGACGACGAACGGACGGCGCGGATCGATTCGTTTTATCGTGCTCATCGATTCACTCCAGCGAGGCGGCCACAAGTTCGGCCACGTCGAGAACGTCGGGACGCGGGCCGACCACGCCCTCCAGCATCGCCGTGCAGTTCGGACACGCGACGGCCACCACCTCGGCGCCGATCGCGCGCGCATCGGCTATGCGGATATCCGGAATGCGCTGCTTGCCGGGAATATCGGTGAGCGGCGCGCCGCCTCCCCCGCCGCAGCATCGGCCACGCATGCCGTGGCGCTCCATCTCCACCACCTGAATGCCGATCGTCTTGAGCAGGTTGCGCGGCGTGTCGGTCTCCCCGTTATAGCGGCCCAGGTAGCACGGATCGTGATAGGTCGTGCGCTTCTCGCGCAGCGCCTCGACGGCCTTCGGCGCGATGCGGCCCATCGCGGCCAGTTCCGCAAGGAACGTCGTATGGTGAAGCACCTCGTAACGGCCGCCGAGGGCGCGGTACTCGTTGCGCAGGCTGTGCATCACGTGCGGATCGGCTGTGACGATGCGCTTGAAGCTCAGGGCGGACAGCGTGCCCATCATCTGTCGGGCCATGCGCTGAAACGTTGCCTCGTCGCCGAGACGGCGCGCCACGTCGCCCGTATCCGTCTCCTCGCCGCCGAGCACCGCGTAGTCCACCCCGGCCTTGTTGAGCACCTTGACGAGCGCGCGCAGCGTGCGCTGGTAGCGCATGTCGAACGCGCCCTCGCCGGCTACCACCAGCACATCGACCGCCTTGCCCGGTTGTGCGACGGGCGCGTTCAGATCCACCGACCAGTCGTAGCGCGCCGCCTTGTCGTAGCCGCCGGCCGTGCCCGTTTCGCGCAGATTCGCGAGCACCTCGGGGCCCTTGCCGGGCACCGTTCCGTGCACGAGTGTCTGGTTGCGGCGCATGTCGACGATCGCATCGACGTGCTCGATCAGCATCGGGCACTCCTGCACGCAGGCGCGGCAGGTCGTGCAGGACCAGAGCGTCTGCGCTTCGACGAGACCCGAGACGATCGGACCGTTCGGCTCGCCGCCATGCCGGCCGACGGGAATGCCGGGCGTCGGGCTGCCCGCATACGCCGCGTCGGTGCCGCCGGCCATGCCGACGACGAGATCCTGAATGAGTTTCTTCGGATTGAGCGGCTGGCCCGACGCGAACGCGGGGCACGCCGCCTCGCACTTGCCGCACTGTACGCAGGCGTCGAAGCTCAGCAACTGATTCCAGCGGAACTCGACGGGCTTGGCGACGCCATACTCGTCGTGCTCGACGTCGGCCGGCTTGAGCGCCGTCGGCGGCGTGGCCGTGCCCGTGCGGGCGCCGGTATCGCGCGCGGCCGCAAAGCGCTCCTGGCGCGGATGAAAGGCGAGATGCAGCAGGCCGGCGACCGCATGCTTCATCGGCCCGCCCTTCGCGGCGCCGAACGTCATTGCGAACGCCCCTGCGCCGATCAGCACGGCGCAAAGCACAGCGAACGCGCCCGACATCGTCGCGGCCGGCACGAGCGTGAACAGCACGAGGCCGAGCGCAAACGAGCCGAGCAGCCAGGGCAGCGTGTTCCAGGGGCCGCGCGAGAGCCGCGCAGGCACGTTCTTCGCGTGACGGCGGCGCCAGACGAAGACGGCCCCGACCAACATCGCGAGCGCGGCCAGGAAAATCAGCTTGTCGAGCAGCGGCGAATACACCGCCAGCCCATAGTTGACGAACACGAGCGCCAGCGCCGCAATGGCGCCCCCGGCCGTGGCCACGTGCGTCTTCGCGATGTAGGGATCTCTCGCGACGACGTGATGCAGATCGACGAAGTAGCGTTTCGGAATGGCGAACAGATTCGACATGCCGAAAGCACCGGGTGCGGTCGCCCGCCCGAGACGCCAGTACGACGAGCGCTTCGCCACGGCGAAGGCGAGGCCCGCCACTGACAGCCACAGCAACGCGGTGATCAGAAAGGCCGGATTCATCGTCAGAAATCCTTCACGAGGCGCAGCGCGTCGTAGATCGCGCCATGGATGTTGTGCATCGAGATGCAGTCGCCCACCCGGAACAGCAGGAAGCGGCCATTGCCGAGGGTTTCGGAGAGGCACGGCTGCGGCTCGGCCGCGAAGAGCTTGTGCACGTCCACCTGCCCGCGGTTCACCGATTCCGGCTTGAGCTTCCAGTAGAGCGCGTCGTTCGGCGTCGAGCCGTTTTCGATCACGACCTGATCGACGGCACGCTCCTCGATCTCTTCCGTGTACTCGTTGCGCAGGACAGCGATCCTCTTGCCGTCTTCCTCGTAGACGCGATCGAGCCAGTAGTTCGGCGTATGGATCACGCCCTGCGCGTAAAGGCGCCGATAGAAGATCGGGAACGTCGTGCCGCCGCAATCGTCGGCCACCTTGACGTCGGGCGTCACGATCTCGACCTTCGAGCCACGGCTCGCGATGAAGTCGGCCACGCCCGCGCCCGCATGGGTGCTGACGCCGTCGTAGACGAGCACGTTGCCCTTCGGCTCGACCCGGCCCGAAAGCACATCCCACGAGCTGACGGCAAGCCCGTCGGCCACGCCCCAGCCGGGCACCTGATCGGAGAATGCGCGCCCTCCCGTTGCGAGGACGACGATATCCGGCTTTTCCGCCATGATCGCCTTTTCGTCGGCGGCAACGCCGAGGCGCCGGTCGACGCCGAGGCGCTTCGTCTCCATGTCGAACCAGCGGACGATACCGGCCATCTGTTCGCGCTGCGGCGCCTTCGCGGCCAGCATGATCTGGCCGCCCACCTCGGCGTTCTTCTCGAACAGCACGACGTCATGGCCGCGCGAGCGCGCGACGCGCGCCGCCTCGAGGCCCGCGGGGCCCGCACCGACCACCACCACCTTGCGCTTCGGGCCGCGCGACTTCTCGATGACGTGCGGCATCGTCGCCTCGCGCGAGGTTGCCGCGTTCTGCACGCAAAGAACGTCGAGGCCGTTGTACTGGCGATCGATGCAGTAGTTTGCGCCCACGCACTGCTTGATTTCGTCTTCGCGGCCGTCGCGGATCTTGATGACCATGTGCGGATCGGCGATCTGCGCACGCGTCATGCCGACGAGGTCGATCATGCCGTTCGCGAGCAGTCGCTCGGCCTGCCCCGCATCACGGATGCTTTGAGCGTGCATGACCGGAATCTTGACGACCGACTTGATGCCGGCCGCGAGGTGCACGAAAGGCTCGGGCGGCAGCGCCATCGGCGGCATGCAGTTCGCGAGCGTGTTGTGCGTATCGGCCCCGGAGCCGATCACGCCCAGATAATCGATGAGGCCCGTCTCGGACATCGCCTGCGCGATCTCCTTCAGTTGTTCGTGATCCAGACCGTCCTCGTGAAATTCGTCGCCGCACATCCGCAGGCCGACGCAGAAATCGCGGCCCACGGCCTCGCGCACCGCTTTGAGCACCTCCACGCCGAAGCGCAGCCGGTTCTCCAGGCTGCCGCCCCACTCGTCGGTGCGAAAGTTCGTGCGCGGGCTCCAGAATTGATCGATGAGATGCTGGTGCGCGGCCGAGATCTCGATGCCGTCCATCCCCGCTTCCTTCACGCGCTTCGCCGCGGCGGCGAAATCGGCAATGATGCGGCGGATCTCCTCCACTTCGATGATCTTCGCGTTGCCGCGGTGCACCGGCTCGCGCACGCCCGACGGCGACATCAGATGCGGCCAGTGCTCGCCGTGAAACGCCGAGCGGCGCCCCATGTGCGTCGCCTGGATCATGATCTTCGCGCCGTGACGATGCATGGCTTCGGCCAGGCGCGACAACGGGTCGATGATCTTGTCGGTCGACAGATTCACCGATTTCCACCAGCCCTGCGGGCTGTCGACCGACACGGGGCTCGAGCCGCCGCACACGGCCAGGCCCACGCCGCCCTTTGCCTTCTCTTCGTAATAGCGAATGTAGCGGTCACCCGGCAGACCGCCCGGCTCGGCATAGACTTCCGCATGCGCGGTACTGACGATGCGGTTGCGCAGCGTCAGCTGATTGAGCTGAAGGGGCTTGAACAAATGGGGGTAGCGCATCGCAGACGACCTCTGGCGTTCGTATGTCTCGTGTGGCGAATATCGGCGGCCGTCAGTGAGCGATCGGCGAAACCTCGAAGACGCAGTAATCGTGGTGCTCGGCTGCGCACTGCACTTCCTTCGATTGGGCGCGCGGCGCGCCCTTGCCTTGCGGCGTCGTATCGTTGACCCAGTCCATCGCGCCTGCGAACCACCCCGCGAACATGTAGCACAGCTTGCCTTCCTTGCCGGGCTGCGCGAGCACGAACGACGAATGGCGCAGCTCGATGCGTGCGCGCGCCGTGGACGGATCCGCTTCGCGAATCGAAAAGAGCCCCCAGCCACGCTGCGACAGGCGCTTCAGGTAGTGCTCGAAGACCGCCATCCCGCCGATGCCGTGCAGCTTCGCTTCCTTGTCGCACCAGTGATACGCGGACTTGTAGCCGGCTTTGTAAAGAATCTCGGCATACGCCTCCAGGCCCAGCGCCTCTTCGACGGCTACATGGTTGTTCGTGAAGAAATGCCGCGGCACGTAGAGCATGGGCAATGCGTCCGTGGTCCAGACGCCGGTATCGGGGTCGACGTCGATCGGCAGTTGCGGTTGCATGGTGATTTCTCCGTGGGGGGGACCTGCCGCGCGTATCGTCGCGCGGCTCGTTGTCGTTCTATGCCTTCTATGCGCAGGCTCTCGGATATGGCTCGGGCGTGGCTCACGCGCCCCAGACGTCCTTGAACACACGCACCCAGTTCTCGCCCATGATCTTGCGGATGCGCGACGCCTTCCATCCGGCGCGTTCCATGGCCGCGGTCAGGTTCGGAAACTCGCCGATCGTGCGAATCCCCTCCGGGTTGACCACCTTGCCGAAATTCGTGAGGCGCCGGTAGCGGCCCTTGTCGTGCGTGAGCATGTCGAAGAAGTCCACGCTGTAGCCCTGCGTGAAGTCGGTGCCGATGCCCACGGCGTCTTCGCCGATCAGATTGACGACGTAGTCGATCGCTTCGATGTAGTCTTCGACGGTGGCGTCGATGCCGCGCTTCAGGAACGGCGCGAACATCGTCACGCCGACGAAGCCGCCTGCATCGGCGACCTCCTTGAGCTGTTCGTCGCTCTTGTTGCGCGGGTGCGCCTTGAGGCCCGAGGGCAGGCAATGGGAGTAACAAACGGGCTTCTTCGAAAAGGCGATGGCCTCGGAAGACGTGTTGCCACCCACATGCGACAGGTCGACCATGATCCCGACCCGGTTCATCTCTGTGATCACTTCGCGTCCGAAATCGGAAAGCCCGCCATCGCGCTCGTAGCAGCCCGTACCCACGAGGTTCTGCGTGTTGTAGCAAAGCTGGACGACACGCACGCCCATGTCGGCGAACGCTTCGATATAGCCGAGGTTGTCCTCGAACGCATGCGCGTTCTGGAATCCGAGAATGATGCCGGTCTTGCCTTCCTTCTTTGCACGCAGGATGTCGTCGGTCGTGCGCACGAGCGTGAGCAGTTCGCCGTTATCGCGAATCTGCTTTTTCATCAGCCCGATGTTGTCGACGGTCTTCGTGAAGTTTTCCCAGACGGAGACCGTGCAGTTCGCGGCCGTGATGCCGCCCTTTCGCATGTCTTCGAACACCGACCGCTCGAACTTCGAGATGTTCAGGCCGTCGATGATGATGCTGTCCTGATGCAGTGTGCTCATTGATCGCTCCAGCGCGCGTGGTCGGTCGGGTCAGTAAATCGGAAAGCGCTCGCAAAGCGCGAAGATCTCGCGGCGTACGCGCTGCTCGGTAGCGTGGTCGCCCTCGGGGTGGGTGCGCAGCGCATCGAACACGTCGAGAATCAGGCGCCCCACTTCTCGGAACTCGCTCACGCCGAAGCCGCGCGTGGTTGCAGCGGGCGTGCCGAGACGAATGCCCGACGTGACCGTCGGCTTTTCGGTGTCGAAAGGGATGCCGTTCTTGTTGCAGGTGATCCCGGCCCGCTCGAGCGCCTGCTCGACCTGCGTGCCTTTCAGCCCCTTCGGCCGCAGATCGACGAGCAGCAAGTGGTTGTCCGTGCCGCCCGTCACGAGATCGACACCGCCGTCCTTGAGCACTTCGCCGAGTGCCCGCGCGTTGGCCAGCACGTTGTCGATGTAGGTCTTGAAGCCGTCTTCGAGGGCCTCGCCGAAGGCCACGGCCTTGCCCGCGATCACGTGCATCAGCGGGCCGCCTTGCAGGCCCGGGAAGACGGCCGAGTTGATCTTCTTAGCGATGTCTTCGTCGTTGGTCAGCACGAACCCGCCGCGCGGGCCGCGCAGCGTCTTGTGCGTGGTCGAGGTGACGACGTGCGCATGCTCGACCGGATTCGAATGCCGCCCCGCCGCGATCACGCCGGCGATATGGGCCATGTCGACCATGAGCCTGGCGCCCACGCTGTCGGCGATCGCGCGAAAGCGCGCGAAATCGAGCTTGCGCGGATAGGCGGAGAAGCCGGCGATGATGAGGCTCGGCTTGTGTTGCTGCGCGAGTTCCTCGACCTGATCGTAGTCGATCAGCATCGTGTCGCGGCTCACGCCGTACTGCACCGAGTTGAACCATTTGCCGGACAGCGCCGGTTTCGCGCCGTGCGTCAGATGACCGCCCGCGTCGAGCGACATGCCGAGCACCGTATCGCCCGGCTTGGCCAGCGCCAGCATGACGGATCCGTTCGCCTGTGCCCCCGAATGCGGCTGCACGTTCGCGAATCCGGCATTGAAGAGCCGCTTGATGCGCTCGATCGCGAGCGATTCGACTTCGTCGGCGAACTCGCAGCCGCCGTAGTAACGTTTGCCCGGATAGCCCTCGGCATACTTGTTGGTCAGCACCGAGCCCTGCGCTTCGAGCACCGCGCGCGAAACAATGTTTTCCGACGCGATCAGCTCCACCTGCGACTGCTGCCGCTCGAGCTCTTTGAGAATGGCGCTCTTGACCGGCGCGTCGCGCTGCGCCAAGGGCTGCGAGAAGAAATCCTGAGTATTCGACATAGGGCGTCCGTGACGATTGGGGATAGCTGTGTCGAGTGCAAAGACCCGCCTGGTCTGGCTTTCAGCGGCGCCAGACCATGGCTGCCGACCCCTCTATTCTTGTCTTCCGGAAATCGTGCCGATGTACGAATAGAGACGCGTTCTTTTCTATTTCCGCCATCCGCGTCCATTTTGCATAAGTGAATCGTCCGATACGCGCTCCCCGCGATCCGGGTGTGCCGACGCCCCCCGGGGCCATCGGAGCGAACGCCGGGGCGGCGCCCAGTCCGGCGTTCGCCAGTCTCGCGCGTGAAAAGCGGCGCCGCAAGCGCGCGGGCCTTTCGCCGTCCGTTCATTGCTCCCCGATTACGCCGTTGCGGTCCGCGACTGGTGTCCGGGCGCGCCAAAGGTAGCCTTTTGCGCCGTGCATCGGTAAACTTGCGCCGAACGATTTCGCTCAGCAGGGCACGCCGGCCTCCATCGTCGGCGATCTCCCGCCGTCCGCGCCGCGCGGCACGGCATCCTCCCCCCGCCCTCTGCTGCCCCGCACGCCGGCTCATTTGCAGGTCCGACCCGGTGCCTTTCCCACTCTGGCGCTTCGCCGTGCAACTTCAGGAGAGTATCGATTGCCTCGTTCGCACAAGAGCATCGCAAGTCACAACCCGTCTTCCATTTCGCGCACCCGCGCGGCCGACGTCACCATCGTCGACAGCACGCTTCTCAAGCGCGCTGTCGGTGCGATGGCGCTCGGTAACGCCATGGAGTGGTTCGACTTCGGCGTATATAGCTATATCGCCGTCACCCTCGGCAAAGTGTTCTTTCCGTCGAGCAGCCCCTCGGCGCAGTTGATTGCCACGTTCGGCACGTTCGCCGCCGCGTTTCTGGTGCGCCCGATCGGCGGCATGGTATTCGGCCCGCTCGGCGACAAGATCGGCCGCCAGCGCGTGCTCGCCATGACGATGATCCTGATGGCCTCGGGTACGTTCGCGATCGGCCTGATCCCGAGCTACGAGCGAATCGGCGTGCTCGCGCCGGCCTTGCTGCTCGTCGCCCGACTCGTACAGGGATTCTCGACCGGCGGCGAGTATGGCGGCGCGGCCACGTTCATCGCCGAGTTCGCGACGGATCGCCGTCGCGGTTTCGCCGGCAGCTTTCTCGAATTCGGCACGCTGATCGGTTATGTGCTCGGCGCGGGCACGGTCGCGGCGCTCACGGCGCTGCTGCCTCAAGACGCACTGCTCTCATGGGGCTGGCGCGTGCCGTTTTTCGTTGCGGGCCCGCTCGGGCTCGTCGGCCTATATATCCGGACGAAGCTGGAGGAAACGCCCGCCTTCCAAAAGGAAGCACTGGCCCGCGAAGCGGAAGAGCGGTCACGGCCAAAGCAAGGCTTCGTCGAGTTGCTCGCGCGGCAGAAAAAACCCATGCTCCAGTGCGTGGGCCTCGTGCTGATCTTCAACGTGGCCGACTATATGGCGCTGTCGTATCTGCCGAGCTATCTCTCGGCCACGCTCCGCTTCAACGAAGCACATGGCCTCTTTCTCGTGCTGCTCGTGATGGTATTGATGATGCCGATGACGCTCTTCGCGGGGCATCTGTCCGATGAAATCGGACGCAAACCGGTATTGCTGCTCGGCTGCGTGGGCTTTCTGCTCTTGTCGATTCCGGCACTGCAACTGATCCGCACGGCGTCGGTAGTGCCGGTGTTCGGTGGCATGCTGATTCTCGGCGCGCTGCTTTCGACGTTCACGGGTGCGATGCCGGCTGCGTTGCCGGCGCTCTTTCCCACGCGGATCCGTTACAGCGCACTCGCCATCGGGTTCAATGTTTCCGTGTCGCTTTTTGGCGGGACGACGCCCCTCGTCACCGCGTGGCTGATCGATCGCACCGGCAACCTGATGACGCCGGCCTATTACCTGATGGGGGCATCCGCGATCGGGATCGTCTCCGTGCTGACGCTGCGCGAAACGGCCCGCAGGCCGCTGCCGGGCTCGGCTCCCTGCATTGCCGGACACGCCGGGGTCACCGGCATGCGCGCCGACACACGCCGCCACCACGGCAGCGAAGTGTCGGGCGCGATCGAAGAACGTGCTTGATGCGTGCATGATGCGTGCCTGATGCGTGCATGATTCGCGCTGCCTCGAGCGACGCGGGACGCCGGTGTTGCCTTGGGCAACCTGGCGGCAACGCAGCCTCAATGGCGCCGCAGCAGCCACATCAAATAGGGGCCGCCGATGAGGGTCGCGAGAATGCCGGCCGGCATCTGCTGAGGAAACACGACGTTGCGGCCGAGCCAGTCCGAAAGCACCATCAGCAGCGCGCCGAGGAGCGCGGCGACGAGCATCTGCGCGCGGGCCCGCGAGAATCCCATGAGGCGAGCCAGATGCGGTGCCATGAGTCCGACGAACGACATCGGCCCGATCACGACCGTAGCGCCCGCGGTCAGGCCCGCCGCGATGGCGAGCAGCAGGAGCCGGACGTCGCGCGTGCGCACGCCGAGGGCGTCGGAGACGTTCGCGCCGAGCGGCAGGATATCGAGCCATCGCGCCCCCAGGAATGCTGCAATGGTCCCGAGAACCGCACTCGCGGTGACGGCGATAGCCGTCGTCGGCAAAACGGCGTACGTCGAGCCGTACAGCATGGCGCGCAATACGCTGGCGTAGGCCCCGCCGCTGGCGGTGGCCAGCACCACGACCGATTGCGACAGGGCGCTGATCGCAATGCCCGCCAGCAACAGATGCTCGGGCGCGAAACCGCTGCGCCGGCCGAGCGCGAAGAGCGCGACCAGGCAAATCGCGGCGCCCGCCGCCGCGCCCGCGAGCAACGCCGGCGTGGACGGGCCGACCGCCACCGCCGCCACGAGCATGCCGAGCATCGCCCCGCCGCTCACGCCGAGCAGGTCCGGGCTCGCCATCGGGTTGCCCGTCACCCGCTGCAACAGCGTGCCCGCGAGCGCGACCATCACGCCCGCCCCGAGCGAAGCGACAAGCCGCGGGACGCGCCAAAACGCAACGTGTGCCCATTGCGCAGCGCTGCTCCATTCCCAACCATGCATCGACATGGAAAATCGCAAGGAGGCCACGACGGCGATCGCCAACAGGCCGCCGAGCATCAACGCGGCCGCGCGTGTCGAGCGACGCTTCGGCTCGCTCTCGGCGGACGCCGGACGCGGCCCGTGCACGCGCAGGCGATACAGCATCCAGAGCAGCAACGGGCCGCCGAGCAGTCCGGTCACGGCCCCCGTGGGCAACACTTCGCCGAGCAACCCCGGCAGGCACTGCACGATCTGATCGGCGAGCGTGAGCAGCATCGCGCCCGCGAACGGCGCCCAGAGCAACTGTTCGCGCAGCGTGCGCGCGCCCATCGCGCGCGCGAGCGCGGGCCCGCCGAGTCCGATGAAGCCGATGACGCCGACGGCGCTCGTCACGAACGCGCTCGTCAACACGGCAATGCCGAGCGCCGCGAAACGCGCCCAGGCGATCGAAAGGCCCAGTTGCCGTGCGCTGCGATCGTCGAGCGAAAACAACGTAAGCGGCCGAACGAGCAGTGCTGCGCCGACGCCGCACGCGAGCGCGCGCGGCGCGAGCCAGTTGACGGTACTCCAGCCGCCTTGCACGAGCGACCCGCCGCCCCAGATGAAAACCGAGGTGAGCGAACGCTCGAAGACGATCGTGAGCAGCACGGAAAGCGCGCCGCAATAGAGATTCACGATCATGCCCGCGAGCACGACCGACACCGCGGCAAAGCCCTTGCGCCATGTCAGTGCCACTGTCGTCAGCATGGCGAGCGCGGACCCGCCGAACGCAATGGCGAAGCGCACGTCGAACGCGAGCGCCGGTACGACGATGGACGCCACCGTGAGCGCGAGGTAAGCGCCGGCCGAGACTCCGAGCGTCAACGGCTCGGCGAGCGGGTTGCGCAGCACCTGCTGGAAAACGACGCCGGCAAGCGACAGCGAGGCGCCCGCGATCAGCGAGACGAAAAGGCGCGGCAGCCAGCCGTAGCGGGCTACGAGTTGCGCCAGTGACGCACCGTCGCCAGCGAAGACGATCCCGGGCCACTGAGCAAGGGGCAATTGCGCCGACAGCGTGTGGACGCCGAGCGCGACCGCGGCAATTACGAGCAGCGTGGCGAAGTACCAGGCGCGCGGCGTGCCGCTCGCGCCCATGGCCGTCGTGGAACGGTTCAAGTAGTGACTCCCTGTAGGGCCTGCGCGAGACCGCTTGCAAAGCGCATGGACGTCACGAGGCCGCCGAGGGCCGGCAGCGGCGCGATCTGCCGCACCCGGCCGTGCCGCACGAACGGCAGTGCCCGCCAGAGCGGGCTTTGGGCGAGCTGTGCCGCGAGTCCGGGCGGCAACCCGATGACGACGGCTTCGGCATCCGCATTGCGGGCGAGCGACGCGAGATCCGCGCTGGCCGCACCTTGCGCATCGGCGGTGCCCTGCCATGCGTTCTCGATACCGAGCTGTGCCAGCACGCCGCCGAAAAGGCTGTTGCGACCGAATACGGAGAGATGGCGGTCGTCCACCGGATGCAGCAGATAGACGGGCCGCCGCGTCGCGCGAAATCCCGCCAGCCGCCGCGAGGCTTCCCGCACGCTCGCATCGGCGCGCGCGACGAGCGCATCGGCCGCAGCAGTCCGGCCGAGCCGCTGCGCCAGCTCGTGCGTACCGGCGCGCACGGCCGCATAGACATCGCGGCCCGGCGCGAAAAGCGGCACGACGCAAGTCGGCGCGATCCGCTGCAACAGGCCCATGAGCGGTGCGTGCCACGGCGTCACGACGATCAGATCGGGCTCGAGCGCCGCGATCACTTCGAAGTTCGGCTGATAGAGTAGCCCCGTATCGACGACGGCAGCCGGCAGCGGAGGATCGCCAGCGAGCATTCTGTACCACGGCGGCCGGGAAACGCCCACCGGCACCACACCGATCGACAGGACCACTTCGGTGAGCGGCCAGTCGAGCACGACGATTCGCTGCGGCGAAGCGATGGGCGAGGCGCCGTAGGATCGGGCCGGCGCGGCGTCGCTGCCGGGCGAAGCGAGCCCGGCGGCGCGCGCCCACCCGGCAGCCGCGGGCGTGGCGAGCGCCGCGGCGGTTGCAGCCAGCCGCACGAGCGCTTCGCGCCTGCGGCGACTGAAGCCGGCGCCGGCCGGCGCCATCGAAGAAGACGGCCCAGCCGGCGCATCGGCGCCGTGCGCCGCGACGAACTCCGAGCGCTCCATCACCACTGGTAACGCGCCGTTCCGAGCACGGTACGCGTAGCCCCCCAATAGCACACCGACGACGACGTGCAGTACGAGATGTACTCGCGATTGAAGAGGTTGGCCACGTTGAGCGACAGACGCCAGTTCTGGATGTCGTAATGCGCGCCGACATCGAAGAGCACGCGCCCAGGCACCGTAAACGTGTTGGCCGCATCGCCGGCCGAGCTGCTCATGTAGCGCACGCCCGAGCTGAGCCCGAAGTTGCGCAGCGGCCCGCGATGGAACGTGTAGTCGGCCCAAAGCGCCGCCGTGTTGCGCGGGGCGATCGTCGGACGCTTGCCGTAGTTGCCCGTCGAGGCGGTGCTCGCCGTTACGACCTGATTGATGAACGCGTACGAAGCCACGAGCTTCAGCTCTTCGGTCACGTTCGCATGGGCTTCGAACTCGATCCCGCGCGAGCGGATCTGGCCCGTCTGAACGACGAAGCCCGCGTGCGCCGGATCGACCACCGAGACGTTGTTCTGCGTCAGGTTGAAGGCGGCAAGCGAGAAGTAGCCGTCGAACCAGTGCGGCTGATAGCGCACGCCTACTTCGAACTGCTTGCCCGTCGTCGGCGAGAATGGCGCGCCCGCATAGGTAGCGCCGAGCACGGGCTGGAACGACTTCGCGTAGCTCACGTACGGCGCAATACCGCTGTCGAACTGATAGGCAAGGCCTGCCCGCCACGTGAACGCATGGTTGTTCGAGTGATAGATCGTGGAGCTGCCGGTCGTCAGCGACCGCGTCTGCTGGTTGCCGCCCGTCCAATCCTCGCGTATGCCGAACGTCAGTACCCATTTGCGCCAGCGCGCCTCGTCCTGCGCGTAGACGCCGACCTGGCTCAACGAATAATCGAGCCGGGTATTCGCCTGCTGAGTGGGCAGCGCCGCGAAGTTCGGGTTGTAGAGATCGACCGTGCCGACCACCCCGTTTCCTTCGGTGTCGCCCAGCATGGAACGCTGATAGTCGACGCCGAAAAGCACCGTGTGCGCCACGCTGCCGGTCGCGAATTTTGCCTGGGCGTGCGTATCGACTTCGAACTGCGTGTAATGCTCGTTGTCGACGTTCGCCCACATCGACACGGTGCGCCGGTTGGCCGCGAGCGCGCTCGTGACCGAGGTCTGGTAGTAGTGATCGTCGATATGCAGGTAGCGCACATGCTGCGACACGCTGAACGTGTCGTTGAACGCATGCTCGAACTGATAGCCGAACCAGTATTGCGTGCGATGCATGCCGTCCCGGTCGGGATCGCCGAAGTATCGATCGGGCCCGAGACGGCCGTTCGGGTTGTAAAAGAGCGTGGCGCCCGCCGGCACGGGATTGAAGAGCCCCCCGTTCGGATCGCGCTGGAAGCTGCCTTGCAGCGTGAACGTCGTGTTACGGTCAGGGCGGATCGTGACCGACGGCTGGATGGCGATACGCTGGTCCTTGATCTCGCTCACCTGCGTTTCGGAGGTGCGGCCAAGCCCCGTGATCCGATAGAGGACCTTGCCGTCCTTGTCGACGGGACCGCTGAAATCGAAGCCGAGCTGGTAGTTGCCGTGGTTGCCGATCTGCATCATCACTTCGTGATAAGGCGTCTCGGTCGGCAGCTTGCTCACGTAGCTCACGAGGCCGCCCGGACTGCCTTGGCCGTACAGCACCGATGCCGGGCCGTGCAGCACCTCCATTCGCTCGATGAAGTAAGGATCGATGCGCGGCGTGGCGAAGCGCGGCGATTGGTAAAGGCGCAGCCCGTCAAGGTACGAGTCGAGCGCGAAACCGCGCCCGTAGATCTGGTCGAAGCGGATATCGGTGCCATCCTGCGTATAGACGCCGGGGGTGTAGCGCAGCGCCTGATCGACGGTTTGCGCGCCTTGGTCGTCCATCTGCTGGCGCGTGATCACGGACACGCTCTGCGGGTTCGTCAGCAGATCCGAATCGGTCTTCGTACCCGTCTTCGAGCGCTTGGCGACATAGCCCACGCCCGGACCGTCCGGCGCCTGCAACGACTGCGCCCGCACGGTCACGGCCGGCAGCACTTTCGCGTCGGACGATGCCTCGGCGGTGGCCGCCCCCTCGCCCTGCGCCTGCGCGCCGGCAGCAGCCGTGGCCAGCATCAGCGCCGCGCAAATAGGCCGCAGCCGCGGACGATGGTGCGCTTCGCGCCCGGCCGATGCCCGCGAGCCCTGCTCGTTTCTTCCTGGTTCCATTACTCGTCGATCCCCGTTCGATGTCCGCGATCTTGATAGTCGCGAAATATTCTCAAAATCAAATAAGAATGTAAACGCAAATCACTCTCATTAAATCAATGAAATCTCCGATGTCAGCGGTTTGTAGGCATGGCGCTTCGTTATCGCGCCCGGTCTGCGCCCAGCGCGCGCAGAATCTGCGCGCTCAGTGCGGGGTGGTGAACGATGCTTGTATGAGTCGCGTCGACGTCGAACCAGCCCACTTGCCCGGCCGTGTGCCGCTCCCAGTCCATCCGGCGCCGCGTATGCCTCGTGCGCAACGCGCGCCAGACGTGCAGGTCGGCAGCGATGCGAGGCAGCGTGTGGCGGGCCATCAGTGCGGCATGCATCGCATCGGCCGCGAACGCCGCACTCAGCAGCGATGGTCCGGCGTGCGTCACCGCCGTCTCGTCGAACGCACCTTGGGCGTCGTGCGCGGCGGCCGGCGGCTCCGGGCCGTCGTCCCAGGACGTGGCCGTATCGACGATCCCGACGAACGAAAGGCGCCGGCCTCGACGCTCGAAATGCTCGGCGATCGCCACCGCGAGCCGACCGCCGAACGACCAGCCGATGAGCGCGCATTCCCCGCCCGGCTGCAGTGCGTCGATGCAGCCGGCGAAGTACTCGGCCAGCGCCTCGAAGGTTCCGCCATGCCACGGCGCGCCGCGCAAGGCGGGCGCCTGCAGCGCGATGAGCGTGACGCGTCCATTGAGCGCCTGCGCCAGCGAGCGGTATTCCCCCACCATCCCGTAGCCCGGAGGCAGTCCGAAGAGCGTCACGGGCGCCCCCAGCGCATTGAGCGGGACGGCCGGCAGCAGGAGGTCCGATTGTGCCGGCACGACGGGCTGCGCCGCGTTGGAGGAGATCGCCGCACGTCGGCGTGCGAACCAGCTCGCGAGTGCATGAGCCGAAGGCGCCGGCAATGCGGCCTCATAGACGGCGCGCGCCGCCCAGCTCGCGGCCACGTCGTCGCGCACCGCCTGCGCTTCGAGGGTGGCGGGAACCGCCGGCAGCTTGACCTTGGCGTCGGCCGCGTCGAGAGACGGCGTCTGCGCCACGCTCAAATGATCGAGCAACTCGGAAAGCGTTCGCTCGAAGGCGGCCACGATGCGCTCGGCCAGCATGTCGCTGACGAATTGCGGCGCGTAACCCCAACTGAGCGAGAGCGAATCGCCGGCTACCCAGCCGTTGATGTCGAGCGCGCGATCGGGCATGCGCGCGTGCTCGGCGATCGTCGCGCCCGAGGGTTCGCTCGCGAAGCTGAAGCGCGCGGTCGCGCGAAACGTCTGCTCGAAGCGGCCGAGATAATTGAACCCGATCTCCGGCACCGGCAGGGCATCGAGCGCCGCCCGGGCCGGCTCGTCCGCGCATCGGCTCAGCAGCCCCCAGCCGAACCCTCGCCGGGGTACCGTCGCAAGACGTTCGTGCACACGCCGCAGTGCGTCGGCCGGCGAGGCGCAGGCGCCCGGCACCGCGAGCGGATACTGCGTCGTGAACCATCCGATCGTGCGGCTCAGGTCGACGCCTTCGATGAGGTCCTCACGGCCATGGCCTTCCAGCTCGATCAGCACCTCGTCGCGCACGGCGACATCGCACACGGCACGGGCCAGCGCGGCGAGCAGCACCTGGTCGACGCGCAGACGGTACGCACGAGGCGCTTCGCGCAGCAGCGCCGCCGTGAGATCGGCAGAAAGATTCGTGCGCAATGTTTTTTGCGGCTGCGGACGCGGCGATCGGGCCGGAAAAAGCGGACCGGCACGCAGCGCCGGCGCGTCGAGCGCGGTTTGCCACCACGCCAGTTCGTGCGTGAGTTCGGAGGACCGCGCATAGCGCATGAGCGCGCGTACCCACGCGCGCCAGGGCGTCGAGCCCGCCGGCAGCACCACCGCCTCGCCCCGTTCGGCCTGCTCGTATGCCGTCTGCAGTTCCTCCAGCAGCACCCGCCACGACACCCCGTCCACCGACAGATGGTGAATCGCGATCAGCAGCCGCGTCTCTCCCTCCGGCGCCTCGAAGTAGCCCACGCGCCAGATCGGGCCGCGCTCGATGTCCAGGCTCGATTGGATCCGCTCGCACGCCCCTTCCAGTTCCGATAGCGACGACAACCGCTCGTGGCGAACCAGCCCCGCTGTGGTTGGGCGTGGGGCTTCCGCTGGGGCTTCCGCTGGGGCTTCCGTCTGCGCCCGAGCGCCGGCTTCCCCCACCCCGCGCGCCACCTGCTTCCAGCCCTCGCCCTGTCTCTCGAACCTCAGCCGCAGCGCATCGTGCCGCGCGCTCAGCGAGACCACCGCCGCCTCCAGCGCCTTCACCTCCAACCGCCCCCGCACCTTCAACAGCACCGACTGGTTCCAGTGCGACTCCCCTTGCGGGTAGCGCTCGAAGAACAACTGCTGAATCGGCGTCAGCGGCAGCGCCTCGCCCTCCTCCTCCACCGCTTCCTCCGCCTGCGGCGCCAGCCGCTGCGCTCGCTGCGCCAGCGCCGCCACCGTCGGATGCTCGAACACCTGCCGCGGCGTGAGCTTCAGCCCCGCCTGCCTCGCCTTCGCTATGATCTGCAGGCTTTGGATCGAATCCCCACCCGCCTCGAAGAAGTTCTCCGTCACCCCCAGATCGTCGCGACCCAGCACCGCCGACCAGATCGACAGCAGCACCGCCTCCGTCTCGTTCGACGCCTCCACCCGCTCCCGACTCCCCTCCCGCGGCCCCGGCAGCGACGCCTTGTCCAGCTTGCCGTTCGGCATCCACGGCAGCCTCTCCAGCACCGTCAACGACGACGGCACCATGTACCCCGGCAGCCGGCTCTCCAACTCCGCCTGCACCGCCGCCTCCTCCACCTGCCCGGACACGTACGCCGCCAGCCGGCGCTTCTCCCCCTCGCCCGCCACGATCACCGCCGCCTCGCGCACTCCCTCGCACCGACGCAGCACCGCCTCGATCTCCCCCAACTCGATGCGCTGCCCACGCAGCTTCACCTGCTGGTCCAGCCGACCCAGGAACGCCACCGTGCCGTCCTCCCGCATGCGGCACAAATCCCCGCTTCGGTACTGCCGCGCCCCCGGCTCGCCACGCTCGTCCGGCACGAACCGCTCCGCCGTCAGCCCCGCTCGGCCCAGGTACCCACGCGCCACCGTCGGCCCGCCGATGCACAGCTCGCCCAGCCCGCCCACCGGCGCCTCGTCGCCGAACGCATCCACCACCCGCGCCGTGCGCCCCGGGTACGGCCGCCCGATCGGCACCGTCACCTCCTGCCCGTCCGACGCCTGGGTCTGGCGGTACAGCGCCGCGATCGTCGTCTCCGTCGGTCCGTACAGGTTGTCCAGCCGGATGTCCGACAACGGACCCTGCCGCCACCGCGCCAATGCATCGCCCGGCAACGCCTCCCCGCCCACCGTCACCTGCCTCAAACTCAGCGTCTCGCGCGCCGGCGCATGCCGCTGCCACTGCTGCCACAGCGCCGTCGGAATCCGCGCGAACGTCACCCGCCGCCTCACCAGCCGATCGCTCAGGCTTTGCAGGTCCCACGGCTGCTCGCCGCGCATCTCCACCGTCGCGCCCACCAGCAGCGCCGGCAGCGTCTCGTGCAGCGCCACGTCGAAGTTGATCGTCGACGAGTGCAGCACCGTGTCGGCCTCGACAATGCCGTACGTCGACAGAAAGTCGCACAGGTGTGTCCACAGCGACCCGTGGCTCACCGCCACGCCCTTCGGGCGACCCGTCGAGCCCGACGTGTACAGCACGTACGCCAGTTGCTCGGGGTGCACCGCCGCCGCGAAGCCCGATGCGGTGCGCCGCCTTGCACCCGCCCCGGCCGCCACCGCATCCGCCGCTTCCGCTACATCGGCATCGGCATCGACGCCAACAGCGGCAGTGGAAGCAGCATCAACATCGACATCAGCGTCGAACGCCTGCCCCACCTCCACCACCTCACAGCCGGCAAGCACCTGCCCCATCCGCTTCACGCTGTGCGCATCGGCCACCACTCGCTCGATGCCCGCATCCTCGATCATCTGCTCGAGCCGCGCCGCCGGATACTCCGGGTCCAGCGGTACGAACGCCGCGCCCGAACGGATCACCCCCAACAGCGCCGCGATCAACTCCGGCCCGCGTCGCACACACAGCCCCACCCGCTGCTCCGCACCCACCCCGCGCGACGACAGCTCCCATGCCACCGACGCCGACCACGCTTCCAATTGCCCGTAGCTGAGCGCGCGCTCCTCGCAGCGCACCGCCACCCCATCCGGCGTGCGCCGCGCCTGGGCCACCAGCGCCGCGCCCAGCGATTCGAACGGGTACCGCACCATGGGCGCATCGGCATGCGGCCCCGCCTCGCCCGGCAGCTTCAACTCCCCCACGCGCCGCGCGCCGTCCTCCGCCAACTGCCCCAGTACCGCCTCGTATTGCCGGGCCAATCGCTCCACCGTCGACTGGTTGAACACGTCCGTCGCGAAATTGAACATCAGCCTGAGCCCTTGTCCGTCGTCGACCACGTTCAACACGAGGTCGAAACGCGCCGTGCCGGTGCCGCTGCTCTCGGCGTGGACGACGAGCCCTGGCATGGCCACCGATGCCTCGCTCGTCGCCTGTTCGAGATTGAACATGACCTGGAACAACGGCGAACGGCCCAGATCGCGCTCGATGTGAAGTGCGTCGAGCACGCGCCCGAACGACACGCTCTGATGCTCCTGGGCTTCGAGCACGCGCGCGTGCAAAGAAGCGAGCAAGACGTCGAACGGCATGGCGCCCGAGACGTCCGCCTCGATGACGAGCGTATTCACGAAGTAGCCGATCAGCGGCTCGGTCTCGCGCCGCTGCCTGCCGGCCGACGGCACGCCGATGCGTATGCAGGTTTGCCCGCCATACCGGTAAAGCAGCGCCGCATAGACGCCCAGCATCAGTGTGAAAAGTGTCGTGCCGCGCCGGCGCGCAAGCGCCCGCAGCGCTGCGCCAAGCGTGGCGCCCACCTCCACGCTGCAGCGGCCGCCGTCGGCACCGCGCACGGCCGGCCGCGGACGATCGAAAGGAAGTTCGAGCGCCGGCCGCTCGATGCCGAGCCGCGCCGTCCAGTACGCAAGCGCTTCGTCGGCAACGCCGTCAAGCCACTCGTCCTGCCATGCCGTCACGTCGCCGAAATGCATCCCGACGGGAGGTAACGACCGGCGAAGCCCGGCGTCTTCGCCTTCGAGCCCCGCACCATACAATGCGGCCAATTCGCGAACGAGCAACGACTGCGACCAACCATCGGAGACGATGTGATGCGTGACGATGTGCAGCACATGAAGCCCGGCACCGAGCGCGATAAGCTCGACGCGCAGGAGCGGCCCCGCCGTCAGGTCGAACGGCTCGCGCGCGGCGGCACGCAATGTTTCGGCGAGCGCCGCGCCATCGTCGAGCACGCGCTCGCGCCAGCCGTAGCGCGCTTCGTTCGCGATCCGCTGGAACGGAACGCCGCCTTGCTCCACGAAGCGCGCGCGCAACGCGCCATGCCGCGACACGAGCTGATCGAAAGCGCGTCGCAACGCCCGCACGTCGAGCTGGCCCGTCAACCGGAGCGCGCGCGAAAGATGATAGGCGGGGTTCGACGGGTCCAGATTCCACAAGAACCAAAGCCGCTGCTGCGCGGCGGAAAGCGGATAAGCGAGCCCCTCGTCCGCCCGTTCGCCCCCATCCCGCAACAGCGGCACGATGGGCAAGCGCGATGGATCGATACCCTGCTCGCGTGCCCTCTCGCGAAATCGGCGGCGCCGCTCGGCCGGTAGTGCTGCGTACTTGAGCGAAATCGCCAGTGCCTGGCTCGCCGCGCCGGCCGGCGCATCGTTCTTGATCGTGGTCGACATGTCGTCCGTCGTGCCCCAGGAGTCAGAAGAATCAAAAGAATCGAAAGAGTCGAAAGAATCAATCGAGGTCATCGAACAGCCCGTCGAGCGCCTGCAACGCATCATCCGCTTTGTCGCGCCGCGCCTCGTCGCGGCCTGCTGCGCTGCCATCCCCGCCGAGCGTCGCGGCGAGCCGCGCCGGCGTGGGCGCGTCGAACAGCGTTGCGAGCGCAACCTTGCGGCCGAGCCGCTCGGAAAGCCGGGCAATCGTGCGCACGGCCGCGAGCGAGTGCCCGCCGATCGCGAAGAAGTCGTCGTCCGCCCCGACGCGTGCCGCACCCAGCACCTCGCCGAAGACCTGGGCCACGAGCACCTGCATCTCACCCGACGGTTCGACCCAGGAGGCTTCGCCCGAACCGGCGTCGCCGAAGCGCGCAAGCGCATTGCGGTCGAGCTTGCCGTTCGCGGTACGCGGCAGCGCCTCGACGACGTGCACGGCAGCCGGCACCATGTAGGCGGGCAGACGCGCGCGCAGCGCGGCACGCCATTGCGCGGGCACCGTGTGCCCGGCGCCCGCGACCACATAGCCGACGAGCCGCGGCTCGGCTTCGCCGGCACCGGGCACAAGCGCCACGGCCGCATCGAGCACACCGTGGCCTTCGCGCAGCGCCGCCTCGATCTCTCCGAGCTCGATGCGGTAGCCGCGCAGCTTCACTTGCTGATCGATACGGCCAAGGCATTCGACTTCGCCGTCGGGACGCTCGCGCACGAGATCGCCGGTTCGATAGATCCGCGCCCCCGGTGCGCCCCACGGATCGGGCACGAAGCGCTCCGCAGTCAGCCCCGGCCGGCCGAGATAGCCGCGCGCGAGATTGTCGCCACCGATGCACAGTTCGCCCATGCCGCCTTGCGGCGTGAGTGCGCCGCTCGCATCGACGATGCGCAGCGCGTTCGCATGAAGCGCGCGGCCGATCGTGACTGACTCATGAGGCGACACGCGCGCGCAGCTCGACCAGATCGTCGTTTCCGTCGGGCCATAGAGATTCCAGAGCGAAACTCCGCGCTGCATCAGTTGGGCGGCCAGGTCGGGCGGCAACGGCTCCCCGCCTGCCAGGCCCGCGAAGGGTCCGTGCGCGGGCCCGCGCCAGCCCGCCTCGAGCAGGAGGCGCCAGCCGCTCGGCGTCGCCTGCACCACCGTCGCCCGGCTCGCATCGATGAGCGCCGCAAGGGCCGCGCCGTTGCCGGCCGTCGCCGCATCGGCAAGCTCGATGCAGGCACCTTTCGTGAGGGGCAGGCAGAACTCCAGCAGTGAAATGTCGAACGACGCGGTCGTCACCGAGAGCAGCACGTCGTCCTCCGTGAGCCCCGGCACGATACCCACGCTCGCGAGCAATCGGGCGAGCGCGCCGTGCGACACGGCAACCCCCTTGGGCCGCCCCGTCGACCCCGATGTGTAGATGACATAGGCGAGCTGTGCCGCATCCACCCAGCGCGCGGGCGGCGCGACATCATTCGTCGGCGCGGCTTCCCCGGCCCCGATGACGATTCGGCCGTCGAGCCCGCCGTCGAGGCGCGTCAGGCCCTCTTCGTCGGCGATGACACGCGCAATGCCCGCATCGTCGAGCATGAAACGCAAACGCTCGGCCGGAAACGATGGATCGAGCGGCACATAAACAGCGCCGCTGCGCCATACGCCGAGCATGCTCGCAATCAACGCGGGCGTGCGGCGCATGCAGACGCCGACGCGCTCTTCACGGGCAACGCCGCTTTCGCGCAGCCGGGCATCGATCGCGGCAGCCCAGCGCTCGAGCGTGGCATAGTCGAACGCCTCGCCGCGCTGGCGCACCGCGATGCGCTCCGGCACGCGTGCCGCTTGCGCGGCAAACCGTTCGTGGCACGCGCGCAGGATCGGGGCGGGCAACGCCTCGGCGCGCGTCGCGCCACGCCGAGCCGCCAGTTCGCCGACGAATCGCGCCGCATGCTCGCCTTCGTCGGCGAGCGCATCGAGCAGCGACCGATACTGCTGCTCCAACGCTGCTATGCGGACACGGTCGAAACGCCGGTTGTCCCAGCCCCAATGCAATTCGAGCTGCCTCGCCGGCAAGATCGTCAGCGTCAGCGGATAGTGCGTTCGCTCGAGGGCATCGACCCGCTCCACGCGCAACACGCCTGCCTCCTCGCCCGACGCACGCGATGCGACAGGGTAGTTTTCGAAGACGATGAGGCTGTCGAACAGAGCATCGCCGCTGCGGCCCGCCCACTGCTGCAGCGCAGCCAGCGGCGTGTGCTCGACTTCGCGCATCTGCGTGTTCCAGGCCTGAACCTCGCCGAGCCACTGCGCAAGCGCGGCATCACCGGGCACGCGCACGAATACGGGCAAGCTGTTGATGAACAGGCCGAACATCTCGTCGGCTCCGTCGAGCGAGGCGGGGCGGCCCGATACCGTGACGCCGAATGCGACAGACCGTTTTCCGCTCAGGCGCGCGAGCAGTACCGCCCATGCGCCTTGCATCAGCGTATTGAGCGTCACGCGGTAGCGCTGTGCCGCGCGGCGCAGGCGTTGATCGAGTTCGGCGTCGAGCCGCATCACGAGTTTTTGCGGGTCGCTCGAACCCGCGTCGCGCGGCGAGCCGAGGCTCGCCGTGAGCGTGCCTGGATCGTCGAGCGACGCGAGCTTTTCCATCCACCAATCGCGCGGATCGGGTTGCTTCGCCAGCCATTCCACATACCGGCGGTACGGCGGCGGCACGCTCGTTACACGAGCCTGCGCGCGTCTTGCACCGAGCGCGCGCTCGTAATCGCCGAAGACTTCCGTCAGGAGCCGCGCGCCGCTCCAGCCATCCGTAAGCACGTGATGATGGGTGCGAACGAGATCGAATCGTCCGTCGGGACGAAGGAAAACGTTGACCCGCATGAGTGGCGCGCGCGATGGATCGATCCCTGCCGAGAGGTCGCCCTCGCGCCATGCTGCGAGGCGGGCATCGTACTCGGCCGAACCCGCGTTGCTCATGTTGCGCCAGTCGTGCACGACAAACGGCAGCGCGGCCTCGCGCTCGACGATCTGCAGAGCCGTTCCATCAGGATGCCAGACGAAACGCGTACGCAGCGCATCGTGCCGCGCGATCGCGGCCTGCCACGCGGCTCGCAGCGCTGCCGCATCGAAGGGGCCCGCGAGCGTCAGTTGAAGCTGGTTCACGTAGACGCCCTGTCCGTGCTCGAGCTCGCTGTGGTAAAGCAGACCCTGTTGCAACGGTGTGGCCGGGTAGATATCGGCAACGCTGCCGAGCTGCAGGCCGAGCGCACGCAGTTGGCTGTCATCGAGGCCCGAAAGCGGGAAGTCCGATGCTGTCGCGCCCGCCGGCGCGGCAACGCAATGCGCAATCAACGCGCTGACCTCGCGATCGAAGTCGACGATGAGATCCTCGACGGTGTCTCGGCCGATTCTCGCCGGATCGAAACGCCAGCGCACCAGCAAGGTGTCGCCCGTGACAATGCCGTTGAGATCGAGCGCGTAGTCGAGCCGCGCGCCCTCGCCATGCGTCGCACCCGCCGCCTCGGCACTGAACGTGAAACGCGAATCGGAGTCGAGCGACTGGTCGAAGCGGCCCAGGTAGTTGAAGCTGACCGCCGGACGACGACGCGTGCGGCTCGCTTCGAGCAGGCCCCAATGCAATCCCTTGCACGGCACCGCCCGCACGCGGGTCTTCACGGCGACGAGCGCATCGGCAAGCTCTGCCGATGCGGCCGGCAGCGCCACGGGAAAGCGTGTGGTGAACCATCCGACTGTCCTGCTCAGGTCCACGCCGTCAATCACGTCCTCCCGCCCGTGGCCCTCGAGTTCGACCGGGATCTCGGTCGCCCCGCTCCAGCGACCGAGCGAGCGGGCGAGCGCGGTGAGCAGCAATTCGTCCACACGCGTGCGATAGGCGCGTGATGCATTTTGCAGCAGCTCGCGCGTGCGGGCAGCATCGAGCGTCCAGTCGATCGTCGTGCTTTGCGCCATGCGCGTGCCCACCGCCGGCCGGAACGGAAGCTCGACTGCGGAATCGAGCGCGCAAAGTGCGCGCTCCCACCACGATGCTTCCGATCGCACCTGCTCGGAACCGGCATAGCGCGTGAGCGCGCGTACCCACGCGCGCCAGGGCGTCGAGCCCGCCGGCAGCACTACCGCCTCGCCCCGTTCGGCCTGCTCGTACGCCGTCTGCAGTTCCTCCAGCAGCACCCGCCACGACACCCCGTCCACCGACAGATGGTGAATCGCGATCAGCAGCCGCGTCTCTCCCTCCGGCGCCTCGAAGTAGCCCACGCGCCAGATCGGGCCGCGCTCGATGTCCAGGCTCGACTGGATCCGCTCGCACGCCCCTTCCAGCTCCGATAGCGACGACAACCGCTCGTGGCGAACCAGCCCCGCTGTGGTTGGGCGTGGGGCTTGCGTTGAGGCTTGCGTTGGGGCTTCCGTCTGCGCCCGAGCCCGGGCTTCCCCCACCCCGCGCGCCACCTGCTTCCAGCCCTCGCCCTGTCTCTCGAACTTCAGCCGCAGCGCATCGTGCCGCGCGCTCAGCGAGACCACCGCCGCCTCCAGCGCCTTCACCTCCAACCGCCCCCGCACCTTCAACAGCACCGACTGGTTCCAGTGCGACTCCCCTTGCGGGTAGCGCTCGAAGAACAACTGCTGAATCGGCGTCAGCGGCAGCGCCTCGCCCTCCTCCTCCACCGCTTCCTCCGCCTGCGGCGCCAGCCGCTGCGCTCGCTGCGCCAGCGCCGCCACCGTCGGATGCTCGAACACCTGCCGCGGCGTGAGCTTCAGCCCCGCCTGCCTCGCCTTCGCTATGATCTGCAGGCTTTGGATCGAATCCCCACCCGCCTCGAAGAAGTTCTCCGTCACCCCCAGATCGTCGCGACCCAGCACCGCCGACCAGATCGACAGCAGCACCGCCTCCGTCTCGTTCGACGCCTCCACCCGCTCCCGACTCCCCTCCCGCGGCCCCGGCAGCGACGCCTTGTCCAGCTTGCCGTTCGGCATCCACGGCAGCCTCTCCAGCACCGTCAACGACGACGGCACCATGTACCCCGGCAGCCGGCTCTCCAACTCCGCCTGCACCGCCGCCTCCTCCACCTGCCCGGACACGTACGCCGCCAACCGGCGCTTCTCCCCCTCGCCCGCCACGATCACCGCCGCCTCGCGCACCCCCTCGCACCGACGCAGCACCGCCTCGATCTCCCCCAACTCGATGCGCTGCCCACGCAGCTTCACCTGCTGGTCCAGCCGACCCAGGAACGCCACCGTGCCGTCCTCCCGCATGCGGCACAAATCCCCGCTTCGGTACTGCCGCGCCCCCGGCTCGCCACGCTCGTCCGGCACGAACCGCTCCGCCGTCAGCCCCGCTCGGCCCAGGTACCCACGCGCCACCGTCGGCCCGCCGATGCACAGCTCGCCCAGCCCGCCCACCGGCGCCTCGTCGCCGAACGCATCCACCACCCGCGCCGTGCGCCCCGGGTACGGCCGCCCGATCGGCACCGTCACCTCCTGCCCGTCCGACGCCTGGGTCTGGCGGTACAGCGCCGCGATCGTCGTCTCCGTCGGTCCGTACAGGTTGTCCAGCCGGATGTCCGACAACGGCCCCTGCCGCCACCGCGCCAATGCATCGCCCGGCAACGCCTCCCCGCCCACCGTCACCTGCCTCAAACTCAGCGTCTCGCGCGCCGGCGCATGCCGCTGCCACTGCTGCCACAGCGCCGTCGGAATCCGCGCGAACGTCACCCGCCGCCTCACCAGCCGATCGCTCAGGCTTTGCAGGTCCCACGGCTGCTCGCCGCGCATCTCCACCGTCGCGCCCACCAGCAGCGCAGGCAGCGTCTCGTGCAGCGCCACGTCGAAGTTGATCGTCGACGAGTGCAGCACCGTGTCGGCCTCGACAATGCCGTACGTCGACAGAAAGTCGCACAGGTGTGTCCACAGCGACCCGTGGCTCACCGCCACGCCCTTCGGGCGACCCGTCGAGCCCGACGTGTACAGCACGTACGCCAGTTGCTCGGGGTGCACCGCCGCCGCGAAGCCCTGTGCGGTGCGCCGCCTTGCACCCGCCCCGGCCGCCACTGCATCCGCCGCATCCGCTACATCGGCATCAACATCGGCAGCAGCGTCGAACGCCTGCCCCACGTCCACCACCTCACAGCCGGCAAGCACCTGCCCCATCCGCTTCACGCTGTGCGCATCGGCCACCACTCGCTCGATGCCCGCATCCTCGATCATCTGCTCGAGCCGCGCCGCCGGATACTCCGGGTCCAGCGGCACGAACGCCGCGCCCGAACGGATCACCCCCAACAGCGCCGCGATCAACTCCGGCCCGCGCCGCACACACAGCCCCACCCGCTGCTCCGCGCCCACCCCGCGCGACGACAGCTCCCATGCCACCGACGCCGACCACGCTTCCAATTGCCCGTAGCTGAGCGCGCGGTCCTCGCAGCGCACCGCCACCCCATCCGGCGTGCGCCGCGCCTGGGCCACCAGCGCCGCGCCCAGCGATTCGAACGGGTACCGCACCATGGGCGCATCGGCATGCGGCCCCGCCTCGCCCGGCAGCTTCAACTCCCCCACGCGCCGCGCGCCGTCCTCCGCCAACTGCCCCAGCACCGCCTCGTATTGCCGGGCCAATCGCTCCACCGTTGGCCGGTCCATGCGCCCACCATCCCACGCCCATTCGAGCGCGAGCGTCTGCGCACGAGGGATGATCGCGAGCGCGAGCGGGTAATGCGTTGGATCGACCGATTCGACGGATTGGATTTCGAGCCCGCCGCTACCATCGCGCGCCCCATCCACCGGATAGTTCTCGAACACGACGAGGCTGTCGAAAAGCGCATTGCCGCTACGCCCCGCCCACTGCTGCACCTGCGCGAGCGGCGTGTGTTCGTATTGCCGCAACGTCGCGAACGCGCCTTGCAGTTCGCGCAGCCATACGCCAACGTCCGCGCCTGCGTCCACCTCCACCCACACCGGCAACGTGTTGATGAAAAGCCCGAGCATCCGCTCGATGCCCGGCAAATGCGCCGGCCGCCCCGCGAACGTGGTGCCGTATGCGACGCGGCGCCGATGCCCGTGGCGTGCGAGCAGCACGGCCCAGCCCGCTTGCATCAGCGTATTGAGCGTGACTGCGTGACGGCGCGCCGTCTCCTGCAAACGCACGCTCAACGCCGCGTCCAGGACCTGCCGCCGCGCATGCGCGCCCGGTTCGCTTCCGGTTTGCGCCGGAAGGCTCGGCATCAGCGTGGCGGCATCGTCCGAGCCGAGCGCCTGCGCAATGCGCCCGCGCCACCAGGATTCCGTTCCAGGATCGCTGGCCGCCGTGCGAATCCAGTCGGCGTATCGCCGGTACGGCGGCGGCACGTCGAACGTCGCGGCGTTCGCAGATTCGCCCGCTCTCTCCGATCCCACCGAGGAGCGCGCACGATAGTCCCTCAGAATCTCGCCGACGAGCAGGGCCACGCTCCAGCCATCGAGCAGCACGTGATGGTGAGTCCAGACCAGATCGGCCGTACGCGCGTCGCGCAGGAATAGCGCCACGCGCATCAGCGGCGCCGTATCGAGCGCCATGCCCAGCTCGAGATCGTGTTCACGCCACGCGGCAAGACGGGCATCGTAATCGCCTGCCTCAGTCCAGTCGTAAGTCTCGAACGGCAATGCGAGCCGCCTGTGGACGATCTGCATCGCCGCGCCGCCATGCGCCCAGGCGAAGCGCGTGCGCAAGATCGCGTGCCGCTCGAGTGCCGCCTGCCACGCCGCGCGCATCGCGTCGCAGTCGATCTCTCCCGCGAACGTCACGCGCATCTGGTTCAGGTATGCATGCTGCCCCGGCTCCGCCGCGAGCGAGTGGTAAAGCAGCCCGCTTTGCAGTGGCGTAGCTGGATAAACATCCTCGATGTGTTCAGGTGCGAGGCCAAGCGCGCGCCAGAGGTCCGCCGAGTCGAAGCCGCCAGCACCGGCCGGCTGCCCTTGCTCCCGCTCCATGGCCTGCGCGCCTGCGCGCGCCGCGCGCGCGAGGCTTTCGATCGTCGGTGTCTCGAATACCATGCGCGGCGTCAGATGCAAGCCGGCATCGCGCGCCTTGGCAACGATTTGCAGGCTCAGGATCGAATCGCCCCCGACGACGAAGAAGTTGTCGGTCACCCCGAGATCGTCGCGACGAAGCACGCTGCGCCACACCGTCAGCAACGCTTGCTCGTCCGCGCTCGATGCCCCGACGGCGGCCGCCGCGCGCACCGTTTCGGGCGCCGGCAGCGCCCGGCGGTCGAGCTTGCCGTTCGGTGTGAGCGGCAAACGCTCCAACTCGACGTATGACGTGGGCACCATGTGCGCCGGCAAGCGCTGGCTCAGCCAGGCCTGCCATCTCCCCGCGTCCGATTCTGCGTCCGGTTCTGTGTTCGATTCTGTGTTCGATTGGCCCACGCCCCCTTGCGGCACCACGTACGCCACCAGCCGCCGCTCGCCCGCTCCCCCTTCGCCAACGGCTCCGCCCGCCACCACCACCGCCGCCTCGCGCACCGACTCGTGCGCCAACAGCGCCGCCTGAATCTCGCCCAGCTCGATCCGGAATCCTCGGATCTTCACCTGATCGTCGTTGCGGCCCAGGTATTCGAGATCCCCATCCGGCAAACGCCGCGCCAGATCCCCCGACCGGTACAGCCGCGCACCCGGCGCACCGCCCGGATCCGGTACGAACCGCTCCGCCGTCAGTCCCGGCCGCCCCAGATACCCGCGCGCCAAACCCGCTCCCCCCACGCACAGCTCGCCCACCGCCCCCACCGGCGCCCGGTTCAGATCCCCGTCCAGCACCTGCAGCGTCAGGTCCGCCAGCGGCGCGCCGATCACGCTGCGCCCCGCCCTCAACGCCGCTTCGTCCAGCTCCCGGTACGTCACGTGGACCGTCGTCTCCGTGATCCCGTACATGTTCACGAGCGCCGGCAGCACCCCCTTGGCCCGTGCACCCTCCGCCCAGCGCGCGATCGATGCCGGCTCCAGCCGCTCGCCGCCGAAAATCACCGCGCGCAGCGTCTTCAGCTCGTACTCGCCGTCCACCTGCGCGAGCTGCACGAACGCCGACGGCGTCTGGTTCAGCACCGTCACCCCTTCCCGCACCAGCAGCGCGTGCAAGGCCGAAGGCTCGCGTGCCGTCCAGTGCGGCACGATCACGAGGCGTCCGCCATGCACGAGCGCACCGAACAGCTCCCACACCGAGAAGTCGAACGCGTACGAGTGAAAAAGCGTCCACACGTCGCGCTCGTCGAAGCCGAAACGCTCCCGCGTCGCATCGAACAACCGCGCCACGTTCCCGTGCGTCACCCCTACGCCCTTGGGCCGCCCCGTCGAGCCCGACGTATAAATCACATACGCCAGTTGCTCCGCGTGCACGCGCGGCAGCGGCACCTCCGCCGCCGCGTCGGAATAAACGTCGCGCAAGGCCCCCACGTCGATCACAGGCCTCCACGCGAAAAGCGACTCGTGCTGCTTCAGGCTCTCGGTATCGGCGACGATGGGGCCGAGCCGCGCATCGTCGACGATGTGCGAAAGCCGCTCGTGCGGATACGACGGATCGAGCGGCACATACGTCGCGCCGGCCCGCAGCACGCCCAAGAGCGCGGCGACGAGTCCGGCAGAGCGTTGCATCGCCACGCCGACGCGGGTTTCCGCTTTGGCGCCGCGCCGCAGGAGTTCGGCAGCGATCGCACGGGACCATGCATCCAGTTGGGCGTAGGTGACGCGCTGTGCGCCATCGACAAGGGCAATGGCATCGCCGCGTCGCGCCGCCTGCATCGCCACGCGAGCGGCGACGTTCATCGGCTCGTGCCAGCAAGCCTCGGGGCGCGGCGGCGCTTCGTCGCGAATTTCGGCAAGATCGAGCATGGCGAGCGGCCTCGCGTCATCCTCGCCCCACTGCCCAAGCAATCCCGTGAAATTACGCGCAAGCCGCTCGATCGTAGAGGCATCGAATACGTCGGCAGCATAGGTGAATGTGAGATCGAGCGCCGAATCGGCGGTCTCGGCGATGTTGAGCATCAGATCGAACTGCGCTTCCCCGTTGCCCGTCGGCTGCACCGTCACACGCACCGCATCGCCGAACGAGGCACCGATGTCATGGCGCTGCTGCTGGTTGACGAGCACCTGAAAAAGCGGCGTATGGGCAAGATCGCGCTCGGGCTGCACGGCCTTCACCACGCGTGCGAACGGCACGTCCTGATTCGCATGTGCGCCGAGAAGCCGCTCGCGCACCGCGTCGATCAGTTCTCCGACGCGCATCGCGCCGTGCGGGGCCGTTCTGATCACCACCGTGTTGACGAAGAATCCAGCGACGGCCTCCGCCCCCGGCTGGTCGCGGCCCGCAAGCGGCACGCCGATCCGAATGTCGCGCTGCCCCGTGTAGCGATAGAGCAGCGCATCGAACGCGGCGAGCATCGTCATGAAGAGCGTGGCTTGGCGTTTGTCCGCAAGCGCGCGCAGCGCTCGGGTGTTCGCTGCCGGCACGCGCATGCCGAGCCGGGCACCGGGTGCACGCCGCGCGTTGCCGCGCACTCGGTCGAACGGCAGGGCAAGCAAGGGGGCCGTGTGAGCATCGGTCGCGAGTTCGGTGCGCCACCACGCAAGTTGCGCCGCCTCGCGCGCCGGCGTCAGGTATGCAGCACGCGCATTGAGCACATCGCGATAGGCAGCCCATGCCGCGGCGGCATCGAAGGATGCTTCGGCCTGCCCCTCACCTGCGGCGAACGCCCGATATAGCCGGGAAAAATCGGCGAACAGCAGGCCCACCGACCAATCGTCACCGAGGATGTGATGCAGCACGAGATGCAACACGTGGCACTCGTCGGTCAGGCAAACGAGCGTTGCCCGCACCGGCGGCTCGGCAACGAGATCGAACGGCACGCGCGCAAGTTCGACCAGACGGGCGGCGAGCGCAGCTTCGTCCATGTTATGCGCCGGCCTCAAATCGAGCGGGCGAATGTCGGCACGGCTTTCCGTGTCCACACGTTGATACGGTACGCCGGCCGTCTCCCCGAAGCGCATGCGCAGCGCCGGATGACGAACGCTCAGGGCGGCGAAAGCGGCGCGCAGCGCGTCGGTATCGAGATGCCCGTCGAAGCGCAAAGCCCCGCTCACGTGGTAGGCGGTGCTGCGCGGATCGAGCTTCCACATGAACCAGAGGCTTTCCTGCGATGCGGACAACGGCATCGGCTCGCCGGGCGCGAATTCGATGGCCTGCTCGCGCGAACGATCTTCGCGGCCATCGCTTGGCGAACGGCCTGGCGCCATCGCTGGCGCGCCGCGCACAATGGCCGCGAAATCCGCAAGCGTCGGATGTTCGAACAATGCCCTTAGCGGGGGGGCTTCGCCGAACGCCGCATGCACGGCGGAAATGGCGCGTACGGCCAGCAGCGAATGGCCGCCAAGCCGGAAAAAATCGTCGCGTGCGCCAACGCGCTCCACGCCGAGCACTTCTTGCCAGATCGCGGCGACGCGGGCCTCCGTCTCGTCGCGCGGGGCAACGAAGGACGCCCGTGAAGACGCGGCCGCATTCGCCGCTTTTGCCGTTTCGGGCGCCGGCAGCGCCCGACGGTCGAGCTTGCCGTTCGGTGTGAGCGGCAAACGCTCCAACTCGACGTATGACGTGGGCACCATGTACGCCGGCAAGCGCTGGCTCAGCCAGGCCTGCCATCTCCCCGCGTCCGATTCTGCGTCCGATTCTGCGTCCGATTCTGTGTTCGATCGGCCCGCGCCCCCTTGCGGCACCACGTACGCCACCAGCCGCCGATCGCCCGCCCCCCCTTCGCCAACGGCTCCACCCGCCACCACCACCGCCGCCTCGCGCACCGACTCGTGCGCCAACAGCGCCGCCTGAATCTCGCCCAACTCGATCCGGAATCCTCGGATCTTCACCTGATCGTCGTTGCGGCCCAGGTATTCGAGATCCCCATCCGGCAAACGCCGCGCCAGATCCCCCGACCGGTACAGCCGCGCACCCGGCGCACCGCCCGGATCCGGCACGAACCGCTCCGCCGTCAGTCCCGGCCGCCCCAGATACCCGCGCGCCAAACCCGCTCCCCCCACGCACAGCTCGCCCACCGCCCCCACCGGCACCCGGTTCAGATCCCCGTCCAGCACCTGCAGCGTCAGGTCCGCCAGCGGCGCGCCGATCACGCTGCGCCCCGCCCTCAACGCCGCTTCGTCCAGCTCCCGGTACGTCACGTGGACCGTCGTCTCCGTGATCCCGTACATGTTCACGAGCGCCGGCAGCACCCCCTTGGCCCGTGCACCCTCCGCCCAGCGCGCGATCGATGCCGGCTCCAGCCGCTCGCCGCCGAAAATCACCGCGCGCAGCGTCTTCAGCTCGTACTCGCCGTCCACCTGCGCGAGCTGCACGAACGCCGACGGCGTCTGGTTCAGCACCGTCACCCCTTCCCGCACCAGCAGCGCGTGCAAGGCCGAAGGCTCGCGTGCCGTCCAGTGCGGCACGATCACGAGGCGTCCGCCATGCACGAGCGCACCGAACAGCTCCCACACCGAGAAGTCGAACGCGTACGAGTGAAAAAGCGTCCACACGTCGCGCTCGTCGAAGCCGAAGCGCGCCCGCGTCGCATCGAACAGCCGCGCCACGTTCCCGTGCGTCACACCCACGCCCTTGGGACGCCCCGTCGAGCCCGACGTATAAATCACATAGGCCAGTTGCTCCGCGTGCACGCGTGGCAGCGGCACCTTCGCCGCCGCTATCACCGATGGCCCGGCCGCGACACGCAGCGCGTTGGCGTCGATGACGGGCAGCCACGGCAGCATCGCGGTGAACCGCGATGCTGCCGACGGCTCGGTGATGAGCGCATCGAGACCCGCGTCGAGCGCGATGTCGCGCAACCGGTCGTCGGGATAGGCGGGATCGAGCGGCACGTAGGCCGCGCCGGCGCGCAGCACGCCGAGGATCGCGGCAACGAGCGCGGGCGTGCGCGTCATCGCCACGCCGATGCGGCGTTCGCCGCCATGCGCAAGCGCCGGTCCGCAGGCGTGTGCAATGCGCGCCGACCATGTGGCCAGTTCGAGGTAGGTCAATGCGGTGCGCGTGCCATCGTCGCCCGTAAAGGCGATCGCGACCGCATTTGGGCGGGCGCTCGCTTGCGCGTCGATGCGTGCGGTCACGGGCTCGAAAGGAACCGGCAACACCGCCGTGGCGCCGGGTTCGGCCGCGGGTGCTTCGTCGCGCGCGACATCGCGCAACCGCGCATCGCCGTTCTTCTCAATCAGCCCGACAAGCCGGTCCAGCACGCGCTCGAAATGTGCAGCGAGCCTCGCAACTCCGTCGGCCGATACGCGCCCCGTGCGCCAGTGCCATTCCAGCCGGAGCGCGTCGGCCCCCGATCCGCCCGAACCGGCATCGACGCCCATACCATGGCGCGGCGCGACGACGAGCGTGAGCGGTAAATGAGTGCGGCTGTAAGCATCGATCGCCCGCAAGCCGAGCGCCGCTCGTTCGCCACGGAATGCTTCGTCGAGCGGATAGTTCTCGAACACCAGCAGGCTGTCGAACAGCGCACCGCCGCTTGCGCCCGCCCACTGCTGCAGTGAGGCGAGCGGCGTATGTTCGAGTTCGCGCAACGCCGCATGGCTGCGCTGCAGCGCGGCCAGCCATCCAGCCACGGGCGCTGCGGGGTCCGCCTCGACCGCGAGCGGCAAGCTGTTGATGAAAAGGCCGACTGTGGACTGCACCTCGGCCAGTTCCGCTGGCCGCCCCGACACCGTCGTGCCGAAGGCGACCTGGGCCCGCCCCGAAAAATGGGCGAGTACGAGCGCCCATGCCCCTTGCACGAGCGTATTGAGCGTCACTTGCGCGCGTCGTGCCGCGCATTGCGCGCGCACATAGCCGGCCGCATCGATTTCGCGCACGAGGCGCTTCGTGTCGTCTGCATCGTTGGCCAAGCCCGCGCGCTCCGACACGCGCTCGAAGAACGCACCGCTGCCGAGCGCATCGGCGAGGCGCGCGGACGTCCCGAGTGCCGCGAGCCGCTCCTGCCATAGCGCGCTCGCCACGGGCTGCCGCCGCAGCCAGTGCACATAGCGAGCAAAGCGCGGCCCCGGCGTCACGTCGAATCCGCTGCCCGCAACGAGCGCGGCGTATGTGCGCAGCACCTCGGATGCGACTTGCGCAGTGCTCCAGCCATCGGTCAACGCGTGGTGGTGAGTCCACAGCAGATCGCGTGCGCCATCGGCCCGGGCGAATATGTCGACGCGCATGAGCGGCGCCGCGTCGAGATCGAAGCCCCGTGCGGCAATGGAACGGCGAGCGGCTTCGAAGGCGGCGTCCCCGGCATCCGGGCCAGCATCCGGGCCGGCGCTCGGCGGCACTGCGAACGGCGGATGAACATCGAACGGCAGCACTACCTGCCGCTGGACCACCTGCAGGGGCTCGGCGCCAGGGGGGCGGACGAACCGCGTGCGCAGCACGGCATGGCGGGCGATCACGACGTCCCACGCGCGCCGCATGATCTCGACGCGCAAGTCGGCAATCGTCAGGCGCAACTGCGAAACGTAGAGACCCGGTTCGCCGTCGAGCATGCCGTGAAAGAGGAGCCCTTGCTGCATCGGTGTGGCCGGATAAACGGCTTCCGCCGTTTCGCGCGTCACGCCTGCCTGCGCGAACCACAGCGCTTCCTCCGCCGCCCTGGCTTCGTCGGCGGACGCGGCCGTGGCCCGTGCCTTCCCGTCGGCGGACCCGCTGCGGCCCTGTGTCGAAGCCGCCTGCGGCGAAACGACAGGCGCCGCAGGCACATCCGCGCCCAACGCACCGGCGCCCGACGCAACCGCCACGCGCGCGGCCGCTTCGATCGTCGGATAGTCGAACATCAGCTTCGGCGTGAGCTTGAGCCCCGCGCGACGCGCTTTCGCGATGATCTGCAGGCTCAATATCGAATCGCCGCCGATCTCGAAGAAGTTGTCCGATACGCTGATGTCGTCGCGCTTGAGCACCTGCTGCCAGATCCCGGCGAGCGTGCGTTCCGCGTCGCTGCGCGCTTCGACGCGCGCGGTCCGCTTTTGCCCCGCGGCGCGATCGGGCGCAGGCAGCGCGGCGCGGTCGATTTTGCCGTTCGCCGTCAAAGGCAGCGACGCGAGCACCCGCAGCGACGCCGGCACCATGTAATCGGGCAGATGCGCGGCGAGCCGCGCCCGAATCGCATCGACGTCCAGCGGCACGGCCGATGTCAGATAGGCGGCAAGCTTGAGCGGCGCGCCCTCTTCGTCCGCTCGCGCGACGACGATCGCGTCTCGCACGCCATCCTCGGTACGCAGCCGCGCCGCGACTTCCTCGGGCTCGACGCGAAAACCGCGGATCTTCACCTGATCGTCGAGGCGACCCAGAAAGGCGAACTCGCCGCCCGGCAGGCGGCGGCTTCGGTCTCCCGTGCGATAGAGCCGCGCGCCATGCCCCGCCGCGTCGGGCACGAACCGCTCCGCGGTCAACGAAGGCCGGTTCAGGTAACCGCTGGCCACGCTCGCGCCGCCGATACAAAGCTCGCCGGCCACGCCCCTGGGTGCGGCATTGCCGTCCTCGTCGACGATGCGCGCATCGACATGTGCGAGCGGCGTGCCGAGCGGCAGCGTGCTCGCGCGCCCCACGTCGCCCGTGCGCGCAAGGACACCCACCGCCGTCTCGGTCGGCCCGTAATGATTCATCAGGACACAGTTTGGCCGCAGCCGCTCGACCTGCGTCGCGAGACGTGCCGGCATCGGCTCACCGCCCACGACAAGGCACCGGCGGGGCAACGCGGCTGCGGGCGAGCGGCCCTGCATCAGCGCATCGAGATGGCTCGGCACGATCTTCAGCAGATCGACCGCGTGCGTGTCCATGTATGCGGCGAACGCGTCGGGATCGCCGGCCACCTCCGCGTCGATCGCGTGGAGCGTCCAGCCGTGCCAGAGCGCCCCGAAGAGCGACGTATGGCCCAGGTCCGCGGCAGGCGTGGAAATCCAGGCCGCGCTGGCAATATCGTCGGGCAGCCGTCCGGCAACTCCGCGCAGATAGGCGGCAAGCGCTGCATGGTTCAGCACGACGCCCTTGGGCCGGCCGGTCGAGCCCGAGGTATAGATGACGTAGGCCGGCCAGACAAGCTCATCGCCGCGTGGAGACGGCGGCGCCTTCATACTCGTGCCGAAGGTCGCGTCCGCGCAACGCGACGCATCGGGATCGACGAGCGCCACGCCCTCCGGAAGCCATTGCGCCGGGCCCGCACCCGTCGCAACGACGACGCGCGCGCCACAGTCCTGCGCCTGCCAGCGCAGACGCGCCGCAGGCTGCGCCGCATCGAGCGGCACATAACAGCCGCGCAGGCGCCATATGGCGAGCACGCTCGCCACAAACGCGGCATTGCGCGCGGACACAATGGCCACGCGATCGCCTGGCCGCGTCCGCTCGGCGAGCATTGCGGCAAGACGCTCGGACCATGCCCACAGGTCCTGCCACGTCAGCGGTCCGTCGCGATCCACGACGGCGATCGCATCGGGCCGCGTCGCGGCGAACCGGGCAACGCGTGCCGGCAGGTAGTCGATATCGAAATGATTGGCTTGCATAGCGCCCAGTTCCTAATGGATGGATGTGCCGGCAAGAGGCGGTGCCTCCGCGGCCGCTTCGTCGTCCAGATCGAATTCGCCGATCGCGCGCCCGGGCGCGGCAGCGGCCTCCTCGAGCAGCGCCACGTAGTGCCGCGCAAACTGCGCGACGAACGCCTCGTCGTAGAGTGCCGCCGCATAGGCAAACACGCAGTCGAGCCCCTGCTCACCGAGTCGCAGGACATCGAGGGCAAGTTCGAAGCGCGCCTCGATGGCGCTCGCGTCCGCATCGAGAAGCGAGCCGCGCACGCCGTCGAGCTCGAGCGCCGTGGCGAATTCGTCGTGCAGCACGAACTTGATCTGCGCGAGCGGGCTCACGCCCGGCGTAACGCCGGTGTGCCGATGCGCGTGCCGCGCGGCCACGAGCCGGTCGAACGGCACATCGGCGTTTGCCTGGGCGTCGATGCTGTCGTCGCGCACCGCGCGCAGCAGCGTCGCGAACGGCTGCGAGCCTTTCACCGATGCGCGCATGGGCAGCGTGTTCACGAAGAAGCCGACGAGATCCTCGGTCTCGACTCTGTCCCGCCCGGCCACCGGCACGGCAACGACGATGTCGCGCGCTCGGCTGTAGCGATAAAGCAGCGCGTAATACGCCGCGAGCAGCACCATGAAGAGCGTCGCGCGCTCGGCGCGCGCAAGCGCTTCGAGGCGCTCGGCAAGCATCGCTGGAATGCGCACGCGCATACGCACGGCACGCGGATCATAAGGCGCCCCGCGCTCATGCTCAGTCGGCAAATCGATGGGTTTGTCGTAACCGGCAAGGCGCTCCCGCCAATAATCGAGTTGCGCATCGAGCGCCGCGCGGCCACCGCCCGCAAAACGCTCGCGCTGCCACGCCGCGTAGTCGGCGTACTGCACCGGCAACGCTGGAAATGCCGGCACCTCGCCACGCCGCGCCGCCCTGTAGGCCGCGGCGAACTCGCGCAGCAGGATGTCGACCGACCAGCCGTCGACCGCGATATGGTGGATCGCGAAGTGCAGAAGATGAGACTGCGGCGAAAGCGCGAACAACGTGGCGCGCAAGAGCGGACCGCGCACGAGATCGAATGGCGCACGCGTGTGTTCGCGCAGCGCGGCGTCAAGCGCTTCGCGGCCCGCGCCGTGCAACCGGACGGCGGTCCAGTGCCATGCCGAGGCCGCCTGCTCGCGCGGCACGATCACCTGATGCGGCACATCGTCGATCTCGACGAAACGCGTACGCAGCGCTTCGTGCCGCCGCACGAGTGCGTCTATCGCCGCGCGCGCCGCATCGGGATCGAGCGGCCCGTCGAACGAGAGCGTCACCGGTACGTTGTAAGCCGGGCTGTCCGGATCGAGCCGCCACAGTATCCACAGCCGCTCCTGCGGCAACGCGAGCGGCGCCTCGCGGGCACCGCGGCACGCAAGCTCGGGCCCCGGCGTGCGCGCGCCGTCGCGCAACGGCGCGGCCCATCGCGCATCGAGCGCGGCGCCAAGGCTCGCGGGCGTCGGGTAGCTGAACATCAAGCCGAGCGGCACCTCTCGCGCGAACCGCTCCCGCAACCGCGAGGCCACCTTCAAGGCAAGCAGCGACCGGCCGCCGAGCGCGAAGAAATCGTCGGACGGCCCGGGCAGCGGCACGTCGAGCACGTCACACCAGATCTCGGCGATGGCGCGCGAGGTCGGCGTGAACGCGACGGCGGTCGCTTCGCCCTCACGGGCCGCGGCACCACGCGCGTCGTACACGGCAAACGGTGTCAGCACCTCGCTGCGCCACGCTTCCAGGCAGGCACTGCGCTGAAGCTTGCCGCTCGACGTGCGCGGCAGATCGCCGGGCTCGAGCAGCAGGATCAGGCCCACCTCGTAGCCGAACGTTTCACCGACGGCACCCGCAACCGCCGCGAAAACGGCCTGATGCGCGATCCGCCGGGCCCGCCCGCGAGGCACTTCCGCAGCCACGCCGATCATCTCCGCCCCATCGGCGCCTTCGACCGGGAACGCGGCAATACGGCCGCGCCGCAGCCACTCGACGCGCTCGGCCAGCACGCCCTCCAGATCCTGCGGATAGACGTTTTCGCCGCGCAACACGATCATGTCCTTGCGCCGCCCGCACACAAAGAGCTGGCCGCCCTGCACGAAACCGAGGTCGCCCGTGCGCAGCCATCGGCCCGCGAGCCCCGGCGAGCCGGAAACGCCATCGACGAACGCAGCAGCCGTCGCCTGATCGTTGCGCCAATAGCCATGAGCGATGCTCGCACCGCTGCACCAGATTTCGCCGACGCAGCCGTCGGGCAGCCGCTCGCACGTGTCGGGCCCGACAATGGCGAACGCATGATCCTGCGCCGGCTCCCCGCAGGCGACCACGGCCTTGCCATCGGCCACACCGAGCGGCGGCAACGCCTGCGGCACGGCGCGCGCCAGTGCCGACGCCGAAAAGCGCCGCTCGGGCGCACCGGCGCCCGCCCCGACGCCCGCAACGAACAACGTCGCTTCGGCAAGCCCATAGCACGGGTACATGGCGTGCCGATCGAGGCCATGCGGTGCAAAGCGCTCGACAAAACGATCGAACGTCGCCTGGCGGATGGGCTCCGATCCGCAAAACGCCACGCGCAGCGAAGAGAGATCGAGCCCCGCGAGTTGCGCGTCGCGCACGCGGTCCACACAGAGGCGAAACGCGAAGTCGGGGCCGCCTGTGTGCGTTGCGCGCTCTTTCGCCACGCCTGTGAGCCAGCGCGACGGGCGCTCGAGAAAATGCAGCGGCGAAGCAAGCGTCACTGGAAACCCGCAGAGCACCGGCATCAGCACTCCGGCAATCAAGCCCATGTCGTGATAGAGCGGCAGCCAGGAGAACATGCGGTCGCCGCGGCGGCAGTCCATCGCGCGCGCCATCACGGCCACGTTCGCGCACAGGTTCGCATGCCCGACCATCACGCCTTTCGGTGACGAAGTCGAACCCGAGGTGTACTGGAGAAACGCAATGGCATCGGGCTCCACGCACTCGACGCAAAACCCCTCGCCCGGCTCGATGTCTCGCGCGGACGCATCGACGAGCACCGCATCCCCGAGTCCGTTGCCGGCTACGACGGCAGCCAGCCCCGCGCGCGACGACGCGTCCAGCACCGCGATGCGCGCCGCGCAATCCCATGTCATGCGCCGCAGCCGCTCGATGTGCGCGCTGTGCTGTGCCTCGGGCGGATAGGCAGGCACCGCGATCATGCCCGCGTACTGGCACGCGAAGAACGACACCACATAGTCGAGCCCGCTCGGCAGCATCAGCAAGACGCGATCGCCGGCGCCGCCATGCCGGCGCAGCACGGCCGCGAGGCGGCGCGCGCCGGCGTCGAGCGCCGCGTAAGTCAACTCGCGCGCGTCCGCTTCGCCATCGGCGAGAAAGCGCACCGCCACCTGCTCCGGGTCCTGCTCCACACGGCTGCTCAATGCCGAGACGAGATCGTGCCCGGCCGGCTGCCGCGTGCCGAACGCTCGCTCGCCGGACTGTGCATCGTCGGTATTCGCCGCGGCGCGGTCGCACCGCCGCTCATCGGTCACAGTCATCCTTTCCTCCTCGATTACGCCATTCGATTACGCCATGGGTCGTACCTGGCGCGCGTCGCGCCGAGTCCGCCGCGCGGGCGAGCACGGCGAAACGAACGCGAACTCGTGCCGCCGCCCGCGCCTGTCGGGCAGGGCAGCGGCACTACGTCTTCATTGCGGGGAAAAGCGCGGCGTTTCTCGAGAACGCCTGCGTACCGATGGCGCGGCGCCTTCGACGGGCGCCGGCCGGTCTTGCGTCAGTAGGCGAAGCTGATGGGCGCGCCGCCGCGCGGGTGCGCGACGATGCCCATCGGCACGCCGTAGATCTCGGCGAGCGTCGCTTCTTCGATGAGATCCTGCGCGGGCCCGCTCGCGAGCAGCCTGCCGCCCTTGAGCGCGATGAGGTCGTCGCAAAAGCGCGCGGCCATGTTGACGTCGTGCAGCACGACGACGACACCGAGCCCGCGCTGCCGGCTCAGATCGCGCACGAGTGCGAGCACCTCGATCTGATGGGCGATGTCGAGTGCCGAGATCGGCTCGTCGAGCAGCAGGCACTGGCTATCCTGCGCGACGAGCATCGCGATCCAGGCGCGCTGCCGCTCACCGCCCGAGAGATTATCGACAGGCAGATCGGGGAAGCGCGCCATGTCCGTCAGCGCCATCGCCTCTTCCACCTTCGCCCGATCGTCGTCCGTGAAACGGCCGAGCGCGCCGTGCCAGGGGTAGCGGCCCAGCGCGACGAGTTCGCGTACGGTCATCCCGTTGGCCCCGGGCTGCTGCTGCGGCAGGTAGGCCACCCGCCGTGCGAACGCGCGGTTGTCCCACTCGTCGAGCGGACGTCCCTCGAACGAAAGCGAGCCCGAACTTGCCGCCTGCTGCCGCGCGAGCAGCTTGAGCAACGTCGACTTCCCGGAGCCGTTGTGGCCGATGAGGCCGCACACGCGGCTGGCGGGCAGCGTCATCGTGAGCGGATGCAGGAGGACGCGATCGCCTGCGGCGAACGACACACCGCTCAGTTCGTACATCGGATCGCCGAAGGTTTGCTGCGCGGGGACGACGAATGGATTCGCGTTCATGATGCGGAGATTCCGAGGTGGGGAGTGCCCGCGCCGCGGGATGCGGGCGCCGCATGCGCGATGGCGGCGCCCGGCCCTTCTTCGACGATATGGCCGAAATCGAGCTTGACGAAGCGGTCGGCGAGCGAGAAATAGCGGTCGTCGTGCGTGATGACGAGGACTGTTTTGCCCTTCGCCTTCAGTTCAGGCAGCAGGCGCCGATAGAACACGTCCTTGAAAAGCGGATCCTGGTCGGCCGCCCATTCGTCGAAGACGTAAAAAGGCCGGTCTTCGAGGTATGCCACGAGCAGCGCAAGCCGTTTGCGCTGGCCCTGCGAAAGCGCCAGCGTGGAGAAAACGCCGTCCTTGACGCTGACCTTGTGGTCGAGATGCAATTCGACGAGCAGCTGCTGCGCAAGCGCATCGAGGCCGGTTGAAGGCAGCCCCAGCAGGTCGTCGAACAGGAAGAAATCGCTGAACACGACTGAAAACTGCTGACGGTAGCGATCGCGATGCGCTTCGTCCACCGGCTTGCCGTCCAGCAACACGCGGCCGCTTTCCGGCGCGTAGAGGCCGACGAGCATCTTGGCGAGCGTCGTCTTGCCGCTGCCGTTGCCACCGATGAGAAAAACCACCTCGCCGGGCCGGAAGCTCAGGTCGATCGGCCCGAGCGTGAAGACCTCGTTTTCCTTTTCGCGGAAGTACCGGTGCGTGGCGCCTTCGAGCGCGATCGTCGAAAACGCGTGGACGGTAGCGGGTTCGAGCGTCTTCTCGGGCGGCAGCTCCGCGTTGACCTGCTCGATACGCTCGAGCGCGACGCGCGCGGAACTGAGGTTCGGGATGGCCGATAGCACGGCCTCGATCGGCATGATCATATAGACGAACACGATCGCGTAGCCCGACATCACGTGCGGGTCGACCTGGATGTAGCGCGCGAACACGAAAAGCGTGAGGCCGATGAACGCAAACAGAATGAAATTGCCCCAGCTCGAGGCCGCCGCATAGAGCATGTACCCGCGCGTGCGCTGAACGCGGACCGCTTCGACATTGGTCTCGAGCTTGTTCTCGATGAACGCCCGCTTGCGCTCGCGATGCAGCTTGAGCTCCTTCGCGCCGTCGAAAAGCGCGCGGAAGTGCTTGACGAGATCGTCCTCGCGCTTGCGCGAGGTGCGCAGATGAAACATCGCGCGCGTATGCGCATAGCGAAAGCCGGCCATGCCGAGCACGATCGAGACGACGGCCACGGCCAGGATCGGCCACGACAGATAGCCGAGATAGATGAGGCAGCCGACGATCACGGCGCTTTGCATCGCCAGCGCGGGCAGGCTCACGAAGAACACGACGATCGTGTCGAGGTCCTGCGTGAGCACCGCGAGCGACTTCGCCGCGCCCTGCTTCTCCAGGTGCGGATACGACGCCTCGCCGATACGCCGGATCGTGCGCATGCGCAGCGTCGCTTTCGCCTTCTGGCCGAGCCACATGAAAAGCGACTGGGCCAGCGTGCGCATCGCGAGCACGACGACGCCCACCGCAAGGAACTGCCAGCCGAGTCGCGCGAGCGCGTCGGCCGACGCGCCGAGCGCCTGATTCACGAGCGCAAGCAGCGCCGCGTTACCGAGGCCGCCGGCGACACTCGCTGCGAGCGCGGCGGCCAAGGCCCAACGAGATTTTCTTACCAGATGCAAAAGTAAGGACATGTATTTCCTTTGATGACAAGTGGAGCGCGAACCAGACGAGGCGACGGTTTCATGGCAGCCAGCCCGGCCTCGTGCACGAACAGCCCGCGCAGCTTGCCGAACTCATGCGCCCCCTTCGCCGGCGTGCGGCGCAAGCGCCTGCGCCCGCTCGGACGGGTGTCCGTGTTCGCGACCCCGCTCGTGCGCAAAATGCGGTTCTTCGAAGCGCGTGCGCGGCGCGCCAGCAGATGGCGGCACCGCCTGGGCCGCGCCTTGCACTGACGCTTCGGTCTGCATCCGCCCCTTTCGCTTGAGAAAGGGACACCGATCGCCCGCGGGCATGTTCGCGTCGTCGAGAAAATACTGCTTCCATTCGAGATTGCCCGGATCGCCGTAAAAACCCAGATCGGGGTGCGCGGGAATGTCGTCCCAGGTATCGAGGCGCTTGCGCACTTCGATGCGCGCCTCGCGGCCGATGACCTTGTTCGTGATCGTATCGACGAAGACGGAACGCGGCTGAAAGAGCAGCACCATGCCGGGCCCGAGGTTGCGACTGTGCCGGGCACGAAACGAGGGACATGCGCACACGACGAACATTTGCACGCCCGAGTACGAGAACTCCCAAGCCTCGTCGGAGGGTTCCGGCTGCTCGTCGGCCTGAGGATCCGGGTCCACGTCGTGCAACTGCTGCAGTATCCGCCAGAAAAACGCGCGGTATTCGTCGTGCGCGAGGGGCACCGCATCGGGCTCGAAGAAGACAGCCAGATTGTTTCTGCGGTACTGCGGCTGCGACGCGAGCGCAGCGAAGGTTTGCATCGTTGCCGGGAGACCGCGCGTGTCCTTGCCGTTTACGAACGAGTAGAACATTTCGCCGCGCCGCTCGGCCATCGTGCCGAAAAAGCACGGATACGCCGGATCGAGCACGTGCGTGCGCAACGTCGCATACGATGCGGCCAGCCACTCGGGAATCGATGCGGCCGGACCGGTCGCATGCCCCTCGATGACACGGCTGCGCCAGTTGTCCGCCACGAACGGCCGGCCCTTCGCGCTGCCGCCCGAGGGCTCGCCGAACATGCCTCCATTGCCTGCTTCCATCATTCGCTTCCTGTTCCACGGTTGAGCGCGACGCGCGCGCGGGCTTTCCCGTGCCTCCCGGCCGGGAACGTCGGTGCTGTTGTCGTGGGGAAGCGACGCCTTTCGTATCGATGTCTTTCATGTGGCGCCTCGAATAACGGGCATGACCCGGTGAGCGTCAGGCTGTCGCCGCCTGATCGAGCTCGGCAACGAGCGCGTCCACCCATTCGTTCGGGATGATCGGCTGATGATACGTACACTCCGACGAAGTCACGGTCGAACCGTGCAGACGGCCATCGGGGATCAACACCTTGTCGCCCACGTGCATCTCGAGCCGCATGCCGACATTGCCCCAAAAGAGCATGTCGCCCGCCTCGATCGTCACCAGGCGATGATCGTTGTGCACGTGTGTCGTCGAACACATCTCCATCGGCTCGACGAACGTCTCGCGGTCGATGTCGGGATATTCGGCATCGATGCGCGAGCTGATGCGATGCGCGAACGCGACATAATGGCGAATCGACGAGAGCCACCGCAGTTGCTCGCCGAGGTCCCAGCGCGCTCGCTCCGCGAGGCGCTCGGCCGCGACGATGCCCTGCACGCTCTGCCCATACGCGGCTGCACCGACATGCTCGGCCAGCCGCCACAGCGCTGTCGTGCAGCGCGCGACGAGCGCGCTCTTCAACGCCTCGGCATCGCCGGGTGCCCGGCCAGCCGGCTGCAGATGCGGGCAGGCGCGCTCGAGCGCGAGGCCGAACGCGAGCCATTCGGCCTGCGCGCCGAACGCGGCGCCCACGAGCCCGAACGCACGATCGGGACGCCGCCCGAGTGCATAGAGCAGATTGCACTTCGCCACGCTCGTAGGCAGATAGAACTGCCAGTACGCGTGCTGACGCCCAGTCACGCCGGCCATCGCCGCCACCCGTTCGAGTAACGCATCGCCGGGTGTGTCGGTATGCAGCGTGGGACGCTCCAGCGGGGGCAGAAAATCGAAAAAGCCGCTCGCCGCCGCGCGCGCCAGTGCGCGCCGCTTCGAAACCGCGAGCGACCACCGCTGCACCATGATGAAGCGCAGCCCTTCCTCGAGGTAGTCGTTGGCGACGAGGCGCGCGAACGTTTCGTTCCAGAAAGCCAGTTCGGTGTCGACGATAGCGGCAAGCCGTGCGCTCGCGGCCTCGGCCCGTTCGTTCGTATCGACATCTTTCGTCAGGTACTCGAACGCATAGGCCTCGAGAAACGGCGCGATCCGGGCGCCGAGCACGCGCGTGTGCTCGGCGTGAAACAGCGCGAAACGCTGCCATGCGTCGGGACCGGTTCCTGCCGGCGCACAGGCAATATCGAGCTCGTAGATCGACATCAGCGTGCGCCCCGAGGCGAGCGCGGGCAACCGGCTCACGTTGTGCGGGCGCACGGGCTTCATGAACCTGAGGAATTCGAAATCCTCCGGACGCAGCGGCCGGCGGTGAAAATCGTCGTCGAGCACGAGTTCGTCGACCGTCGCGCTGCGAAACGGCGCGGCTGCGGCAAATTCCTTGACGAGCGAGACGTAATGCTCGCTTTTGCCGTCGTACGGCGAGAAGTCGAAAAGCGGAAGCGAAGCTGAATGCGTGATCATCGGGTCCTTCTCCAGGTTGCCATCCTCAATCGTTCGCGAGCCGGCGAATCGCGAGCGCCGGTGCACGCGTCTATCGGTTCGTCGCCGCCGATGCGGCCAACGCAGGCCCGGCGGCGGTGCCCGACTCGCCCGTCATCGCGACGAGCACGCGGCGCTTGCCCTCGTACGGCGCGCGGCCGTGCGACATGAGCACGTTGTCGAGCACCATCAGATCGCCGGAGCGCCACGGAAACGAGAGCATCGTTTCGCGATAAACGCCGCGAATCTCGTCGAGCATCGAAGCCTCGATCGGCGTGCCATCGCCGAAGCAGGTATTGCGCGGCAGACGGTCTTCGTCCACGACTTCCAACAGCGCCTCGCACAGCGGGCCTGGCAGATTCGAGGAGTGAAAGAGATGCGCCTGGTTGAACCAGACGCGCTCGCCGGTCGCGGGGTGATCCAGCTCGGACTGGCAGATCTCGCGCGTGCGCAGCGCTTCGCCATCGTCGAGCCATTCATGGTCGATGCCGTGCGCGCGGCAGTAGCGGTCCACATCGGCGCGCTCGTTCGTACCGAATACCTGTTGCCACGGCACATCGAGACCATTGCCGTAGTTGCGCACGTACATCACGCCGCGTTGCGCGAACCGCCGGCGCAGCGACGGCGAAAGCCGCTCGTAGACGAGCCGGCTGTCCGCCACCGGCGTCGCGCCGCCGCGCTCCGCCGCGATATCGCTGTAAAACCAGATCCGGGCGGGCCAACGGCGCGTGTAGGACTGCTCGTTATGCTGGTCGATCCACTGGTCGGCGGGGTATTCCGTCGACGAGTAAACACGGTTCTCGATGCGGCTTCGCGGCGTGGAGCCGAATTCGTAATCCAGGGGACGACCGAAATGCGAGACGAAGCGGTCGAAGCCGCCCACGCCTGCCGGCTCGAAGCCGCGCAGCAATGCGCCGCCGTAGCGGGGCAGTGCCGCCTCGATGCACGCGCGCAAGGCGGCAAGGCTTTCGTCGAGCGGGCTGCCGTCCAGGGCTTCGATCACGGCCACCCGGCTGCCGTTGTGTTCCAGCGCCTGCTCCCTGAACGGGACGGCGCGGGTCAATGACATCATGAACGCTCTCCGGCGAAAGATTGGCAAGCATCGCCTGCGCCATGGCCGCGCGGCACCAACATGGCCTGAAGGGAGGCCGACACGGCGGCCAGTACGGCCTCCGGCGCATCGGCAACGAAGAAATGCCCGCCTTCGAAACGACGAATCGCACAATCGGCGAGCGTCTCGGCGGACCATGCTTCGACGTCGGCCGCATGACCGGTTGCGGGATCGTCATGCCCGATGAAGACGTCGATCGGACAATCGAGCGGCCGAAAGCCGGACGCCACACGCATCGCGAGATGCATCGGATGCACACCGCACAGATGGAAATCGGCCCGCAGCACGGGCAGCATGAAATCGATGAATTCGTGATCGTCGAGCAGCACGGCGGGCGTGCCGCCGCGCTGGCGCAAGCGTTCGACGAGGACGTCGCGAGCGCATGCGAGCCAGCCCGTCTCGACCGCGCGGCGCGCGGGCGAGACCGTGCCGGATGCGCCGAACCAGACCGGATCGGCGCATCCGCGCAACCGCAGCGCATGGGCCAGCTCCAGCCCCACGAGGGCGCCCATGCTATGCCCGAATATTGCGAACGGCCGGCGTGCGCCCACGATACCGGCCACCTCGTCGGCCACGGCACCGACGAGCGCGGGCCAATCGGCGAGAAGCGGCCGAGCATGCTTTGCACCGTGCCCCGGAAGATCAAGTGCATGCACCTCGACGAACGAGGGTAGCCGGCGTGGCCAGTCTCGATAGAGCGCCGCGCTGCCACCCGCGTGCGCGAGGCACACGAGCTTCACCACCGGCCCGGCCGCGCAGCTTTGCGTCGCGGCGGGCATCGATCAGACTGCCGTCTGCTCGCCGCCGCGCGCCTGCGCTTCGGCTTCCGCCATCGCCTTGCGCAGGCTCAACGGACGCATGTCGGTCCATACTTCGTCGACCCACCGCAAGCATTCGTCCTTGAGCCCCGACTTGCCGGCGGCGCGCCAGCCGGCCGGTATGGCCTTGTACTCCGGCCAGATCGAATACTGCTCTTCGTCGTTGACCACAACGACAAACCGCGTGCTCTCGTCGCCCCAGCTCATGGCCCTCTCCATCGTTCGTAATGAAAATGCAATTCATTCTCATTACGAATTTAGGATAGGAGGGTCGATGCTGTCAAGGCGCTTTTTGCATAGTTTTTTGAACGGCCGTCTCGTTGGCCTTTGCTGGCACGTAAGCATGCCCCCGCCGCCGGCTTTCGAACACGAACGCGAGGGAAGCAGCCGCCGGCGGGCGGCTGCCGGGTCATTGCTTCGGCGTCACGCCGCCTTCAGCAATCCGTGCGGATCGATGACGAATTTGCGCGCGGCCCCTCCATCGAATTGCTTGTAGCCCTCCGGCGCCTCGTCGAGCGAAATCACCGTGACGTTGACGATCTCGGCAATCGGCAGGCGATCGAACAGAATGGCCTGCATGAGATTCCGGCTGTATTTCAGCACGGGCGTCTGCCCCGTATGGAACGAGTGCGACTTCGCCCAGCCGAGCCCGAAGCGAATGCTGAGGCTGCCATGCTGCGCGGCGACATCCTTCGCACCCGGGTCGTCGGTCACGTACAAGCCCGGAATGCCGATCGCACCGGCGGGCCGCGTGATCTCCATCAGCGAATTGAGCACGGTCGCGGGCGCCTCCTCCGCGTGGCCCGACGCACCGTGACCGTGTGCCTCGAAGCCTACGCAGTCGACGGCGCAGTCGATTTCCGGCTTGCCGAGAATCTGCGCGATCTGATCGCCGAGCGTCGCGTCCTTCGAGAGATCGACGACTTCGAAGCCCATTGCCTTCGCGTGCGCGAGACGCTGCTCGTTCATATCGCCGACGATCGTGCATGCGGCGCCGAGCAGGCGCGCCGATGCGGCAGCGGCCATGCCGACCGGCCCCGCCCCCGCGATATAAACCGTGGAACCCGGCTTCACGCCCGCGCTCACCGCACCGTGATAGCCCGTCGGCAGAATGTCCGAAAGGCACGTGAGATCGCGGATCCTGGCCATCGCGCGATCGCGGTCGGGAAACTTCAGCAGATTGAAGTCCGCGTACGGCACCATGACGTACTCGGCCTGCCCGCCTATCCAGCCGCCCATGTCCACGTAACCGTATGCGCCGCCCGCCCGCGACGGATTCACGTTCAGGCACACGCCCGTGTGCTGCTCCTTGCACATGGCACAGCGCCCGCAGGCAACGTTGAACGGGACCGACACGAGATCGCCGGCCTTCAGCGTCTCCACGTCGCGGCCCACCTCGATCACTTCGCCCGTGATCTCGTGACCGAGCACGAGGCCGGCCGGGGCGGTCGTGCGACCGCGCACCATGTGTTGATCCGAGCCGCAGATGTTCGTGCTGACCACCCTCAGGATGACGCCGTGGCCGATATCGCGCCCGCTCGGGTCGACCATCTTCGGGTAATCGATCTTTTGCACCTCCACCTTGCCCGGGCCGAGATATACGACACCTCGATTACTACTCATCGCACTGTCTCCTTACTTTTGCTGTGGCGTTGCCGCGCACCGGCTGAGGCACGGCTCTCCGAGCGTAGCCGTTCGTGCGGCCCCCCGACCATGCAGGAACCGACAGGCGTTTGAACGACGCCGACATCGGGCTCGATCGCGCCTTCCGAACGAACGGGGGCGGACACGCGCAAACCCGCATCGTCTCGGGCTTCGACGCGCTTCGCCCACGTGGCAATGCGCGTCTACCCCATGTCAACTATTCGCAAAACCTGCCGACAACCTGTCTTGCGGGCCGATCCTCGCCATGCTCTCGGGTTTTTTATGGGGCGGGAGACGGGACCGTCAAAACGTAGGGGAATGACGTGGTGAAATTTCGCAATTCGATCGCCTTCAGAATCAGCGTGGCGTCCGGCGCCGCGCTGGCTATCACAGTGGCATTGTTGACGATGGTGGGCGCGCTGAACGTTCGCCGGCAAGCGGTCGATGCGTTCGAGCAGTCGAGCCGTGCAAGAATCCAGCAAGCGGACGAATCGCTCGACGGGCTCTTCAAGGAAGTCGAACAGAACCTCACGTACCTCGCGAGGACCGCGCAACTGCAATCGGCCGACAACACGCTCGTCGATTACATGACGCACAGCGACACCATGACGCCCGAGTCCAACGGGCCGGTCGAGCGCGCGATCTTTGCGCTGCTCAAGGCGTTCGGCGACAGTCACCCGAATATGCGGTACCTCGACATGGGAACCAAATGGGGCGGCTACGTGCAGTGGCCGATCGAGAGCTTCAATGGCGCCCACTACGACCCGCGCGTGAGACCCTGGTACCAGCTTGCGATGACCGCCCCCGACAAGGTCGTCAGGCCCGCGCCCTATTTGAATGCGTCGTCGGCGGGCGGCGCCATCATTTCATTCGCCAGCGCCGTAAAGAATCCGCAGGGCGAGGTCATCGGCGTCCTCGAAGGCGACATCACGCTGGACGGTTTCGCCAAGCTCACGAACGGTATCCGCTTCGGACAGACCGGCTATCTCATCGTCGTCGACAACAACGGCAAGATCCTCGTCGATCCGCGCGACAAATCGCATGAATTCAAGGAGATGAAAGGTCTCGGCGACGGCTACCAACAACTCGCAGCGGCCGCGGACGGCCTTGCGACCGTGGACATGAACGGTGCGTCGTACCAGGCCTTCACCTATACCTCGCCGCGAAACGGCTGGAAGTACTACGCGCTCATTCCCAACGCGGAAATGATGGCGGCGGCCAATCGCCTGACCGCGACGTTGATCGGCGTGGGCCTGCTCGTGCTCGCGGTGGCGCTCGCCATCACCGTCGCGCTCGGCCGCAAGATGACCACGCCATTGCGCAAGCTGGCCGGCTCGATGTACGAGATCGCCTCCGGCGACGGCGACATGACGCGCCGCCTGCCCGCGCAAAGCAGCGACGAAGTCGGGCATTTGGCCACGCAGTTCAATGCGTTCGTCGAGAAGCTGCATGGCGTGCTCGTCAAGGTCATGGCCAGCAGCCGCCACTTCGAACTCGCCGCCGGCGAGGTATCCGCAGGCAACGGCGATCTCTCGGCACGCACCGAGCAGCAGGCCGCCTCGATCCAGCAAACGGCCGCGACGATGGAGCAGCTCGCCAGCACCGTGCGCGATACGGCCCGGCAGGCGAAGGACGTCAACGAGGTGGCCACCACGGCCGTGGACGTCGCCCGCCGCGGCAACGAGGCCGTCTCCACGGCATCGCGCACGATGGATGCGGCCGTCGAACAGTCAGCGCGCATCGTCGGCATCGTTGCGATGATCGAAGGCATTGCATTCCAGACCAACATCCTCGCGCTGAATGCAGCCGTGGAGTCGGCCCGTGCCGGCGAAAGCGGCCGTGGGTTCGCCGTCGTCGCCTCCGAGGTTCGCAACCTCGCACAGCGCTCGACCACGGCGGCCAAGGAGATCAAGGATTTGTTGGAGTCGTCGGTGGACAACGTGAGGACCGGTGCCGAGCAGGTCAGCCTCGCCGGCCGGACGATCGCCGAACTCACCGACGCCATCGCGAACGTCGCCAGCATCACGACCGACATCTCGGCCTCCGCGCTCGAGCAAAGCCGCTCGATCGACGAGATCAACCAAGCCGTATCGCTGATGGACCGCTCGACGCAGCAAAACGCAGCGCTCGTCGAAGAGATTGCGGCCGCATCGGAGTCCCTCAGCTCGCAGGGTCGCGAGCTGCATACCACGGTGGGTTTCTTCAAGCTCGACTGACCCGACCAGCCGACTGCCCCGCACGGCATCGACTCACGCAGGCAGGCGCCGCGCAGCAATGCTGCGTGCCGCCTGCCTTTTGTCTTTTGGCGTCTTGCGCCGCTTCGTGCGGTCTCTCACAGGCAGTACGCGAAAGGGCATCGACAATGGACGCATGGACGGGTGTATGCCGTCACGCCGCGACGTCGCTGTTTTCACGCGCGGCGTGCGGCGTCCCACCCGCATATGACGATCGAACGGGGGCAAACCGTGTGTTGCCTGAAACCAAGGGCCTCGGCCCTGACCAAGCGCTGTGCCGCCGCGGCGGTTGTCTGCTTCCTTGCCGGTGCGTCGATGCCGCTCGCCGCACGCGCCGCCCCGCCCGCCGCCTCTTCCGCCTCTTCCTCCACCGGTTCTTCCACCGCCTCTTCCGCGCGAACCGCTTCCCCGCTATCGGGCGGCAGCGCTGCGCGCTCCGCACCCGATTTCGCCACCATCGTCGAGCGTTACGGCCCGGCCGTCGTCAATATCGGCGTCTTGCGCGAAGGCGAGGAACAGGCGATGGCGCCCGAACTCGACAACCTCGCACCCGATGACCCGATCGCCGCGCTCCTCCCTGCTCCCGCTGCGGGGCAGGCATCCCGGCAGAACCGGGCCAGGGAGCCCCGTGTCGCCCGGAACGGCGGGTCCGGCTTCATCGTCAGCGCCGATGGCCTCGTGGTGACGACCGCTCATGTGGTCAACGGCGCCGACGACGTCATCGTGACGCTCACGGACCGGCGCCGGTTCAAAGCGCGCGTACTTGGCGTCGACCCGCAAAGCGACATCGCACTGATTCAAATGCAGGGCGCATCGAGGCTCCCGACGGTTCGGCTCGGCGATGCTTCCCGCGTGCGCGCCGGCGACGAAGTACTGGCGATCGGCGCGCCGGACGGTCCCCAGAATACCGTCACCTCGGGGCTCGTCAGTGCCACGCCGCATGTGCGGCCGGATGGCACCCGCTTTCCGTTCCTCCAGACCGATATTGCCGTCAACCCCGACAATTCGGGCGGCCCGCTCCTGAACCGCAGTGGCGAGGCGATCGGGGTGGACATCCAGATCTATGCCGATTCCGAGCGATTCAGAACGATGACGTTCGCTGTACCGATCGAGGCTGCCGTCAAGCTGCGTGCGCGGTTGCGGGGAACCGGCGCGACGTCGGCCGAACCCGGCATTGCCGCACAAGACCTCGACCCCGGCCTTGCGGCAGCCTTCGGCGTGCCGCGCGCGCAAGGCGCGCTCGTGACCGCCGTGCCGGGCGCCGCACCCGGTGCCGCAAAAAACGGCCTGAAAGTCGGCGACGTCGTCACCCAGGTCAACGGCAAGCCCGTCGCACAGGCCGCGGACCTGCGCGACGCGCTCGACGCACTCGCGCCCGGCACCAAAGCCACACTGCGCATCATTCGCGGCAAGAAGCCTATGACGGTGACCGTCGTCGCGAGCGCGGCGGCGATCGCGGCCCCTGTCGGCGGCGGCGCGGTCGCTACCGCCGCCGAGGAACTCGAACGCGTCGGTCTGAGCGTTCATCCGCTCGCCGAGGCGGAAAAGCGCGCGGGCGGCCCCGAAAGCGGTCTCGTCGTCGATGCCAGCACCGGACTGGCGGCCAACGCGGGCATTCAGCCGGGCGACCTCGTGCTGTCGGTCAACGGCACGCCGGTCTCGTCGCGCGAAGGCCTGGCAACGCTGCTCGCGACTGGCGGCAAGGGCGTGGCGCTGCTGATCGAACGCGAGAACGTGCGCAGCTTCGTACCGCTGGAGCTCAGGTAGCGCTCAGGTGGCGCTCAGGTGGCGCTCAGGTGGCGCTCAGGTGGCGCTCAGGTGGCTCTCAGGCAGCCATGCCCTCGCCTGCCTGCCGCTCGACGGGAAATCGGACCCGCGCGGACATGATTTACCCTGAGTCGGGTGGCGCACTGCGGGACTTTCACCAATAATCCCCGCATATCGACTTCAGGATGAGGCCGGCCATGGATTATCCACCCGAAGCCATCCGGACCGTCGCGCTCGTCGGCCATGCCGGTTGCGGCAAGACTTCGCTGATCGAGGCGCTGCTGCACCGGGGCGGCGCGATCCACGCCGCGGGCAGCGTCGAGCGCGGCACGACGCTATGCGATTCCGACCCGCTCGAGCGCAAATACCATCATTCGCTCAATTCCGCGATCGCCCACCTCGACCACGACGGCACCCGCATCCATTTCGTCGACACGCCCGGCTACCCCGATTTCTGCGGACTCTCCATCAGCGCGCTACCCGCCGTGGAAACGGCGGCGATCGTCATCAACGCGCGCACCGGCATCGAAATGACGACCCGCCGGATGATGGCCTGGGCCGAGACGCGCAAGCTCTGCCGCATCATCGTCGTGAACGGCATCGATGCGGAAAAGGTCGATCTTCCCGAGCTGCTTGCGCAAATCCAGGATGCATTCGGCAGAACGTGTCTGCCGATCAATCTGCCTGCGCGAGGCGCGCAAAGCGTTGTCGATTGCTTCTTCAATCCTGCCGGCGAATCCGACTTCCTGACGGTGGCGTCGGCACACGATGCGCTCGTCGATCAGGTGATCGAACTCGACCCGCGACTGATGGAGCTCTACCTCGAGCAGGGCGAGACGATCGGGCCCGAACAGTTGCACGCACCGTTCGAGCGGGCGCTGCGCGAGGGACACCTCGTGCCGATCTGCTTCACTTCGGCACAAACCGGCGCAGGCATTCGCGAACTGCTCGACGTACTCGTAAAGCTGCTGCCGAATCCGCTCGAGGGCAATCCCCCGCTTTTTTACCGCGACGTCGACGGCCGCCGTGAAACCGTGCAGACGCAGCCCGACCCGGACAGGCACGTGCTCGCGCACGTCTTCAAGATCGTGATGGACCCGTACGTCGGCAAGATGGCGGTCTTTCGCGTTCATCAGGGCACCGTGAGGCGCGACAGCCAGCTTTACATCGGCAACGCGCGCCAGCCGTTTCGCATGGCGCACCTGATGCTGCTGCAAGGCAAGGATCACGTGGAGATTGCCGAGGCGGGCCCGGGCGAAATCTGCGGCACGGCGAAAGTGGACGAAATCGGCTACGACGCGGTGCTGCACGATGCGCCCGAGGACGGCAACATCCATCTGCTGCCGCTCGCGTTCCCGACCCCGATCTATGGCCTCGCGATCGAGCCCGAGCGGCGCGGCAACGAGCAGCGTTTATGGGAAATTCTGCAACGGCTCGCCGCGGAGGACCCGTGCCTGAAGATCGAACATCCCGTCGGCACCAATGAAACGGTTGTTCGAGGGCTCGGGGAATTGCACCTGCGGCACATGCTCGAGCGGCTCACCGAGCAATACAAGCTGGCCGTGCTCGCCCGCCCGCCTCGCATTTCGTACCGGGAAACCATCGGCGCACGCGCCGAGGGGCATCATCGGCACAAGAAACAGACGGGCGGAGCCGGTCAATTCGGCGAAGTCATGCTGCGCGTGGAGCCGCTGCCACGCGGCGCGGGGTATGAATTCGTCGATGCGGTCAAAGGCGGCGCCATACCGGGCCAGTTCATGCCGGCGGTGGAAAAAGGCATCCAGCAAGCCATGGAGAGCGGCCCGCTCGCCGGTTTTCCGATGCAGGACGTGCGCGTCACGGTATTCGACGGCAAAAGCCATCCGGTCGATTCGAAGGAAGTGGCCTTCATCGCGGCGGCGCGCAAGGCATTCATCGATGCCGTGCTCAATGCTCAACCGGTGTTGCTCGAACCCATCGTCGACATCGAGGTGATGACGCCCGAGGCGGCGATGGGCGACATCATCGGCGATCTCTCGTCGCGCCGCGCGCAAGTGCACGGCACGCGTGCGCTCGCAGGCCATGCCATCGCCGTGGCAGGCAAGGTGCCGCTGGCCGAGATCGCCGATTACCAGTCGCGTCTGAACGCGATCGCGGGCGGCGACGGCAACTACAGCATCGAATTCAGCCACTACGATCCGGTACCGCCGAACCAGCAGGAGCGGCTGGCTGCACAGTACGGGAAACGCGGCGGCGGCGGCGGCGCCGGCGAGTGAGTGCCGCCGGGCGGGCGCGCGAGGCCGAGCCCGCCCGGCACAAGCCCGTTGGCACAAGCCCTTCTGGCACGGGCGTTGCGCGCCTTTCCGTCGTGTTCAACCACATCAGGAGCATCGAATGGACGTGCGCCGCCAACAAGACATCGCCACGCTGCTCTCCCCTCCAACCGGCCCCTGCCTGACGCTGTGCCAACCGGTGCACGGCTCGTTTCCCGAGAGCAAGCAAGACGTACTGCGCTACCGGCGCCTGCTCGCGCGGCTCGGCGAACGCGCCTGCGAACAGTACGGAAAAAACGTGGCCGAGCCCGTCATCGCACGTTTCGAAGCGCTGATCGACGACCGCGGGTTCTGGGATCACACCTTCAAGGGGTTGGCCGTATACGGCGGGCCCGACGTCTTCCATGTCGTGCGCCTCGACGCGCCGGTGGCCGAGCGCATCGTGGCGGCCGACAGGTTCTATCTGAAGCCGCTGATCGAGCAGTTCCAATTCGCCGATCCGTTCCAACTGCTGCTGCTTTCGCGTCACAACGCCGCGCTCTACCAGGGTGACGTCCGCGGCCTTGCACCCGTCGACCTGCACCCCACGATTCCTCGCAGCGCTGTCGATACGGCGGCCACCGCCCCCGAAAGCGAAGATCGCGCGCAAGCGGTCAAGGGCGGCGAAAATCGCGGCGATCGCTCTACCTCGCACCATGGCGGTGGATCGAAGCACGACGTCGTGAACGAGGACGAAGAGCGATTTTTCCGGATGGTGGCGCGCGGCGTTTGCGAGCATCACTCGCAGCCCACGAAGATGCCGCTTCTTTTGGCCGCGACACCCGAGCATCAGGCGCTGTTCAGGCGCATATCGTCGAATCCGTATCTGCTCGAGGAACGGATCGACGCCTATCTCGGCGACGCGAAGCCCGACGAACTGGCCGCCGCCGCGGCACGCGCGCTGTCGGAGCACTTCCGCAAGCCCGTGGAGGCGCGCCTGAACGAATACCGGGAGGCGTACCCGAAGGCGCTGGCAACCGACGTGGCTGCGGAGGCCATCGAAGCCGCGCACGAAGGACGCGTGGGCGCACTGCTCGTGGAAAGCGACCAGCAGGCTAACGGCCAGACCGAAAGCGAGGCACAGCTTGCCGCCCCGACGAGCCGTGGGCATCGCGAAGTCGATACGCTGCTCGATGACGTCGCACAGGAAGTGCTGCGCACCGGGGGCGAAGTCATCGTACTGCCCGCCGAGCGCATGCCCTCGCATACGGGGCTGGCTGCGATCTATCGATATCGCGGCGGGCCGACGCAGAGCGCGAGCGCGCCGCGGTGACGCTTGCGGCGTTACGCCCGCGCCCGCCTGAGTAAGAGTAAGACGCTATGGGCTTGGTCCGGGAGACCACCCCGTCGCGGCAAAGCCGCCCGACGGGAAATTCATGCCCGGCGCACCCGGACAAACGCATGTGACATCCTGACAGCCACCCGGCCTCCGCTCTGCCCGCCATGTCGCCGCCCTTCTTCACCATTGGACATTCCACGCGCACGCTGCCCGAGTTCATCGAGTTGCTGAAGGCGTCGGATGTCCGGCTGCTCGTGGACGTGCGCAGCATCCCGCGCTCGCGCACAAATCCGCAGTTCAACGAAGATACCCTGCCCGAGGCGCTCGTTGCGGCCGGCATCGACTATCGGCACTTGATCGAGTTGGGCGGGCGACGGTCGCGCATGCGCGACGTCGCCCCGTCGCAAAACGGTTATTGGACCCATCAAGCGTTCCATAACTACGCTGATTACGCGACGACCCAACCGTTTCTCCACGGATTGAGCGTGCTGCGGGAACTCGGCCATCGGCAACGCTGCGCGATCATGTGTTCGGAGGCGGTCTGGTGGCGCTGCCATCGCCGCATCATCGCTGACTACCTGCTCGCCCGTGGGGAGAAGGTTTGGCATATTCTCGGCGCGGGCCACGTCACGGAGGCGACGATGACGCCCGGCGCGCGAGCACAGCCCGACGAGACTTTGGCGTACCCGGCGGAGGCGGCAGCCGGTTGACCGACCGAAACGCAATTATTCGCAATTATTCGATTGACACGCCGAGGCGGACCGCTACAATAGCGGTCTTCGCTGAACGCACACCTGCCCAGGTGGCGGAATTGGTAGACGCACTAGGTTCAGGTCCTAGCGGTGGCAACATCGTGGAGGTTCGAGTCCTCTCCTGGGCACCAGAAAAATAGATCCAGACAATTGCTGGATGATGGTCACGAAAAAGTCCGCTCTCTTGCGGACTTTTTGTTTTTGGGGCGCCTTAAAGATGCTCGCGTTCCGCGATAAGCCGACGCGCGGGGTCTTCAATTGCACGCGCGACGTCTCGTCCCACATCCTGTTGCACTGGGTCATTCATCCGCGCAACAACGGATATCACCTGTGGCGGTCCACCTCACGGTAACGCTCAACAGGCCCGCTATTCGATATCGACGAGACGTGACTCGAGCAGGCGCGCGAGCGCCAGGCCACCCTCGCGCATGATTGAATCGTGATAAGTGAGCCAAGAAAAAGCGGCACGTGCCAGGCGCAACCTCGCCCGGGCCGAGCGTGCAGCCGGGAACCGACATGACCTCGTCTAAGCGCATGACCGACGGCATAAACGACAGATGACATCAAAGTGCTATAATTGACGTCATTGAAAGCACGGATGGAGATGTGACAATGGCTGTTCTGACTGTACGCAACGTGCCGGACGAGGTGCATCGTGCCCTAAGGCTTCGTGCTGCGCAGCACGGGCATAGCACCGAGGCCGAGGTTCGAGAAATTCTTTCAAGCGCGGTAAAGCCGGAAAAGCGTGTGCGCTTGGGCGATGCTTTGGCGGCCTTAGGTCGCAAGGTTGGCCTAACAAATGAAGACTTGGCGATCTTTGACCAAACACGGGACAAGACACCGGCTGAGCCGATGAGGTTTGAATGATCGTTCTGGATACCAACGTGGTTTCCGAAGCGATGAAACCTGAGCCGGACGCAACCGTTCGAGCATGGCTCAACGAGCAGACCGCCGAAACCCTGTACTTGTCGAGCGTGACGTTAGCCGAGCTGCGGTTTGGTATTGCGGTGCTGCCGACCGGTAAGCGTAAAAGCGCCCTAACTCATTCAGTGGATGGCTTATTCGGCCTGTTCGAGGGACGTGTGCTGCCGTTTGACGTCAACGCTGCACAGCACTATGCCGAACTGGCAGCGACGGCAAGAAAGAGCGGGCGCGGCTTCCCGACACCGGACGGCTATATCGCCGCCATTGCCGCCTCGCGAGGGTTCATCGTCGCGTCCCGCGATACCTCGCCCTACGAAGCAGGCGGACTGCAGGTTATTAATCCCTGGATCCCTACGACCTGATATCTGCCCGATCAGTTGAAGCGCGGTGTACACGTTCCGTGTACCGGCGGAATTTTTGTACAGCTGCGATTACCGACACTGGTTGACTGAGCTCAAGCAGCGGGTCGAGTTCGCACGCCAACGTGCAGCGGCAAGTGTGAATCGCGAGCTGGTCACTCTGTACTGGCAGATCGGGCATGATATTTTGGACCGTCAACAACGCCAGGGCTGGGGCGCAAAGGTCATCGACCGGCTTGCACGGGATCTAAAGGCGGCTTTTCCCGACATGCAAGGATTTTCACCGCGCAATCTGAAGTACATGCGGGCATTGGCCCAAGCATGGCCGACGCCGGCAATTGTGCAACAGGCCGTTGCACAATTGCCTTGGTCTCATATCGTGACCTTGCTGGACAAGCTCAAGGAGCCGAGCGCACATTTCCCACAACGGCTGCTTGACCCGCCGAACGATGCCGCAACGCTACATCGAGCTCGGTTGCCGTGGTAGTCCGGCATTCGCGGTCGACGGCCTCAACGGCCGTGATGTGTATTTAACGACTGCTGTTTCACAATGCGGCTCACATAAACGTATGCGTGGCAATCGCGGTCACGCGGCGCTCCATCCGGCGAGCAAAAATCGTTGGAGCTCGCCGCGCTTCATCGGATGGCGAGCAAGCATGTCCGCCAGTTCGTCGCCTTCGATCAATTCCACGTTCAAGACATCGGCTTGCTGTCTGGCCGCGCCGGTTGCATTCGACATTGAACTACGTCAGCCCCATGACGTTCGAAAAGAATTGGGCCGCCGCTCAGCGAGGGCAAGCGGCCTGATAGATGCAGCTATGGGATTCGTGAAACAGGGGCAAGGTCAGTACGCCCGATGTCTCGAAGCATTGGGCATTCGTGTCCGGGGCTTCGATGATTTCGATCACGTCCAATGCGCGGAAATCATCTGGGTTGCCAGTGAGAAACGGCAGATGAGGTTGACGAGCCTGAACCGCGATCGAGAGATTGTTATAACGCGGGCGCGTACATGACCTTCGGTGGCATTTGCGGATAGGCCGTTTTGCGGATCTCGACCCGTCAGCGCGGGATCTCTCGTGCAGTCTCATCTCACATGCCCGGACACCAGCCTGAAGAACGGCTCCCCGGCCAGACGGCTGCGTTGCATGGGCCCTCCGTCCTCGCGCGAACTCATATGCTCGTTGCGATACGACACGTATCGCCACTGCGGAGCCACCGCGTCCGACGCCGGGGGGATACCGGGCGCGATCCCGGCCTGCGACAGCATAGCTTCGATTTGATCGATCAAGGCGCGCACCCGGCTTAGGTCTCTTGACGAGTACGCGGTTCCGTTACTCGGCTCGACATACAGCGTTATGTTCGCGCCATGCGACACGCGGGTATCTTTCAGCTTTGCCACCCGCCTGGTATCCACGATTTTCCATTGATCGATCGGGCTATCGTCCGAAAATAGCAACCCTGCTATCGTATCGAATGCATCCTCCACGCGCGATTCGTCGACGCTCACGTGCAGTTTGTCTCCGCTACTTGGACTGGATTGCCGCCGCAACGCGTTGATGAATACGTCCGAGGGCCGCTTGAAAAGCGCGAAGCCGGCATGCAGCTTCATATATCCGCCACTATTCATGGCGCCATAGGTAATAGGGTCGCGGCTTGGCTTCAACTCGCTCTGGCTCATCTGCCCGAGTTCACGTGCGAGAGCGTCGAACTCCGTGATCAACGACGAGCGTATTTGACTGCCGCCTTGCGGTAACGATACGGCACCAGAGGTGGTAGAAGGTGATACGTCGGCGTGATGCGCGGTGCCCGGCGTCACCCGCTTTCGCTCCGACTCATCCAGCGGACTCCCGCTTCGCTTGCTGCGTAGGTCTGGACCTGCCGTCGTCGATGAACTGGACGCCTTCGCACTGTCAGCGACATCCGATCGTGGGGACGCCTCACCTGATCGCTGCCCACCCACGGCACCGAAGACGGGAAGCCGTGGCGGAGACACACCTCGCGACGGGACCGGCAGCCGTGGGGGAGAGTCGCTTTCCGTCCTGAACACGGGAAGGCGCGGTGGCGATGTTGCCCCGAGAGACGTCGGCAAGCGCCGCCTCGACAGCGGTGGCGTGTCAGCAGCTGCCGCATCAGCCGGGCCCTGGGCCGCTTGATCGTGCTGACCCGGGACCGGACTCGGTGAGCGCTTCGAAGCCGGACGCTGGATAAATTGGGGGCGTCTGTACATGGCAGTGCTCGGGCACAACACAGTGGGAAGGGCGGCAACACTTGGCGGACAGGACACCCCAGTCAGAGATAAATATCGACCATATACATCTGGTCATCGGCAGAAACCCAAACGCCTATATCGTTACCGGAGGCTCCCCAGCAATTGAGCCCCTTACATTCGGCATACACAGCCGGCCCCGTCACGGCGCATCTCCAGCTTCCGTCAGTATCGTTATGTTCCCAATGTTTATATTGCAGGCAATTGGGAGGATTACAACTGGATATAAACCTTGCGACATTAGTACTCTTGTCTATCACAGTCCACCAGATCCACTTATTGGCACCGGAACAGTCACCACCATCGTCATCGACCAGCGTAATTTGGCGCACCTCGCCCGGCGCAAGAACAATGGTATCGGGCCCATATGGCTTTTTCATACACCCTTGATCATTATAATCTATTTCAATGCAATGATTTGATTGATTGTAAAATGTTATCAGATGATTGGCTGACATTTTTCACCCCATTAATCGAAAAACATTAATCTGAATTCAGCTCCCCCAACTCTCAAGGTTTGTAAAGCCACCACTACCCAATGGAATCCATGTAATTGACACATCTGCATAGACGGGCTTGCCTGACGTCGTGCGTGCATCAAAGGTACACGTGCTCCCCGTCGCGATAGGTACAGTCGTACCGGCTCCGCCGCGGCCGAGCGTCGTACCTACGATCGCCGCAGCGCGCAGTGCATAAGAGTCACCCTCGGCCGGACTGACCGTGGCGATGATTTCCGCGGCACCGAATTGCGTATCGTCCGCATTGACATCCACCACGATGTAACCATCGGTCACCGCCGTGCCCTGCAAAAAGTCGGAGGCGTCGAGCTGAATTCTCTTTTTTCGCGTTACCGCCCTCCCGAAACAACGCAGTGGTCCGTCCGGAGCAACCATAAAACCGCCTCCAACAGATAGCTTTCCACTGGAATTAATTGTTACCTCACCGCCCGGTGAAACTAGAAAATTTCTATTACCAGCCGACCCGATAGCCAGCGTCCCAGCCATATTGAGATCGCCGTCGTCCGTCACTTCAAAGACCTGGTCCGCCAGCGCGCCGATCTTCTTGACCGACATGGCATCGGTGCTGAGCGCCCCGTTTACATGCAGGTTTCCGTGTACAAAAAGATCGCCGTCCGCAGTGGTGCTGCCGCCCGTCACTTGAAATGCGCCATTGATCGTGAGCGGCCCCGGGATCGGATTCTGAAGTTTGCCGCTGATGCCCCCGGTCACGTTCAACGGGCCGGTCACATTCAGCGTTCCATCGACGGTCTCGTTACCTGTCACTTCCAGGTCACCGGCCACCTTGAGCGCGTTCGCACCACTTCCCTTGATGGTCTTGTCGATCACCAGATCGCTCGTCACCTCGATGCTTCCATCGGGCGTATACGGGCCGATCTTGTCTGCATCGATCTCGGAGGCGGCCTTGAGCGAGCCAGCCGAGGTGACCTCCAGGCTGGAGACCCTGCACGGGCCGCTCACATCGAGTGCATATTGGGCGTCGATCGTATCGACGTTGATCGAGACTGTTCTCGGCACGCTGGCAGCACTGCCGTTATCGGTCACGCTGAGCCCTCGGAGCGGCTCCGCCGCCGTTGCACCGACCGTCAGCAATGGGGCAGCGTTCGTCGGGTCGACAGGCCAACGCGAGATGCTGCACGCCCCCCTTACCTCGAGCGCGTTGTTGCCGCTCAGCGCACCACCCTCGACGTTGACCCCGACGCTGTTCGGCACGCGTGCGCCGCCTCCATTCTGGGCGACGGACAGCGCCTCCGGAAGGTTCGCATCGGCGGGATGTACGCCCCCGGCGGCCAGCAACACCGATGGCGTCACCGAAAATGCCGACAACTTCGGGCCATTACCCGTCGCGGTGCCGGGCGACATACCGACGACCTTCAATTGCGTATCGCTGATCACTTGTTGGACGCGCAACGTCTTCTGGCTGTTTTCGGTGGACGCGTCGATGACGAGTTTGTCCCCGGGCAGCAAGCCTTGCGGAAAAGTACCGCCCTCGCACGTCACGGTCGTGCCGCTCGCGTAGACCAAACCCGGGCCCGCTACCGCAGCGTCGTTTGCGTGCCGAATGGCGTATGGCGCCGGCCCGAGGTCGATAGCAAACCTCGCATCGATCTCCACTTCGGTCGTCGAAATGACGTTGGCAATCGTGGCAGTCTGCGCGGGTACGTAATCGTATGTGAGAACCTGTCCGACTTTCACCTCGCTCAGAAATTGCGTTTGATAGCCGACGACCGTGCCATCGTCCTGCAACGATATGAGCCCCGTTGCGACCTTGGGACCGACGTTGCCCTGCCGGATCGTCAGATGTGCCCCGGAGGTATCGGCATCCCCTATACAGACATTCCCCTCCTCGTAGTAGAGACCGTTGCCGTCCCGCGTCCAGTAGTTCGACGATGGCAGCGTCAACCCCGAACCATCTCCCACGAACGATCCGTTGAAATTGCCCGTGAAGGTGCCGTTGGCCGTCAGCATTTGCGCCGTCACCGCGCCGTCCAGGTCGATCTGCGGCGCTTTGATGCTGAGCCGGCCGGGCGCAGTGGCTGCCACGGCCATCGGCGCGGGATCGGGACTCATATCGCTCCCGTCGACGAACGCAACCGATTGCAACACTGCGCCAACGTGGCGCCGCATGTACTGACCGTAGTTGTAGTAGACGCTCTGTATCGCACCGCCGGAAACGGAGATCACCGCGAGCAAAACGTCCGCGTCGTCAGGATCGTAGTCCTGCACGCAGGCAATCTGGGGTTGCTCCACCCAGCGCTTATAGCCATCCCCATACGTGTTGCTCACGTACTGGTCGAGCGCCTGCGCATAACTGATGATCAAGTAATTCTGGCTGCCGTCGATGAACGCTCCGACCGGGCTGGCACCCGGGTAAGACGCGTCCTGCGTCAGCACGATCAGTCGCCCCGCGGAATCGAGCGCCTTGCCCGCACGCACGGTCAGTTGCGCCTGGCCAAAAGTCCATTCGACATCGAGTCCCTCCATGACGCCCGCCGTGAACACCCCCTGGCTCAACTGCTCGCGCATTTGTTTGTGGTAGCGCTGCTCGTCGCGGAAATCATCGGTCAGCAGTGCTTCCCCGGAGAAGTACGCCACGCGGGAGATCGCATTCGTGTCCATAAGTTCTCGGTCCTCGTCAATTCTGTGCGTGCGTGGGCGAACGTCCCCGCAGCGAGTAATTGTGCTTACCGCCACCACCGGTTACCGCGAAGTTCACGACGTAGGTCGTCAGCGCGGGTTTAGCCGTGTCGAGGACGACACACAAGGCGCGGTAATAGGCCTGCACCGCCGCCTTTTCCTCCGGGGCCGTTGCCGACGGTCCGAGCGAAAACGTCACGTCGACCTCGAACCGCCACGGGACATACGCCACGAGTTGAGTGTCGTCCACCTCGATATCGATACCTGTACGCACGATCTTGGGCCCGACCTCGTCCGAAATCACGACAGCCTCCCGAGGGTCCGGGTAACTGTCGCGCAGATGAAACGCCGGCTTCGCCTGCGCATCCTCGTCGCGAACGATCAGCGTGGGCCGCACGCAATCGGCAACCGTGATCGGCTCAGCCGTCACGTCCTTGAACGCGGGCGTATTCGCGGCGAGGCAGGCGTTGAGCAGCCACTCCATGCCCATCGGCGTACCGCGGGCCCGCCCGAACGCGAACGCCTGCGCGATCAGCTTTCGGGAATCGTCGATCGACCAGTTCTTGTCGACCGGAAAGCCCACCGTCGCGCCGAGCCACTCGAGGAACGCCCTCGCCCAGACCTCGATCGGAGAAGCGGCCGTGCGCCCGCCTGTGTACCGAGGCATGCCCACGTAGCTCGCGAGCGTATCGAACTCCGCCTGCTTTTTCTGGCTGCTCGTTTCCCCCGACAACTTCGGCATGAACGTGGTGTCGCCCGTAAACAGAAAGCTCCAACGGGGATAGAACAGGTTGCCGATGACGTTCGCGGCCAGCAACTCGCGTACGCCCGCTCGAGAAGCAACCGTCGGGTCGAGTTTGCGGTTCGCCTCCTCGAGCTCGCCTGCATCGGCAAGCCCCGAAAGCAGTTTCTCGAATATCTTGAGGTAGAAGGCTCCGAGCGGCACGCCGGTAGCGGCGTCCGTATCGGCGTTATCGGCGTAACAGGCCGGCAGATAACCGAGGTAGCTCGAGGGAACGGTGGTCAGTGTGCTCGCATTGCTGTTAGTCATCGCCCAGCTCCTGCACCGTCACCCATGCGCCATGCAAGCGCGGCAATCCTCGCGCCAGTTGCTCCGGCACAACCGGATTGCGCGCCGATGCCGCTTGCGGGCGAAACACCTCGACCGCTACGCCCCGAATCCGATCGACGCCCGCCACGGACTCGATCAACGGCAACAGCGATTCCGAATCCAGCGAGACGCCATAGGCCCAGTCGCGCCCCCCGTCCAGGCGTACGGGCTGTACCGCCCGTTGCAACGCGGACAATACGGCTGCCGCCACCTCATCGGCACGTTCGCGCGCGAAGCACGAGACCACGCATTCGACATCCAGATAAACCAATTGCGCGCTGCTGACCGACATCGCATTGCCCAAAAGCGCGCGAGCGGCCAGGTATCGCCTGACGCTTTTGAGTAACGCCGACTCCTGCGCAATCGATTGTGCGTCGCCGATCGGGGACGTCAGCGATATCGAGAACGTACCGCTCGCGTCGCCCGTGGGCGCCGAGTACGTGCACGCGGCGTCGCTTACGAGAAACAGATCGGTCGCATCGCCGCGCCGTTGTTGACACAACCGAGCGACGTGCGATGTCGCCGCGCCCTTTTGCGCCTGTGCGTCGATAAATGCATTCGACGCCTGGACGAGCGCGGCAAGATCCGCAGGCGTGATCGCGAGGAACGGCGTACGCCGGAACGCGACGACCGCCTCTTGCAACGCGGCGAAGCCGACCGGTGCCCCCATTTCGACCTGCTCCAGCGTGTTCTTGAGCGTCTCGTACGCGCCATCCTGCGACTGCGTATCCGCGTACTTCGAATAGGGGAAATCCGTGGCGTAGTGCGCTTCCGACGGCAGCGAGATGGCGCTCGACAGACCCAAGACCCAGCGCAACATGTTGCGATAGGTCTCGAGCGGCACCGCATTGGCCGTATAAGCCGTGCCGTCGCATAGCCACGCCAGCATTTGCAGCAGCGTGATACCGGGATCCGACGGGTTGTAGTCGGTCCACCCGGGAGCAATCCCTTGAATGCTGCGCACCAGTTGGTCGACAACCTGCTCCGCTCGCATGACATCGAGATTCGGCAGATCGAAACTCATGATTGCGCCGCCTCGAGGAAACGAACGTCGATCGCACCGGCCGCGGGCGCCTCGTACGGCGCAAGCGGTACGTCGGTCGTCAGTCCGCACAGCGCCAAGGCCATGACGCCCGTTACCGTCGTATTCGATGCGAGCAGGAACGCGCGAACGGCCGGGTACCGCATCGGCTCGCCGATAGGCCAGCCCTTTGCCGCCGGGCCCCCACGCACGGGATGAAGAAACCGCGTCAATTGCGCGCCAATCTCCGCTTTCAACGGGGCCCATGCGGATTTTGGCGCGTTCGTCTCCAACACCACCGCTACGTCGATGCGCCGGAACGACGGCCGCCGGGCAGTGGTGCGTGCGGCAAGTGCCGGGGTGCTGCGCGCGCGGACGTAAGTCAGCACGTCGTCCAGCGTCGACATGGGCGTGAGGGGCTCCGGGTCGTTCGATGCGGCCAGCACCACCAATTCGAGCCGCGGCCAGTGGCCGATGACGCGCTGCGCCGGTTGTGCCGGCCCGTTGTTCGGCTGAAGCGATATGGGCGACGCGGCAGCCTCCTGCGCGAGCATGGGCGCTACCGCATGCTCGATCGCGCGCACGCGCGCTACGGCCGCACTCGCGACGCGGGCGAGCGCCTCAGCGTCCGCCGCCGTCACCGCGCGGTCGTTTGCGCGCACGAGCCCGGGGCCGCTCCCCACCAGATCGACCACACGATCGGCATCGGCGCCGCCATGGGCGGACACCGGATTCGTGACATGGAGGATCCCCGTCGTCGCGTTATACAAGACCGCAAGTTCGCCGGCCGCGACGTTCCCGCCCGCGCCGAGCGTCGTCGCGTAACATGTCGCAATGACATTGTTGGCACCGGGCGGCGGGATCTTGCCATGATGGCCGTCTCCGAAGACGATCGCACCGGAGATGACGTCGACAACGAAAATCCGCTCGTCCGGCCCGTGTCCGACGAAACTGTCCGCGCGCGACCACGCGTATGCGATGCGCTGTTGAGGCGAGGCCGAGCCGATGACGGTCGAGTCGGGGCTCGCCGGTTCCACGACCTGCACCTCGACCGCGTATTGCGCATCGCTGCCCATCTCCAGAAGCACCTGGCTGGCACCAGCGGCCGTCGTTGCGACCTGGCTCAGCGCGAATTGCTGCCCTGGCTGCCCGTTGCTCGAGCCGAGCACCTCGTTGCGACAGATGCTGCGATTGGATCCGCCCACGGCATTCGGGTAAAGACCGCGGAGCCGGAGCGGATGCCTGCGACGCGGACACAGCACGCGCAGCCAGCATGCCGTTTGAGAGAAAAACGCGGCCGCCCGCAGCCCGGCAGGCACGCTGAAGGTGAGCGCTCCGCTGCGCGCCAGTCCCACGTCGGCAACGTCGATCGCGAGCGGCTGCCACGCTCCGTTCGACACGTCGAACCATTGCCATTGTCCAGCGTCGCTCGTACCAAGATGTTCGTCCGCCGGCTCGACATCGAAATACAACGTCAGCTGCTGGCCCAAACCATAAGCAAGCAGGCCCGGTGCGTCGAATCCGAGGTATAGGGCTGCTCCCTCATCCGCCAGCGGCCTATACGGCTCATAAGGCGCGACGATCTGCGCATCGAGTTGAAACGCGTTGTGCGCCCATACCGAGGCAGGCGTACCGCCACTCGCATATTCGATCACCATCGACTGCACGAACGGCGGATCGAATCCTGTGGTCGAATCGCCGTAATCGCCGGAGGTCAGCATCGCCCGAATCCATAGGCCCTGACTGCCGACAACCGTGGTTTGCGACATGCGAGGGCAAACAAACGAAATCGTTCCACTTGCCGTCAGATCCTGCGTTTCGTCGACGAACCTGTATGAATCGCCCGTCTGCGCAAAGGGGCACCAGGCACCGTTCCAGTATTGCCATTCGACGGTTGCCTGATGTTGGGTCGTCGGCGGCGAAACGGTCAGCGTCATCGTGATCGGCACGCCCGGCTGCGCGAATGCGCAATCGCAGCGGATGCTGAAGCAGTCGTTGACTGCCGGGGTCCTGCCGAACGCGTAGGCACCGTTCTTCAGATCGATGCCGATCCCGTTGACCGCCGCTTGCTGCGGCAGAGCCGAGAGCATTCCGAAATCACACCAGGCCGTTTCGATCCGAGGCAGATAACCGTCCAATGCCGGAACCACACCTGCGTCGGCGGCAGGCTCGCAGACAAGCCAGTAGATCGGCGTCGACATGTCGTCCGCAAAGGACGGATCCGCCAGATCCAATGAGCGCCCCGCACGCAACGATAGCGCCGCGTGCAGCGCTGCAACCGTCTGTGCCGCGGCGTTCGGCATGGACGCAAACTCGATGGTGCACAACGTCGCATCGGCGGATCCCCATACCGTGACGGGCAGTGGGCTCAGGGCACCGTCGTACCATCGCTGGAAATACGCGGGTGCGAGCCGTTGTCCCCGCAACGTCAAGGTCATTCGGCTCGCCGCGGAACCGGGCTTGAAAAGCACGCCGTCCCCCAGGAGCAGAGCGTGACCGAAATCGGCTCCGTCATCGCGAAGCCCGCCACCGGGGAAGATCGCGGCGGGCTCGCCGCCCGCCCATAGCGCCTGCATATCCTGGTAGCGATCGAGCCGTGGCGTCACACGCAAGGCCGCACAGAGCGCAGTCGGCAAAACCTGGAGGTCGGCATCGGTTTCGAAACGAACACGCCGTGTCGACGAATCGAGGACAGCGGTGCCCTTCGGCAACAGCATCGAGGGCTTGTTCGACGCGAGCGAAAACCAAAGCGGCACCGACGCACATGCGGCCGGCCTCAACGTCATGTCGAGGAAGCGATACAGCGCGAGCTGACGCTGCATCGGAATGGCGTTTTGCACGTTAGCCAAGCCTTGCCCCAGCAGGGAAAAAAGCTTCAGCAAGACGAGGCCCGGGTCCTGCGCAACGGCGTCCACGTTTATCCCGTCGTCGTCCGGCAACCCCCATTCCGGGCAATACATCCGGGCCAGAGCGAGCGCATCGGCAAAGTAGGCGGACGCCGTGCGTTGATCGAAGATCGGCGTGCTCATCCCCGTCTCACTTCAAGTAGAACGGATAGACGAGATTGCCCGCCCTGTTCGTCGTTCGCACGACGTAATCGATCGCGATCTGCAAAACGTTGGGCGCTTTGGGATCGACATCGACGGTAACGGCTGGCGGCTCTATGCGCGGCTCCCAGAGCCGAAGCGCCTCGTTCACGTATGCCTGCGCAAGCGCGCGCGTCGCATTGCTGTCCGGCGCGAACACGAGTTCGCCGAGGCGGCAGCCGAACGTCGGCATCAACACCCGCTCCCCCGGCACCGTGCGCAAGATGATCAGGATCGACTGGCGAATCTTTTCCTCCCCCGTGCTCCATCGCAATCGGCCGGACGTCGAAAGTCCAATCGGAAAAGACCATCCCCTGCCCAAAAAATCATTGTCGACCAGCATCAGTCGTCTCCCGGCGTCGGTGTTCCGATATAAACCCCCGCCGGCTGTCTGACCTGCACGCCGGGTGGCGGCGTTTGCGGGACCTCGGTGCACGTTCTGCACTGGTCGGTCGCCCTCGCCACATTGTTGCCGTTCGCTCGCACCTTGATGCCGCACCTCGTGATCTCCCCCATGTTCGAGGGCGGTAGCGTGAAGGTGTCCGATGGAGGAGGAATATGGAGTTGCTGATTACGGACCTTGGACTGGATCGTCGCCACCGCCATTCCGTTGACCCGGACTTTCGCGACGAGCGTGGAGGGATCGAATGTCCCATCAAAGACAAACGACATGGGCTGCGTCTCCCCTGTCTCGGCATTGGCGACTGTGTGGGTATCCATCACAGGCCCTATTCCGTCACCCGCCTTGGCGATAAGCTGTTTCATGTTCCGCTCGCTTTCCTGGTCGGCCAATCATCCTTCCTGCGCATTCAGATCGATTTCGTTTCCTTCGATCGTCACGTTCTGGGTGCCTTTCACTACGATCTTGTCCCCCTGCAGCGTTATCGTTCCCTTGGCGCTGATCGACATATCTCCCTGGCTCACGATGGAGATTTCGCTCTTCTTGGTATCGATGCGCACGAGGTTCTGCTTTTCGTCCGTGATTTCGATCGACGAGCTCTCCGAATCGTCGAACGTAATCGACTTGTTCTTGGTTCGGACAATCCATACCTGCTGCTGTTTCTCGGGATCGTCCACGAGCGGCTTGGCCTTCCCGTCCCAGGTAAAGCCCATGACATAGCCGATGCTGCGATCGTCAGTGGCAAACGCCACCAATGCGTGCGCGTCCGTTTGCGGCAGTGCGAACATGCCGTATCCCGGGCCGGCGAATGGACTCGCAAGCTGGAGCCAGTCCGATACCAATCCGTCCGCAAATGTGACCTGAACGCGGCCCAGCCGCAGTGGATCGTCGAGGCTCGTGACCGGCGCCAGCTCGAGCCTCAGTTGCGCGCTCATGCCGCACTCCTTCTCAGCGTGAGAATCGTGCCGTTGCCGTGGCGCTCGAAGCGGTGCTCGCTCTTCACCACGAGATACGGGCCATCGAACAGGCTGTTTGTCCCTTCCAGTTTGATGCTCACGCCCGCCACCGCATGAACGTTCACCGTTTCCAGCGCCACGGTCCCCTCGATAAGCGCGTCTTGCAGATAGGCAAGCCCCGCCGCGGCCGCGAAATTCAGGGCCGCCGTATCGTCCAGGTCTGGGCGCCTGAGCGTCACCGTGGCCGGCGCGGGCGTGGCTCCGTTCGCACTCGCGGCCGCACCGTCGCCGCCCGCTCCACCCTCGGGCGAACTGGCCGCCGCGCCTTCCGAATTTGCCCCCGCCTCGCCCTCGGGCCATTGGCCACTTGAAACGCTGTAGCCATACGCCGCCACGGACGCAGTCGACTCCGGCGCGCGCATATCCAACTTGATCGTTTTGATTTGTTGCTTATAAGCGAGCGTCGGCCCCTGCGGCCGAGGTTCCGGCGGCTGCGGCGGCGCCGACGGAACCGGCCTCGCTGTCGAATCCGCCGGCTCAGCCGGCTTCGGCGGGGGAGGCATCACGTTGCCTCGCACGAAGAGCGTCTCCTTTCCGTTTTCCCATCCGACCATGCACTCGTAATTGGCTTGCCGGCATCGCCGCATGAGAAATTCGTAGCCGCTTTCGCTATCTTGAAGCACATAGGGATGCGTTCTCGTATCCAACCCGGAGGGCGACACGTTCATGCTTGCCAAAGACGCCACGGAGCTGAACATGTCCCCGTCGCTCTGTTCGACAAACGCCTTCGTATACGCCCCGTTGCGCAGGGCGTGCAGTTTGTCGAAAGCCGTCACGGTGATGGTCGAACGGCTGCCCGGCTCGGCGATCGCGTCGATGGTAACGGCGCTGATATACATCGGGGCAAAGACGACCTGGGCGGCGGGCGTCCCGGGGATCTTCAACTTCGCGCCAGGCTGGAATGTATCGAGACTCTTATCGAGCCAAGGGTCTCCGCCGTCTTCTATATCGAAGACGAGCTGGCACATCGCAGGCAGATTGATTTCCTGGACGACGACGACGGACGCCAATGCAGCTTCGGCGACGGCCGCCAACCTCACGTCATTGCACGTAATGGCACCGAACTCCGCAGCGTTGCGCGCGACCCCGAACGGAAGACTGCTCCCGCCGCCTGTCAAGGCTCCAGCGGTATCGCCACCTTCGGCAGCATTGCGCACGGTTGGGAGCGAATTGCCGCTATCGTTCGGATCAGACATAGTCCGATGCTCCTGGCGGCTCGAAGGTTTCTCCGTGCGTATCCGGTATTGCGATGATGGCGCCTGTCCACTGCGGCCCGGGAAAGCCTGCCGGATCGTAAATGCCGTTCGCATCGGCGATCAGGCGCCATTGCGCGGCATCCCCCAGCGCGGCATAAGCGATCGAATCCAAACGATCGGTTGCCGCGACGGTCCATAGCTTGCGGCAATTGTCGAGCCCTCTTGCCGCAAGCTCCTGCGCATCGGTCAGCACCTCCTTGAACGTAACCGTCAGCTCGGCCCGGACCGGCATTCCCGTGGCAAGAAACATCGTGAACTTTTGCGCGACATGGATAACGATGCCGGTGAAAAGATTGTCCGCCCAGGCGAACCGCACGGTCGGCGGCACCTTCGGACCTTTCCGGCTCGAAGGCCGCGGCTCGGTCAGCGCGAGGATCTTGTTCGTCCACACTCGAACGTCCGTCTTGTCTTCGAAGGTGTCGAAAAAGAGCGACACGACGAGATCTTCCGGCTCCGTTCGATGAAACATGACGTTCTTGCCCCACCCATCCACCACCGCCCGCTGCCCCAGCGACAGATCCGTGGGGTTGTACATCACGTTGATCCTTTGCTTGCCGAGCTCGCCTCCAGTGCCCTCCACCACGATATGCGCACGCGCCAAGCCACCGGGCCACGAAAGGCCGCCCAATGCCATCGTGTTTCTCGCCAGCATCAGCGCCCTCCCGATTTTCGATAACGTTCCGCGCTCTCGCGCCGGTCAATCTGCGTCATTACGCCATTCGCCAGCCGCCCCATCGTCTGTTCCGAAAAAATCGTCTCTTGTAGCAGCGGCATGAGGATACGGTGCATCTCGGCTGCGTCGGCGGCCATTCGGATCGTCTCTCGTATCGGCTCGTCGCGATCGGCGATCGAAGCCGGGCGAGGTTCGTGAATGGCCCGCATCGGCCTTGCCGCCGCGTTCGCCTGCCCCGCCCGCTCTTCGTGCGCGGCACGTCTGCGCAGTATCCGTTGCACAGGCTCCGCGGCAACGCCGTATGCGGCGAGAGCCGCGAGCGCCACGATACGCGGCCGATCGAGCCTGGGCCGCAGGCGTTCTGTCGCCGGTGCATGCCCACGCTCCGATACCTGGCGCAGGACAATCGAGCGCCCCGATGCCGTCACGCGGGACCGGACCGCGGCCGCACGGGCAACGCCGGGCGCACGATGGGGCTTGATGCCCGGCGAAATGCCATCCAGTGCGTTCCTCGATCGCCGGTCAAACTCGATGATCGACTCCGGGGGCGGTCGTCGGCCCCGCCTGGGCGCTTTGATCTTGAGTCGCCCTGGCGCGGCATGGCCCCTGATATGTCGCCCCGCCCCGAACGCATCGGCCGTCCGCAGCGGGGGCGACCACGGCTGGCTGCGCCGATGCCGATGAGTACCCGCGGGAGCGCTCGAGCGCGACTCCGGTACGCCGAGGCGCCGCGCCGGAACGGAGAGCCGAGCAGCCGCAACGGCGGTTGGCGATATCGACGGCTGGCTTGCGCGCCCGCGTTTGCTCCGCACGTGGTGCTCGGTTGGCATGGGTTGCCGCGATCGCGCTGGCGTGCGGCCCCGCTCGCGTCCATCACGCATGAAACGCGGCGCGCGGTGCATGGTCGATACGCCGGGCGTCGCGGCGTGTACGAATCCCGCGGCGCGCGTGGCGTGTACGACGATGCGCTTGCTCCTGCCCCGGCCTGCCCCGCCGCTGAAATCCGCGTGCGTGCGTACCGCACGGATCGTCGTCGTATCGGTCGCTGTCGTATCGGTCGCGGTCCTTGCGATGAGCGTTCGGGTAACAGCGATTCGCGGCACCGCTGACGCCGGCAACGCACGTCGTGCGATGGCAACTCGCGCGGGCCGCAATTGTCCGGCGTCCGCCCGAGACGAAAGGCGCCTGGCCATCGCTACACCCGTTCCTTGCGACCTCGAAGAATTGCTTCGCTGTATAGAGCAGACGCGCCGCTCGACTCGCTGCAACACACGCTCCGCTCGCCATCGCCTGGGCAACGCAAACGCAAATCGCGGCGGGAATTGCATCCGCCACGGGTAGCGCGATAACACGCCCACCGTCCGATAAAGCCGACCGCTGACCCGCCGCCCAAACCGGACGGCCGCAGGCAGGCGTTTCGTCGACGATGGACTCGAATCGCGCGGCATGGCTAGAACAAGTGAGACGCGACTGACTTGGCAGCGTTGAACAGCGACCTTGCGTCAATTGTTTTTTCGATTCGATCGATTGCAAGAGTCATTTGCTGAACGGCAATCATGCTCTGCGAAGCATCGAGCTGTGCACCTTCGAGCGCGATCGGCCACGCGCCGTAGAAACTCCATGCTGCTACAGGCATGCCGATTGCCGGCAACCCGCTGATTTTCGTGCCCATGATGTCGATGGGCGATGGCCTGTGAAGATCGGACATTAAAATGATCGTCCCGTTCATCCGCCATACGCGTCCCGAAATGGTCTGGCTGTACCATCGCCACATCGGATCCGACAGCGTCAGGCCCTTTCTGAACACGAGTTCGTTGCACGTGGACTGGCCGGGCAGCTTGTGCTCGTAGTCATTGACCCCTCCTTCTCTCACCGTTCGAACTTCCGTGCGCCACCCAACGCCCGAGATTGAATTGAAGCCGCCCAAAGGGTTCATTCCGAGCACGACCCGGAAGCTGTACGCCTTGAATGGATCAAGCGCCAATCCTTTGAGTGCCTGTACTGCGCCCAACGATTCCAATGCGCGCGCCGCGCCGCCGAGAGAAAAGCTCATGCGTCACCATCAGAGAAACGGAGGTCGACTCACTGCGTCCTGTGCTTATCCCAACTCACGCAGGTCGATCCCGAGCGACCGCTCCGGCTGTTGATCGGCCGAATTGATCTTGTCGTTGATTTTGCTGATTTCCTCGCACCAGCGCCGCCGGTCTGCATGGGCCAGCGCGAGAATGTCCGCATGCGACCAGTGAAAGTGATAGGCGATGAACGCTATCTCTTCGTAAAGCTGGCTTGAACCGGCAGCGCTTCGACGTTTCCCGGCAGGCTCGCTCGCATGTCCGACGGCAACTCGGCTGCCGTACTGTCCTGGTCCACGCCGTTGATTTCGTCATAAAGCTTCTGCAGGTAGTTGAAGTCCCGCAGAAACAAGTCTTCGATAACCGAGGTCGACATCACTTCGAGCTTGTCGAGCGTCACCACGCGCGCGAGCAGTACCGCCGTAAGGTAAGCGGCATTGGCTTGCACGCGGTGATCTCTCATGGCATAGATTTCGTCGCCCGCCGTAGCCAGACGCATAACGCCTTCGCGATAGAGATAGCCGTCTGGCCCCCGATAGCCAATCGGCAATACGAACGGGTACTCGGTACTGATCGGATCCATCGCTGTTCCCTCTCCGGTTGATCACTTCATCCGCTTCATGTATTCGATCGCAAGTTCGAGCGTCTCGATCATGACTTCCGCGCTGCTCGCGTTGAGCCCCGTCGTCTGATAGACGGTCGGCCACGCATTGAACAGGGACCATTGCGCCGCCGTCGAGCCGTCGGTATCGAGCAACGTGATCGAAGCGCTACGGCGCGCGTTCGGCGCAGACGTGCCTCGCTGCACGACCTGGTAATGCCAGTTGTAAAGGTCCATCGAGTAAGTCATCCCTTTTTTCAGCGTGACCCGGCCGTAAGAGGTCAGCCCCGAAAGGGTTCGTCGGAAAGAAGGATCGGTTCCTTCCCGATAGTCGACCGTATCGACGGTGACGTCCGGCACGTTGACTTCCGAAAACGCGGCGACGATGATGCCGGTGATCTCCACGCGAAACCGGAAGCCGCGAAACGGGTCCCGTTGGGTAGGCGTCTGAGTAGCCATAAAATCGCTCCGTTAGGATCCCGAGCTCGACGTCGATGTCATCTGCGCCACGCGGATCACGACGAATTCCGCGGGATAAAGGACGGCCAGCCCCACATCGATATTGAGAACGCCCTGCGTGCGCAGCGAGGGGGGGTTGTTCGTAACGTCGCACGTGACAAAGAACGCGTCATCGGCCGTACTGCCGAACAGCGCTCCCTGGTGCCACAGCAGTGTCAGGAACGCGGTGATCTCCCGCACGACGGTTGCCCATAACAGCTCGCTGTTGGGTTCGAAAACCACCCATTCGAGGCTCGCACGCAGGCTCTGCTCGACGAACGTCACGAAACGGCGCACGGCAACGTACTGCCATTGACCCGCGGCTAGCGTGCGGGCGCCGTAAATCGTAATGCCGTAACCGGGAATGTTGCGGATCGCGTTGATTCCGTGGGGGTTCAGCAAGTCCTGATCGCTATCGGTCAGCCACCCCGTCAACGCCATTGCGGTCGCAATCCGCCCCGTACGCACACCTGCCGGAGAAACGTGGACGCCTGCGACCAGGTCGGTCGTGGCATAGCGGCCCAGCACCGGACCGCTCGGCGGGATGGGGACATTGGTGCCCGAGCTCTGGTTCAAGACAAGCGGCCAAGGGTAATAGATCGCGGCATTCTCATAGATCAGCGGCGACGTATTGGTGCCGCCAGCGACGAACGTAACGATATTGGTCGTGTTTGTCGGATCGCTTACGTACGGGGCATCTATCACGTAGAAGAGATTCGGTAGCTTCTGGCACTGAGCCATCACCGATGTAATGACGTCGGTGATCTGTGTAATCGACGTCATCTGCGTTGTCAATTCGACCACGGCCGCGTCCGGAGTTGCGACAAGACTTGCGTCCGGCACCGACGCCAGTACGGGAATGGCCTTCGCGTACAACGAGCTGAGCGGAATGGTACTTCCGCTGCTCATTTGGTGGGGCGTAACAGAGCGAGCACCTTGCTGACCGGTTGTTGGTTTCACTCCGGTCACCCGAATAAACATCGATGCGCTGTTGATCTGCAATTGCAGCGGGCATAAGCCGCCGCCGCTGGGAGTCTTCAGGCTCGAAGCCGTAAATACGCCAAACGATTCAAGCGTATAAAATCCGTTTACATTCTTGATAGAGTTGTTCTTTACATAAACCGAGAGCAGTTTATCCCATACCGTGGCGGCAGTCGCGGCCAGAGCCGATGCCGCCACCATCACATTGATCGAGAAATAATTGGAAGCTTTACCTGCTGACGGCACGGGGCCGGCATCCAGAATCGCAATCTGGAGAGTATTCGCCCAACTGCCGGCGCTTGCCGCGCTGAACGTGTAGCTGCCAGTACAATCGACCACCGTAACTTTCGCCGTCGACTTCGACGTCTGCGGTAGATCCGTCGGAGGCAGCCCAATCACATAACAAAGCGCCCCTCCCTCCATGAAAAACTCGTAGACGGCGAAGGAAGCGTAAGCCCCCCAGACATTTGCGCCGTATCGCGTCTGATAATCGCCCCAACTGGTCACCTGCCGGGCGACGTACGCGTCCTCGTCGGCCAGCTTTTCGGTCAAGCCGATGAATACGGGGATCGAGGTCGATACGCCCTGGATCGTCGGAACGCCTGGCAGCTCCTGAATATAGACGCCAGGATGCTGATAACTGATACCGTCTGCCATGCTCGAATCCTCCTTAGGCTAGGCCTTCGCCGGCTGCAGATCGGCGTTTGCAATGGTTTGCATCGACCGGGCCACCGCTACCTGGCCGAACCACGGTGTATAGCCGTCCTTCGTGAAACGCAGACTCACGTCCGGCGCGCCCGTGGCAGACGAAAGCACGAGCGAATAGCGTCCGTTGCAGGGATCTTCGTCGTCCGGCGATCCGTACGATCGCGCTTTGCCGTAATGCCACGCACCCAAGCGGTCGGAAAACAGCGCGAACACATCTACGCCCGCCAGCGGCTTACCCGTGCTTGTCACCTGCCCACAAACGATCGTGGTGCCGGCCGGGTACGGATAGACCGGGCTCGGCTCCAATTGGCACACGACGATCGATTCCGCGAGCGGCCGCGTGAGCGGAAACGGAATGACCGACAACGTCACCTGTGCATCGAAGAACCCGGCACAGGCAATGTCCAGGCAGTGAGGCGCGCCGTTCTGCAAATGCGTGAACACAAAGAATCCGTCCGCTTTGCGAAGCGGCGTGCATGGGGTCTGGTCGAGCTTGAACAGCACGCTTGCATCCGCTATCGGTTCGCCGGAAAACCCGTCGTTCAGTTGCACGACGGCAGCCAGCCCAGTCTGCACGACCGCTTTTCGTTTCATCCCACCGCCTTTGGTGGAGGATCGGTAACAGTCGCGCCGACCGGATTCACATTCACGGTCATGTCGGCCGACACGCTCGTGGGTGCGGGCAACCGAACCGGAGAGATGGAGTACAACTTGGTCAGGTGATACGCCTTGTTTGGAAACGCGGCCCATAAGTCGCGCAGTACGTGAATCGATGCCGGCTGAGGGACGATTGCAAGGCCGCTGTTTCCGCTGGCCCTCAGCGCCGGACCGATAAAGTCGGATGGTATCCGGCCGCTTCGGTCCAGCAGATTGACGATGCTGCCCGCGATCATCTGCTCGTACTCGGCCGACTGACCATAGACGACGAGCATATAGAGCAGGTCGACCGCCAACGGCGCCGGCGTAAGCGTGAGCGAAGCCAACGACGATGGATTGCTCTGCACCGCGGATAGTGCAGGCGAGGTGTTGCGCAGCTCCGGATTCAGTTCCATCTGGTACAAGTAGAGCGCAAGCTTGTTTTCGTTCTCGCTGTCGAGTTTGGCCGGCGAATCGAATGTGACCGCCGCCTCGGACGCGATACGTGGAACGCTGGCGCAAATGAAGCTCCGTAGCGCGTTACTCACACCCGCTATCACTTGTTCTGCATCGATCGTTGACACGGCCATGAGTTTCAACCTGATAACGTATGAGAAGGGACACCCATGCCCAGGCGCTCTATATTTTTCGGCAGCGCGTTTTTCAGTGTTCCCGCACCGATTGCCTACTCGAGGTTCAGCGTCTTCGGCACGCCGTCGATATACCGAGGAAATTTTCCTGGCAGCTTTGCTACAACGGTAATGCCATCTCCACATGTCGCACTCAGGTGCACTTGCGCGGACGCGCTCCCGCTGGAAGAATTCGCCGCACCCATCATTTCGATGTAAAGCGCAAGATCCAACCCGGCATTCCCACTCGATCCGAAACTCTGCCCCGTCGGCGTAACAAGCTCGATCCTATTGGAAGTAATGGATAGCCGCCCCAAAGCCATTGACCGCCCATCGTACGATGCGATGGATAATGGCGAAGTTGCCTGCGTACCATGCCCCATGGCCCATCGCACGGGTGCCGAACTCCCCGCGGCAAGTTCGATGGCGATCGACTGGCCGCCCGTCAGACCCGCAATCCCTAAAGTAACAAACCAGAAACCAGGCGGCACCTTCGGAATATACCCGCCAATACATCCGTGCCTCCACTCCATTGGCACACCGCAGCCTAATCGCACATAAATACGTGCCGCACTATTAAGCGTGCAATGCCCTTCAATCGAACTGACGCCGTCCGGCACGCACAGCATTGCGGTCAACGTCACAGCGCCCCCTGAAATTGCCCCCGCTCCGGAGAGAAGAGATAACGTTGATTTTGTCAATTCCAGACTTTGGACGCTAAACGATTCAGCCTCGTCTGGCGTCCATGCATTGCAGGAAAATCCCAGATCGTCCCTGCGCTGGCGCTCACCCGCCGACCACGTGACGCCCGGCGTATCGATCACTATTTTCGCGTCGAAATTCGGTGCGAGCTGTACAAAATCGAGCGTCACAGGTATGAAATTCATTTCTCCTCCGCCTTGTCATCGCAGCGCAATACTGAAGGAGCTGTGCCCCGTGACGCTCGTCCGATCCACAGGGGACTCCACCGTAACGACGCCCCCCTGGGACAGTTCGACCACTCCACGCAACATCGGGACTGTTGCGTCGACATAAAGCGAAACCTCGATTTGCGGACAAGCCTGGGCGACCGAGATAAGCAGCTCGGAGGCATTCATAACGAACCTTCCCAGGACTAGCGGCGTTCCGGGTACCAGGGACTTCACTGACGCACCAACAAGCAGATCGCACTGAGCGCCAATACCCCAGCTCTGCGTGCCGGTGTCATATATGGCAACGCGAGCCTGGTAGCCGGCGTCCATGCCCGTCAAAAGAAGCCGGATCGGGCAACCAGGGGGCTCGGCCGAGCGCAACAGGTTGCCGTATATCGGCTGGTGGACAGTCAAGACCAGATCGCCTGCGGGGACAGCAGTGGCGGTGCTCCGCGGTTCGGGGCCTCGCTCGCTGACAACATTCGGTGAGTCTGTTTCATCACTGCCGCTACCGCTGGTTGCCTCACCGACGTTGAACCCGAACATTGCCTACTCCTCTATTGGATATCGGCGAGACCCGGCGCTGCTCTTTTACCTGGTGGGCCACTTGAATTCCTTGACCTGCGACTGCTGCAGTACCTGAAAACCGCCCGAGGCTCCGAGCGCAAACTCCACAACCGCGCCGGATTTGCTGACATTAGAGGTAAATGTCAAATCGGCGAACGCGGTCCGCTCTTCAGCCCAGAGATATAGAGAGGCACCCAATGACGGAACGACGTACCCAGCCTCTTTTTCCTTCTCGCCCTGAAAACGGGGCGCAGTGAAGGTCAAGGCCGTACTCGTTATCGTCAGGCTCGCAAGCACGAAAGGAATGAGCCCGGGAGGAGAGCTGACAGAGATCAGCGCTCCCTCGAGGTCGAGATCGGAGGATGCCCAAGCGGCAAACGACTCATGCGCTTGGGCATCCCGGCCGCCGACCGTCAAGGTCAGTATTTCGCTCGATACGAAATGCGAAAGCCTGATGCGGCACGGTTGCGATGTGCTGACTGATTGTGACATAGCTTCCTCCACGGCACCAACCAATTAACAGCGTTTCTAGTTTTTATATGCCACAGCCATCTATTCAGTCACCGTCACCCAATCCGCCGAAACACCAAGAGAATCGCCATTGCCAGCCGTATCTCCATTGACCGTTAACTTGAGATTTGTATCGATTGTCGGGGTGATGGTGACATAGCCATTAGAATTACCCTTTTTCATCCCCCAAAAATAAAGAAAGATATAAAATTCCGTCGCCTGATTCTGCCCGGACTGCCCCGGGACATAATCCATCCTCAGCGACCTGTTAACCATATTCAGCTGAGCAACAGGCACTGACAGCGAAGGCTCGTTGTTAGGATTCGCCGATGTCGTGAGTGCGAATGGGGTGTTTCCCCGACCCGTCGACGAAAAGTCAACAGGATACATACCCCAAACAACCGAACTGTCGGAGTCGGTTATATCGATCCTCGCTGTACTGATCGTGCTTCCATCGCCGTTCTGTCCAGAAAAGTCGAACTGAAGCATTACAGTCGCATAGCTATTGTAGTCGGATACGGTTGCCATATATTCCTCGTCAATGTTCCATGCACGATATACCGAGCGCTTGCGCACATCGAGAACGATGTACCGCCGGAGGCGTCGCCGCACTGAGTGCCAGCAAGTGACATTATTGATTAACGCCCTGCATTTTCAACTACACGCCCTTGCAGCATCGAACTCGACAATGCTTGACAGGCACTGCAATTAAATGCTTACCATTTAATTCAACCTATGCCACAAAATTCAGATAGTGATATTCCGTGGCACAAATGCATTCCAGGGCCAATCCTGGCCTCGCTCCGTCAAATGGTGTCTTTGTGACGAATATCTGCGGCCACGCCGCCCGGGGACTTGATCTTTGGGCTGTGCCAGTTCTCCGGCGATGTTCGAGTCGGCGCGCCATCGACACCGCTCGCCAGCAGAGAGACGCGTGCAGCGCGCTATGAAGGGGTAGTTTGAGCGCGGGCAAGGCGCTGCCGCGCGGAACATTTCGCTTGAGTTTCGATGCTGCGTGTCAGTAGTACCGGTCAGTCCTGGCGTCAGCGCCGTACCGGTGAAAGAGGCCGCGACCAGGCTGCCTTCGGCATCGAGGATGCCCTTCGAACATTTCGCTGTCTTTGCCGACCCACCAACAAGCGCGCCGATATCCGCACGAGCCGGCGCATCGCGTGCCGAGGGGGCTAGCGCAAAAGCCGCTGCGAGCGCGATGATGGCGCGCTTGATGGCAGGACGTCCCTCCCTGTTGTTGCCCGCCGTCTCGATGGAGGCGATTTTTTATTGCAGTGCGGATGCTAGTTCGAGCTGCGATCGAGAGGTGAAACGGCCTTGTCGCTTCTGTAACGGCCGGTAACCGCGATTCGGCTATGAAAAGAACAGGTCGTCGTCATCGATCAGAGGCGGCTCGTCGCGTTTGCTGGAGGAGGAAGCACCCTGCTGCTTCGGCGCTTGGGGGAGGGAGAGGCTTCCGGTTCGACATTCCCGAGCCTCGGTCTTTGCGACTTGGAAGCTTGGCGCGCCCCTCGTGCGCGAAGCGAACGCGACGCCCGCCCTGCGACGGGGCCGATGCGGCACGCACCTTTCCGCAACCATCGTAATCGCAAACATGAAGACGGCCACCCGTCACTTCTTGGAGGTAACGTCCGCAACGGCTACCGGAAGGCCGCGAACTCTTCGGCAATGGCCGCGATCAGCGCTTGAATCCTGGCGGTCTTGTAGAGATCCGCATGCGCCACGAGCCAGACGTCGAAATGGTCGGTTCGACGCGACATGACGCGCACGAGTTCCGACTCCTGATCGGCGCGAAAGCACGGCAACTCGGCCACCCCGATACCGGCAATCGCCGCCTCGAACAACATCGGCGTGGAGGACGTCTGGAAGGCGACGCGCCCGCGCGAAGTCGGCTCGCCGCACAAGACGTCCCACATCGAAGGCACTACCGGCTGCTGATACATCACCAGGTCGTGTCCGGCGAACGCGCTGCCCTCCTGCGGCTCACCGCGTCGGGCGAGATAATCGCGCGATGCGTAGATCGCCGAGTCGAGGCGCGCGAGCCGACGGACGATGAGTTCGGGCGAATCGGGGCGTACTGTACGAACCGCGAGGTCCGCTTCGCGCCGCGTAAGGTTGGCGACCTGCGCGGAGGTCACGCAGGTAATGTCGATGCCGCGATGTTCTTTCTGTACCTTCGCGATGGCCGGCACGACGAAGCGTTTGCCGAGCGAATCGGTCGTCGCCACGCGGATCATGCCGCACAGTTGATCGTCCGCGCCCGCCACGCGGCGCTCGATGCGCAGCGCCGCCTGCTCCATCGCTTCCGCCGCTTCGAGCAGTGCTTCGCCCGCGGGCGTCAGCACGTACATCGTCGGCGTGCGCAGAAAGAGCCGTGCGGACAGTGTCTCCTCGAGTACCGCCACGCGGCGGCCTACCGTCGCCTGATCGACCGACAGGCGAGCGGCCGCACCTCGAAGCGTGCCCGCTCTTGCCACAGCCAGAAAGAAACGTGCGTTGTCCCAATTCATCGTCATACCGGGCGGGATGGAAGATGGGCGATGCAAATATGCATCACCACGATGCGATATTACTGCTTTATTGCATCATCGCCGCTCCCTACACTGTACGCACAACGGGAGTGAGAAATGACCGACTGTGCAATCAAAACACCCTACCGGGCCGACAGCACCACGCGTCGCGAATCGCTGCGTCGCCGCCTGACGCTCGCCCTCGTCGCAAGCGGCATGTTCATGGCCGTGCTCGACACGACGATCGTCAATGTCGCGCTGCCGGCGTTGCGCACGCACCTCGGCGCTTCCGTCGCCGAGCTCGCGTGGATCGTCGACGCCTACACGCTGACCTTCGCCGCCTTGATCCTCGCGGGCGGGGTCGCATCGGACCGGCTGGGCGCCAAGACCGTCTACCTCGCGGGCCTTGCGCTCTTCGTCGCCGCGTCAGCCGCCTGCGGTGCCGCGCCCGATGTGGCGGTGCTCGTCGCCGCACGCTTCGTTCAGGGCGCGGGCGCAGCGCTGTTTCTGCCGGCATCGCTGGCCGTCGTGCGCGCGACGTTCGACGATCCGGGCGCACGCGCGCGGGCCATCGCGATCTGGGCGACCATCGCCTCGGTTGCGGCCTCGGTCGGTCCGCTCGTCGGCGGCTTTCTCGTCGACGGCCTCGGCTGGCGCAGCGCTTTTCTCATGAATGTGCCGACGGGCGGGCTCGCCGTCGTTGGCACCTGGTACCTCGTGCGCGCCCACACCCCGCTGCGCGCGCGTCGCTTCGACTGGCCGGGGCAACTGACCAGCGCCGTCAGCCTCGCGGCACTGTGCTTCGCGGCCATCGAATTGCCGGCGCGCGGCGCACGCTCGCCCGAGGTGCTCGCCGCGTTCGCCCTCGCCGCGGCTGCGGCCGCGCTGCTCGTCTTCGTCGAGCGCCGCTCCCCCGAACCGATGGTGCCGACGGCGTGGTTCCGCAACAGTGTGCTCGTCGCCATGAACGCGGCCGGCAGCCTCGCCTATGTCGGCTACTTTGGGCTGCTCTTCGTATTGAGCCTTTATTTGCAAGGCGAACTCGGCTTCAGCGCGCGCGAGACCGGTCTTGCGCTGCTTCCCATGGCGGCGAGTCTTTCGCTCGGCAACATCATTTCCGGCAAACTGCACGGCCGCTTCAAGGCCGCACAGATGATGACGGCCGGTCTCGCCGTCGCGGCCATTGGCGTGCCGCTGATGGTCGCCTTGTTCGAAATGCATGCGCCGCATCTGCTCGTCTATGGGGCGATGGTCATGTACGGCGCCGGCACGGCCGTGTCGGTGCCTCCTATGATCGCAGCCGTGCTCGAGCAGGTGCCGAGCGAGCAAGCGGGCGTCGCCTCGGGGCTGCTCAACGCGTTGCGGCAGACCGGTGGCCTGATCGGTGTCGCGCTGGCTGGCGCCGCCACTGCGCTCGCCCCGCGTCTGTCCGTTTCGCTGGCCGTTGTCGGCGGGCTGTCGTGTGTGGCGTACGCCGCGGCCGCATGGCTTGCAGCGGCTTCGTCTTCCCGCTGAAGCCCGAAGCCGCTCAGCGGCGGGCCCGCAGATCCGCGCGTTCGAGGCGGTAGCGCTCGTATCGCATGCCGTCTGTATCGTCGTAGCCGACCCGGTGCATGCCGAGTTTTTGCGCCACGTGCAGCGAAGCGGCGTTTGCCGCGGCAATATCGGCGATCACGCGCGGCAACCGCAGGGTCTCGAACGCATGCGCGACGAGTGCGGTGGCCGCCTCTGTCGCAATGCCGCGCCCCCATGCCTCCCGCACGAGCCGCCATCCGATCTCGACGTCGGGGCCCGTGCCGTGATCGGGAATCAGCAGAACCCAACCCACGAATCGCTCGGGCGCGGTACGTTCGCGAATCGACCAGTAACCCAGCCCAGGTGGGTAAGGACGCGTGATGCGATGCACGACGAACCGCCGATGGGCGACCGGGTCGCGCCATGGCCCCGCGACGTGGCGCGTGACGTCCGGGTCGCGATCCATCTCGAGGCAGGCATCGAGATCGGCCAGCGTTCGCTGGCGGATCAATAACCGGGGCGTGTCGAGCGCAGGCAACGATTGAGCGGGATCCAACATGGCGGTCGATGGTCGGGGAGATCCGGTTGCCACTCCATTTTGCCACTCCATTCCTTTTCCGACTGGCGCAGCATAGCACCCTATTACATTTTGGCGACGAGTTTTAAATTCGCATTAAAATATTCTTTCATTTAGCAAACAATTGAAATTGAAGAATCTATCGATGTGGCCATCGTATAGGGATTAATACGGACGAATGCGCTGCCGCCCCTGCAGCCGCGAAAAGTGCGCGTACACTCGGCGTGCCTACCCGCGGGGTGCCCGTGCGGCGCGATCCGCCGTGCGGAACGACCATAAAGAAGGAGAGACGCACAATGGCCTGGACACGCGAACAACGCAACGTGACGATTGCCGCCTATTTGGGATGGACGCTCGATGCGTTCGATTTTTTCCTGATGGTTTTCGTGCTGAAGGACATCGCCGCCGAATTCAATACGAAAATTCCGGAGGTGGCGTTCGCCATCACGCTGACGCTTGCCATGCGCCCGCTCGGCGCGCTCATATTCGGGCGCCTCGCGGACAAGTTCGGCCGCCGCCCCACGCTGATGGTCAACATCGCCTGTTACTCGGTGCTGGAACTGCTCTCGGGCTTTTCGCCGAACCTCGCGACGCTCCTCATCATGCGATCGCTCTTCGGCATCGCCATGGGCGGCGAATGGGGCGTGGGCTCCGCGCTCACGATGGAGACGATTCCTCCCAAAGCGCGCGGCGCCGTCTCGGGGCTGCTGCAAGCGGGGTATCCGAGCGGCTATCTGCTGGCATCGCTCGTGTTCGGACTGCTCTACGAGCACGTGGGTTGGCGCGGCATGTTCTTCGTCGGCATCGTGCCGGCGCTGCTCGTGCTCTACATCCGCACGAGCGTCCCCGAATCGCCGGCCTGGCAGACGATGGAAAAGCGCGCCCGCCCGAGCCTCGTGGATACGCTCAAAAAGAACTGGGTGCTCTCGGTCTATGCGATCGTCCTCATGACCGCATTCAATTTCTTCTCGCACGGCACGCAGGATCTTTATCCGACGTTCCTGCGGGTGCAGCACGCCTTCGACCCGCATACCGTCTCGCGCATCCTCATCGTGCTCAACGTCGGCGCGATCGTCGGCGGCCTCTTTTTCGGCTCCATGTCCGAAAAAATCGGCCGTCGGCGCGCAATTTGCATTGCGGCGCTGATCGCGTTGCCGGTCCTGCCGCTCTGGGCTTTCTCGAGCGGCGCCGTCGCGCTCGCGATCGGCGCCTTTCTCATGCAGATCTCGGTACAAGGAGCTTGGGGCGTCGTACCCGCGTATTTGAACGAGATCTCCCCCGACGAGATTCGCGCGACCTTCCCCGGGTTCGTCTATCAACTCGGCAATCTCATTGCGTCGGTTAATGCGACGATGCAGGCATCGGTCGCCGCGAGCCGCGGCGACAACTACTCCTTCGCGCTGGCCGTCGTCGCCGCCACCGCTTCGATCGTCATCGCAGTGCTGATCCTGTTCGGCCGCGAGCGTCGCGGCATCGACATGCTGAGTTCCGCCGAGCACGTGGGCAAAGCGGCCTGAGGCCGCGTGGCGCCCCCTTTTTTCGAACCCGATGCTTGCCGCAAACGGCGGCAAGCACCCAGGCGCGGGGCGCCGTTGCGCCCCACCCGCGCGGCCCCGGCCCGCGTACCTTCGCGCGGCATGACGGGCTCCGACTAGAGGAGTCCGTCGACAAACAACGCTTGCCGCGGGCCAGCTCAGTTTTTATCGTTCTCAAAAATAACAAGTTTCAATCACAAACTTGAATCGCTTGTTCGCGGCTGGGCAACCGGCATGGGAGGCGCAACATGGCAGTTCGTTCATCGCACCGGGCAACCGGCGATACCAAGGCGCGCATCCTCGATGCCGCCGAAGACATTTTCATCGAGTACGGCTTCGAGGCGATGTCGTTGCGCCAGATCACCTCGCGCGCGGACGTCAATCTGGCCGCCGTCAACTACCATTTCGGCAGCAAGGAAGCACTGATTCACGCCATGCTGTCGCGCAGGCTGGACCGGCTCAACGAGGAGCGCGTGAAACTGCTGGAGCGCTTCGACGCGCATCTCGGGCCGCGGCTCACGTGCGAGCATGTGCTCGGCGCGATGTTCATTCCGGCTTTGAGGCTCTCGCGCGATCCGCATGCGGGGGGGCGTGCCTTCCTGAAACTGCTGGGACGCGCGTACACGGACCCTTCGGCTTTCATCCATAACTTTCTGAACGGCCACTACGCATCGGTGGCCGAACGGTTCTTCGATGCCTTTCAGCGCGCATTGCCGCATCTGCCGCGCGAGGAACTCGGCTGGCGGCTGCACTTCGCCATCGGCGCGCTTTCGGGCGTACTCGCGGGCGGCGACACCGACAACCTGATCGCAGAGTTCTCGCAAGGCCATACCATGAGCGACCTCCAGTTGATCTCGCGGCTTGCGTCGTTGATGGTGGCGGCGCTGAAGGCCCCGTTGCCTGACGCGGCGCAGCTCGCCGCCTTCGCGGCCGTACTTGGCGACGCTGCCGACGGTGCCGACGCCGATGCACTCGGCGCCTGCGGCTCGCTCGAGTCGCTCGCCGCCGGCAACGGCGCCCATGACGCCTCGGCAAGCGCGCCGATGGACGACGCGAATCAACCGCCGGTCGCGCTGCCAGGGCCGCCCGCCCAGGAAGCGCCGCGCCACGCCTTCTGACGCGCAAGCGCGGCAGGGTTCGGCAGTCGGCTCGCAGGAAAGAGCGGTCATGGGATGGCCCATTCTCGTGCTCATCGCCGCGGCGGCGACGCTCGTCGCGCGCGAAGCGTCCGCGCGGCTATGGCTGGCGGTGCTGGCCCTGTGGACGGTCGCGGCGGTCGTTCTCTACGCGCCCGCCGCGGGCGCGCTCCTCGCAATCGGCATCGCGCTGCTCGCGCTGGCCGCCCTGCTTGCGGTCAGGCCGTGGCGGCGACGCTTGCTGAGCGCCCCGCTCTTCGCGGTCTACCGCCGGGCGGCGCCGGCCATGTCGGCCACCGAGCGGGACGCCATCGAGGCCGGTACCGTGTGGTGGGAAGCGGAACTCTTCATGGGCCGTCCGCGTTGGGACAAGCTACTGGCGCTCGGTGCGCCGAAGCTCACGGCCGAGGAACGCCATTTCGTCGACGAGACATGCGACCGGCTCGCGGCTCGCGTCGACGACTGGGCGGTAACGTCCGTCGAGCGCGATTTGCCGGCCGATGTGTGGCAAGCGATCAAAACCGAAGGCTTCCTTTCGCTGATCATCGAGCAGCGGTATGGCGGCAAGGCGTTCAGCGCCTACGCGCATTCGCAGGTCGTCATGAAGCTATCCTCGCGCTCGTCCACGGCGGCGGTGTCGGTCATGGTGCCGAACTCGCTCGGCCCGGCCGAGCTCTTGCAGCGCTATGGCACCGAAGCGCAAAAGGCGCATTACCTGCCGCGCCTCGCGTGCGGCGAGGACATTCCCTGCTTCGCGTTGACGAGCCCTTACGCCGGCTCCGACGCCGCGGCGATACCCGATGTCGGTACCGCCTGCAAAGCGCTGTTCGAAGGCCGCGAAACGCTCGGATTTCGCATTAGTTGGGACAAGCGCTACATCACCCTTGGGCCGATCGCGACGGTGCTCGGCCTCGCCTTTCGCGCACGGGACCCGGACCGGCTTCTAGGCGACGACGGCGAGCCGGGCATCACGTGCGCGCTGATCCCGACGGCGCACCCGGGCGTGCGGATCGGGCGGCGTCACTGGCCGCTCGACGCGGCGTTTCAGAACGGACCGAACGCGGGCCACGACGTTTTCATCCCGATCGACTGGGTCATCGGCGGACGCGAGCAGGTCGGCAACGGCTGGCGCATGTTGATGGAATGCCTTGCCGCGGGCCGCTCGATCTCGCTGCCGTCATCGAGCGTCGGGTTTGCCAAGACCGCGGTGCGCGGCACGAGCGCCTATGCGGCAATGCGGCGGCAGTTCAAGGTCCCGATCGGCAAGCTCGAAGGTATCCACGAGCCCCTCGGACGCATGGGGGCGAACCTCTACGTCATGGATGCGATGCGTCGCCTGTGTGCCCAGGCCGTCGATCTGGGCGAGCGGCCAGCCGTTCTCTCCGCGATCGCAAAGTATCACGTGACCGAGCGCGGGCGCCGTGTCGTCAACGACGCAATGGACGTGCTGGGCGGCAAAGGGATCTGTCTCGGCCCGTCGAACTTTCTAGGACGCATCTATCAGCAACTGCCCATCTCGATCACGGTCGAGGGCGCCAACATCCTCACGCGTTCGCTCATCATCTTCGGCCAGGGCGCGATGCGCTGTCATCCTTATCTGCTGCGGGAGATGGCGGCACTACATGAAGACGATCGCGAAAGGGGCCTCGCGCAATTCGATGCCGCGCTCTTCGGGCATATGGCATGCCTCGCTTCGAATGCGGTACGCAGCCTCCTGCACGGCCTGACGGGGGGCATATTCATCGCCCGAGCCCCTCGCGCCGCGCCCCAGCTCGCCCGCTACTACCGCGCGGCCACCCGGCTTTCGATCGCCTTTGCATTCGTCGCCGATTTATCGATGCTGCTGCTCGGCGGCGCGCTCAAGCGCCGCGAGCGACTCTCGGCCCGGCTCGGCGACGTGCTGTCTCAGCTCGTGCTCGTTTCGGCCGCGCTGAAGCGATTCGAGGACGACGGGCGGCCTGTCGACGATCTGCCGCTCGTGAAATGGGGATGCGAGGATGCATTGCACACGGCGGCCGAAGCGCTGCGCGAACTCTTCGCCAACTATCCGAGCCGTGCCGCCGCCATCGCCGTGCGCATCGTCGCGTTCCCGCTCGGGCTGCGGCAACGCGCGCCTGCCGATGCGCTCGCGAGCGAGATCGCCACGCTGCTGCAAACGCCGTGCGCGGCGCGGGCGCGACTTTTCGCCGACGCCTACGTCGGCCGCGACGAGCACGAACCGATTGCCTGCGCCGAGGCGCTGCTGGAGCTCATGCCGGCTATTTCGGCGATCGAATCGAAGCTGAGTGCAGCGGTGCGCGACGGCCAGTTGCCGCCGATGCCGCAAAGCCTCGCCGAATTGCCGTCGTGGGCCGAAGCCGCCCGCTCGAACGGCCATCTCGATGCTGCCGAAGCAGCCACGCTCGCCACCTATGCCGTGTCAGGCGCACGCCTCGTGCACGTCGACGATTTCGCTCCCGATCTGAACCCGACATCGGCAGCACGCGACGCAACGAATGCGAGCACAGGCTCGAACGCCGAGCCTCGCTCGGCCACGTCCGGCGACGGCCGGCCGGCACCGCATCGAAACGAAAGACGAACGGATAAACAGGGAGACGAAGCATGAATGAATCCATCGCCGCACAACGCCCGCCAGGCGTGGCGGCCGAGGCACCACCGGCACCGCCGCGGGCCGCCCCCGACACCGACGGCATCTGGTACGCGTCGTATCCGCCCGACGTGCCGCGCGAGATCGATGTCGGCCGCTATGCGTCCGTCGCGCATTTCTTCGACGAATGCACCACGCGCTTTCGCGAACGCACCGCCTTCGTCAGTGTGGGCTCGTCGATGACATATGGCACCGCAGCCGCAAAAGCGAAGGCATTCGCAGCCTACTTGCAAAGCATCGGCATCGAGCGGGGCGACCGCGTCGCGATCATGCTGCCCAACACGTTTCAATACCCGATCGCCCTCTTCGGGGCGCTGAAGGCGGGGGCCGTGGTGGTCAACGTCAACCCGCTCTACACGCCGCGCGAGCTCGCGCATCAGCTGCAGGACAGCGGTGCCAAGGCCATCGTCGTATTCGAGAACTTCGCGGCCACGCTCGCCGCCGCACTGCCCGGAACGGCCGTCGAGCACATTGTCGTGACTGCGCTGGGCGACCTCCTTGCCGACGGCCTCAACCTCAAAGGACGCTTGCTCAATTTCGTGCTCAAGCACGTGAAAAAAATGGTGCCGCCCTACCGCCTGGCGCACGCGATCGACATGCGCCGCGCGCTTGCGCTCGGCGCAGCGGCGCCTTTCGCGCCGACGGTGCTCACGCACGACGACCTCGCCTTCCTTCAATACACGGGCGGGACGACGGGTGTCGCCAAGGGTGCGATGCTGACCCACGGCAACATCGTCGCGAACCTGCTGCAGGCGACGGCGTGGGCGGAAAGCCAGCTCAGCGACGAGATCGAAACGGTGCTCACGCCATTGCCGCTTTACCACATCCTCTCGCTGACTTTGAACGGTCTGATTTTTCTCGGTCTCGGCGGGCGCAACATTCTGATCGCCAACCCGCGTGACGTGAAGCGCGTCATGCAGATTCTGCGCAAGGAGACGTTCACCGGCATTCTCGCCATCAATACCCTCTACAAGTCCTTTCTCGAGAACGAGACGTTCTGCCGGCGCGACTTCTCGAAGCTGAAGCTCGCGATGGCCGGCGGCATGGGCACGCAGCGCGCGGTCGCCGAACGCTTCAAGGCCGTGACGGGCAAACCGATCGTCGAAGGCTACGGGCTGACCGAATGCTCGCCGATCGTCGCGATGAATCCTGTCGACCTCGCGCATCTGCGCGAATTCGACGGATCGGTCGGCCTGCCCGCACCTTCGACACGGGTGCGTTTTCGCAAGGACGACGGAACGTGGGCGAATGTCGGCGAGCCGGGCGAGCTTTGCGTGAAGGGGCCGCAGGTCATGAAAGGATACTGGGGGCGCCCCGAGGAAACGGCAAAGGTGATCGACGCCGACGGCTGGCTTGCGACCGGCGATATCGGCGTGATGGACGCGCAAGGGTTCATCAAGCTCATCGACCGCAAGAAGGACATGATTCTCGTGTCGGGATTCAACGTCTATCCGAGCGAAATCGAGGACGTCATTGCGATGCACCCGGGCGTGCGGGAAGTTGCGGCCATCGGCGTGCCCGACGAAACCCAGGGCGAGCGCGTCAAGGTATTCATCGTGCCGCGCGAGCCTGGCCTCACCGAGGAGGAGGTGATTCGACACTGCCGGCGCAATCTGACCGGCTACAAGGTGCCGAAGCTGATCGAGTTCCGCGAAGCCTTGCCGCAGACGAACGTCGGCAAAATCTTACGGCGTGCACTGCGTGAGGACGAACTCTCGCGGAAATAATGGCGGCGGCGGATGCCGCCTGTACGGCCGCAGGTGCCACGAAGCGCCGCCCTGCGGCCCGGGCGCAAACGAGCCGGAACCGTCTGTTAGCTGCCGGTCGGGCGCGAAGGCATCGGCGCCGCCGGCACAAACGTCAATGCATTGAGCGCTTGCTGAAAAAACGCCGCGGGCATCCTGGCGGCCGTGGCCTCGTTGCCCAGCGGCCCTCAGCCCATCTTTTCATCTTTTTTTATTTCATTGGCGGCCCGATGCAATGCGGCGTAAGGTGTCCGTGACCGCGCTCGACGCGGCACGAGGGCGCGCGGCCGACCGCGGAAATCGTCGCAAAGCCCCGCCAGCGCCGCCATCCGGGGCCTCCCGAGCCGCCGCAGGCCAACGCGGTGACGCCGCCCGTGACCGGAACCGGGCGGGCGTTTTGCGCTCTATCAAACATTTCGTTACGTGCGCCGATGGCGCAACATCGGCCGGAACGAACCCGCCTCGTGCTACACGCGGTAAAATCCCGGCCAATCGAGCATCGCGCGCGTCGCGTGCCACTAACCAACCGGAGCAGCGCGAGCTGCCACCCTTGCAATGCCGAATCCCGCAGAATCCCATCCGCAGAACGACTTCATGAACGCCGCGCGCAAAGAGCGCAAGCGCGTTGAAATCTATCTCGTCAACGGCATTCGTCTGACGGGCTGCATCGAGTCGTTCGACCAGTATCTGGTGATGTTGCGCACGCCCGTCGGGCTGCAAGGCATTTACAAACGCGCCATTTCCACGATCCAGCTCGATACGGGTACGCGTCCCGGCCCGCGCGGCCCCCGCCCGGGCGGCCACGGCGACCGGCATGGCCCGCGCGAAGGCGGAGGCCCGGGGCGCGAACCCCGGGAGCCCCGCGAACCGCGCGATGCCTATGGCTCGCACGGGCCGTCGTCCTCGAGCGAGCGCTCGAACGATGCCCCCGTGGTGGTGACGCGCCGCCGCCGGCCGTTCAGCACCGTGCCTCACAACGATACGGGCTCCCACTCGTCGGGCGGCTACAACAACAACAACAACAACGACGAATAACCGGCACCCTGCGTCGGCGCCGTGGCGGTGGTACCGCGAACAGTTGCCGCCGGCAGCGAGGCACCGCTCCCGTCCCTGCGGCATCGGCGCAGCGCTACCGTTCGAGCCCGTGCCCGCAGGCTACCGCTCGCCTGGTTCCGGGCTCCCCTGGCGGTGAGCGAGGCGCGCAAGCAAGATATCCACACGCAGGCGCTGTTCGTGCGTCAGCTCGAATCGGCGGCATATGTCGAGTACGCGGCGGCGCCAATATTCGCGCGTGAGCGTGCGGTTCTCCGGTTCGCCGATCGCACGTTCGAGATGATCCAGATCCGCATCGACCAGATCGAACCCGTGCATCTTGCGCCCGGGCTCCGTCTGTTGAATGGACATGGCTACAGGTCCTTGCCCCAGGTTCCGACCGGCTCAGGGCGCGCAAGCCCGATGCCCGCTTTTCATCTGAGGATGCCTGGAGCCCACGCTGGAAAGCCTCGTCGCCCGCCGCCCCATGTGTCCACCCAGCAGCCTGGCGGAGCCAAACGGCCGAAGCCGTTCGGCAAGCGTTACATGCGCGTGTCATATCGTGCGGCGAGGCCGCTCCGGCCCACACGTCGTACCTACTGAAGAACGCCCGCCGCTGGGCTATGCTGTTTCAACACACCCACGGCAACAGGACACCACCATGACCGCCACCCAACCTGCGCCGGCCTCGCATCCCGTCGAATCATCCGATGATCGGCTCGACGAGGCGCTCGGCGAAACATTCCCCGCGAGCGATCCGATCGCCGTCGATCCGGCCGAACCCGACGGCCAGGCCGAGCACCCAAAGAACAGCGATCGATCGTGAATCCGATGTCCAGTTGAGCGGCACGGCCGGCAACCCGGGGCACCCTTGCGCCAGCGAAGGTCCAGGCGTTTTCCGGCAGCGATTGTGGTATACCAATTGACATCGCATACCGCGATACCAACTTACCTGCCGAGGGGTGTCAATGGATTCGACAGCCGACACGATCGCCGCCGCGCTGCGCGATCTGATCGTCAACGGCGAACTGGCCGACGGCGCGCGTCTCGTCGAACGCGATCTGGCGGAGCGCTTTTCCGTCAGCCGGATACCGCTTCGAGAGGCATTGAGAAAGCTCGAGGCGTGGGGCCTGGCCGACATCCAGCGCAATCGCGGTGCCGTGGTGCGCACGCTGGGCCGTGGGGATATCGAAGAGATCTATGACCTGCGCGTGCTGATCGAAGGCGATGCGATCTATCGCGCCGTCAAGCGGATGGACGAGGAAACGCTCGTGCGGGCAACGGTCGTGCATCGGCTGCTCGGCACAGCGAAGACGCGCGACAAGCAAGGCGAACTGAACCGCGAGTTTCACGAACTCATCTACGCGCCCTGCGGCAACGCGCGCCAGTTGCGCACGATCCGCGAACTGCGCGCTCAAGTGGAGCGCTACGAACGCCTGCAGACCTCACTGCTGGCCGCCACGCCGGCGTTCCAGCGCGAGCACGCCGACATTCTGAACGCATGCCGCGAGGGCAACGCGAGGGCGGCACGTGCCGCCACCGTTGCCCATCTGAATTCGGCGCGCAACGCCGTCATCGAGTTGCTGACGTAGGGCCTGTGCCGCTTCGCCACAACCCGATGCCCGGCCGCCCCGCTCAATGTGCGCGACGCGGCAAACCCTGCTCGTTCTGCCGCTGGAGAAGCTGAACCTGGCGACGCAGCTCGCGCAGTTGCTCCTGCGCCGCACGCTTTTGCGCCGCGAGCGCGGCGGCCTCGTCACGCGCCTGCTTCTGGCGGTTCGCGACGACCTTCTGTTGCTGTCGCGCGACGTCGAGGTCGGCCTGGAGCCGATCGGCGCGTGCCTGCGAGAGGGCAATCAACCGTTCGGTATAGGCTTTTTGCGCGGCGAGCTTGGCGCGGCGCAACTCGACATCGGCCAGCTGGGCGCTCTTGTGCGCGAAATCCGCATAAATCGCTTCGGCGCGGCCCTCGTCCGAGGTCTTGATCACGCGCCAGAAGTTCTTTTGTTGGAAAAGCACCACGTAGTAGGTGAGCTCATTGCCATAAAGCAAGAGGCTGGCGCCATAGCTGCCGTTGTAGCTCGTGCGCAGCTCCGTCAGCTCGTTACCGTGCATCAAGCGTTGCAGTTCTGCGACATTGCCCTGCGCTTCCTTCTGCTCGGTGGCGGTCGGCGCCGATGCCGCATCGGGCTCGGACGCAACCGGCGCCGCGGCGGGCTCCGAAGCGGGCTTTGAAGAGGGCTCTGAAGCGGGCACAGCCGCCGCAGGCGTGGAAGCCGCTACTGGCGCACCGACACTGGCGTTCGATTGCGCACCCGCGCAACCGAACATTCCCAAACCCCCGACCACCATGAGCGCTGCAAACGCTGTTTCCCGCATACGCGAAAAATGCCTCATTGTCAATTCCTGCGCGAATAGTTTTATTTTGAGTGGCCTGCCAGACTGACTCAAGCTCATGACTCAAGCCTGACATTATCAGTCAGTATCGCGTGTTTCGGGCTCCTCGTCGAATATTTGGTACTTACGCATCTTTTCCCACAATACCTTCCGGCTGATGCCGAGATGCTGCGCGGTATCCTGCCGCCGCCAGGCGTTGGACGCGAGCGCCGCAAGCACACGGCTGCGCTCGGCCATATCCCACTTGCTCCTGTCGACGATGAGATCCGCAGCCGGCACGGCCGCCGTCATCGGCGTGTGGCGCGCGTGCGCGAGCAGCCGCCTCAACCGCGGGGTATCCCATGCGCCGATCTGACGCACGGTCACGCCGATCCGCTCGGCCAGGTTGCGCAACTCGCGCACGTTGCCCGGGAATTCCGTGTCGGCAATCGCATCGGCTAACCAATACGGGATCCCGGGCAGTGCGGCAAGCCGTTCCGGCCCGACCACCGAGGCAATGAACGCATTGAAGATCGCGATCTTGTCCACGGGCCCGCGCTCCTCGAGGGACGGGATGCGCAGCTCGATCACGGCAAGGCGGTAATAGAGGTCCGCACGAAAAGCGCTGTCCTTCACCAGTTGCGGCAGATTCTTGTTCGTGGCCGCGACGAGGCGAAAGTCCACCTTGACCGGTGTCGCCGAGCCAATGCGCGTAACCGCCCCGTCCTCGAGCACGCGCAGCAGCTTCACCTGCTGGTAGAGCGGCAGATCGCCGATCTCGTCGAGAAAGAGCGTGCCGCCGTCGGCCTGCTCGAAGTAGCCCTTGTGCGCGCCCACCGCCCCGGTGAACGCGCCTTTCGCATGGCCGAAGAAGAGCGACTCGAAAAGGCCGTCGGGAATCGCGCCGCAGTTCACGGGCACGAAAGGCCCGTCGCGGTAGCGCGAATGCTTCTCGTGCAGCAGTTGGGCGATGCGCTCCTTGCCGACGCCCGTCTCGCCGCGCAGCAGCACGCTCGTATCGCAATCGGCGAACGTCTCGACCTCGTACAGCAGCGCCTGCATGCATTCCGAATGAGCGACGAGCACGGTCGGTGCCGCGGCCTCGGCGGTATGCGCGCGCAACTGAGCGGCGAGTTTCGCCACCATGCCGCGCAGTTCGGCACAGGTGAAATCGAGCGGCAGTACGTGCGAATACTCGGGCGGAAAGCTCGCTCCGTCGCGCTCGCGCGGCACCGTGCCGACCCAGATCACAGGCATCCCCCCGAGCATGTGCCAGTCGTGCGAGGAACGCGCGCTGCCCTCGATGACGCTTGCGCTGACGATGGCGATCGATGCGCGCGCCGCGCCGCGAACGGGTGGCATCGTCATGGCGTCCGCGCGCACGACCTCCACGTCGAAGCTGGCCAGACAGCGCGCGGCGCGCTCGACGATATCGGCGTTGCCCTCCCAGACGTAGACGTCCAGTTCCTCGATTCGATTGGCCGCTCTCATTGTTCGCCCTATGGTCCTTTGGCGCTGAGCTATCCGCTTTGGCGTCTTGTTGGTATTCGATTCAATACACGAGCTTCGACACGCCGCAGGTGAGCGACAGGTCGTGAATCTCGGCCACGCCGATCTGAACGCCGAGCAGCTGCAGCAGCGGCTCGACCACGGCGTCGAGCGCGATGAGCACCGGGCTCAGCAGCGTCGAGAGCAGCGAGACGAGCGCACCCGTCAGCGAATCGAGGAGGCTCGACGGCAAGCCGAAGAGTCGGATCGACAACGCACCGGGCTGCGCAAGCGAGGTGGCGAGACCCGTGAGCGCATTGGCAAGAATGCCGCCCACCGCGTTCGAATCGGCGCTCTGATAATCGTCGTCGTTGCCGCTCACGCCGTCGAACGAAAGCGACGGAGAATCCGCGGGCCCCACCGTGGCCGTGAGCGGCAGTGCGGCCGTCACCTCGATCAGATTCGGCACGTCGACGAGCGTCGCGGGCTGCGAACAGCTGAATGGCTGCGATGCCGCAAGGTTTGCGGGCCGCTTCGCAATGCAAATGTTGGCGAGGCCGGGCGTCGCACCGATCGTCGAGCGGCTTGCCGGCTTCGAGCTCGCACAGGAGATCGATTCGAGCCATGCATTCCCGGGTACGGCCTCGAGCGATATCGGCAACTCGAGCGCGACCTGGCCAATAAGCGGCAGCGGCGGCAGGCTCAGGCCGATGTTCATATAAAGCCGCAGTTGCGCCGTGTGCGCCATCGTTCTCCAATTCCGTGTCGCCGGGTCGATACCGGCCTCGCCGACGGCAAGCACCGGCGGCTCGATGATCTGCAGCAGCAGCGACAGATCGGCGCCGGGCAACTGCACGCCCGCCGAAACGTCGATCGGCGGCTGCCCGGCCTTGGCAATCTGCGCGGCAACCATCAACGCGTCGAAGGGGCTGATCGTGGCGTCGAGCGCGCTTTGCGAATCGGCGAGCCCGAGGCTCAACAGCCCATGCGCATCGCTGCTGTCTCCAATCGGAAACGATATGGCGTTCGACATGCCGCCCGCGACGATGGCCTGCAGCGTGGCAAGATCGGTTTGCAGATTCGCATCGGCGACCGATGTATTCGACAACGCCGTCAGCATCAGCTGCGCGAGCCCGGCCGCGCTGACCCGGGCCGCCAGCAGCTGATCCACCGTGCTCACGCCGAGCGCCGCCGCGAGATCGCCGAGCTTCACACGGGCGTTGGCGAGCGATTCGTACGATGCCAGCGACAGATTCACGCTGCCCCCCAGCAAAGCATTGAGCAACGCATTGACGAGGCCGCCCTGCAATTGCGCGAGCGCCGTCCCCACGGTGAACGCACCGAGATTGGTCGCCTGGGCAGTCGCGCTCGCGCTGATCGTGCGCGCCGGCCCAAAAAAGATATACGGCACCGGGCGCGTCGCCGTTACCTGGACGGCATTCAACGGCGCCTGACCGCTCGCACTCGAGAAGTAGCTCGGTCCATTGTTTTCGCTCGTATCCCATCTGCCGCATGCGAGGTCCAGCGACTGCCCCTGCGCCGTGGCCGAGAACCCATTCGCGTCGGCGTTCGCCCGTGCGGTGAGCGGCGGCTGCGTGCAGGTATCGTCGAGCGTTTGCACCGCCGCCAGCGCCGCGAGGTCGGCAACCCGCTGCAGCGAGCGGCGCGCGTAAAACAGGTTGCCGATGTCTATCGCCCCGAGTGCCACCATGACGAGTCCGGCAAAGAGCGCGACGATGACGCTCGACACCCCGCGTTGCCGTTGCGGGCCAGAGTGCAATGGTCTGACGATCCATCGTGAACGAAGCACGGCCGGCGCCCCTCACTGCCCGTCGGCCGCCGACGGCCCGCCGCCCACGTTCGGATAATCGACGCGCAACGCGTTGCCGCCATCGAGCGTCGAGCCGAACCGGCTCGGGATTTTCGTCCTGAACGACTTCATATAGCGCTCATAAGCGAGACCAGCTTCTTCGCCGAGCATCGGCTCGGGCGTGGCGGCAGCACGCCCGCCGCGCTGAAGTTCGAGCCAGGCGCGCGTCGCCGCGCCGATCTGTCCGGCATGCCGCCCGCCGCTCTCCGGCGCTTGAGCACGTGCCGCCGCGGTACCGCATGCGAGCAATGCCGCACAGGCCGTCAGCACAGTAAGCTTCGACACCGCCACGATCGTCGTTCTCATGTTCGTCCCCGTCGGATTGAAGATCGTCATCGCGCAAATCGTTGCAGCAGCGATGGCGGCACATCGGCGCCGCCCGCCGCAGCCGGCGGCCTCAGCGACACAAGCGCCGCACCTTCTTGCGCCGGCCGGGCCTGCAATGGCGCGGCCGACTGCGCCGCGCGACGCGCGCGTTCCGCCGCCGCCACCTTCTGCGCGTCTTGCCGGATCGCGTCGCGCACCAGTGCCGGGAAACGCTCCTCTTCCATCAGAGCACGCGCCTGCCCATCGCGCCCCTCGGCGAGGAGCAGCAGCGCCAGGTTCGAGAGGACGCGAGCGTTTTTCGAGTCGAGTTCGGCCGACTGCATGAGCGGCACGCGCGAGCCGGCCACATCGCCCGCTCGCAGCCGCGCATAGCCGAGATCCGAGAGCGTCGCCGCGTCAGTGGGCGCCAGCGCCGCCGCTTGGGCGAGGTGCCGCGCCGCCTCGTCGAAATGGCCCGCGGCCGCCGCGAGCAGCCCCAGCCCGCGATAGCCGCGCGCCGCAAGCGGCGTCGCCAACAGCGCGCCATACGCGGCCGCGCTCGCCTCGGGCTGTCCAGTCATGCGCAGTGCGTCGGCACGCAGCAGTGCAGACTCGGGATTGGCGCCGTACTGCTTCTGAAAGGCGTCGATATGCGCGAGCGACGCGTAATAGAGGCCTCGTGCCTGCATCTTGTCGATGAGCGCGAGGTACATCCCGGGCGTGTCGGGTCTGTCGGGTCTGTCGGGTCTGTCGGGTCTGTCGGGCCTGTCGTCCCTGGCGGCGCGCAGCATCGCCGCCGCACGCTCCGCCTGCGGTCCCACGCCGTAGCCCGATTCCTTGAAGGCGCAGGCACCCGCGCTCAGCGTGACGGCCACACACAAGGTCCATGTCGAGAGTCGAATCGGCAAACGGTACTTCATCAGACGTGGCTCCGATAAACCCGGGCATCGCTGCCCGGAAAAAACGATCGCGCGGCACATCATCGGTGAGCCGCGCCCAGCATCTGCGTGACGGCGAGGAGCCCCGGCCCGGCCGTCACGATCAGGAGCGCCGGTAGCAACGTGACGATCATGACCCCGGTCATCTTCACGGTCAGCCGGCCGATGCGCTCGCGCAGCATCGCCCGCCTCGTTTCGCGCAGCCGCTCGCCGAACTGGCGCAGCGGTTCCTGAACGGCCCCGCCATGGCGGTCGACCTGAATCATCAGCCGCACGACAGCTCGCAAATCCTCGTTGCCGAACGTGTTCGCGAGCCGCTGCATCGATTGCTCGCGCGTGCGGCCAGCGGCGAACTGACGTTGCGCGACTTCCAGCTCGCCCGATAGCACGGGCAGCATCGAGCGAAAATCGTTAACCATGACCTGCAGGCTCTGATCGAGCGACAGTCCCACACCCTGCAACAGCCGCAGAAGATCGACGAGCACCGGCATCTCGTCGGCCACGCTCCGGCGCCGCATCGCGGCGCGACGCTGCAACGCGAGCTTCGGCGCGAGAAATCCCGCCGTGAGCGCCGCTGCCGCGCAGACGAGTCGTGGCAAGCCGGAGTGCTGAGCGCCCCATGCCCAATCCGCGACGAGCGGCGCGAACGCGGCGCCGGCAATGCGCGAGAGGAGGAAGATGCCCCTCGCCCGCACGTCGATGAAACCGCATTGGTCGAGCAGCAGCCGGTCCTCCGCCGCAACGATCTGCCTGCCCGGCTTCGTCTCCAGCCAGCGCGCGCCGGCCGCACCCAGGCGCCCGAGAAGCGACGAGGTCGGCTCGCCCTGCGCCATGCCGCGCGTTGCCGAGCCGCTGGCCGGAGCCGCCGCACCAGCCGCGCGCACCGCATGCTGCCCGCCGGCCCTCGAGGCCATCCGTTCGGGTGCAACGGCTACCTGGCCGTGCGCCGATGCGGGCACGGGCGCGACGGTGGCCCGTGCGCGCCGTTCGAGCGCGCCGCGCAGCACGCGGTCACTGCGGCGATCGGCGGCAAGCCGTGCCAGCAGGCCCGCCGCGAGCAACAGCAACCCGAGGGCGGCCAAGGCAAGAGCCAAAACGAAGATTCGATTCGACTGCATCTCAGGCCCTCAGCCGCGCAAGGCGGTACAGCAGATAGGCGCCCGCGATCTGCAGACCGAAAGCGAGATCGACGAGCCGCCGGCCCTCCGGGTCCGCCCACATGGCGCTGAAATACGTCGGCTTCGCGGTCACGATGAGTCCGCCGATGACGATCGGCATGGCCGCGAGCACCCACGCGGACAGGCGCGTTTCGGCCGACAGCGCGGCAAGCTCGCGTTCGGCCTGCTCGACGTCGCGCATGAACGCCGCCATGCGCTCGAGCATGACGTCGGCGCGGCCGCCGTATTTCACCGAGAGGCGCAGCACCGCGCCCACGAATTCGAACTCCCGGACACGGTAGACGGCGCCGATGTGCGACAGCGCACGATCGATCTCCATGCCGGCGCGCATGCTGCGCGCGACGCGCTCGAGGCACTCCCGCAATGGCCCCTCGCTCGTTTGCATCGCCGCCTGAAACGCGGCGGGGACGCTGTTGCCGAGCGTAACGAGCCGCACGATACCGTCGAGAAATCCGGGCAACTGCTGGACGATCGCGAGCCGGCGCCGTTGCGCGCGCGCCGTCACGAAAAGGCAGATCAGGCAGATGCCGGCCGCGCCTGCAGCCGTGCCCGCCAGGAGCCCAGCGTCGATGGCGGCCGCCGCTGCCAGCCCCGCCACCACAGCGGCGGCAAGCGAAAGCGGCAGGCGCGCGGCTTCGAGCCCGGCACGCGCGGCCAGATTGTCGAGCGCGGGTACGCGAAACGCCGGCCGCGCGTTTGTCCGCCGCGACGTTTCAGTTTGCGCTTGCGCGGACGCACGCAAGGTGCCGGCAGCCGGGAACTGAACCGGGCCGGTCGAACGCACGGCGCCCGACGGCGCGAAACGCTCGATGACGCGCGCGGCGCCGGCCTGCCGGCGGGCGCGCGTGCCGCGCTGGACGAGCACCAGGGCCAAACCCGCGCAAAACAACGCGAACGCGCAGAACCATGCGGCGGCGCTAGCCACGCAAGCCTCCTGCGTTCATCGTCGTGCCGAACCCCGAATCGTCGCCGAACGTCCCCGCAAAGGCGCGCCGGAAGCGCGCGAGCTTCGGCGAATGCGGATGAATGCCGAGCGATACCCAGTTATCGATTTCCTCGCCGTCGGCGCCGATCATCGGCTCATAGCGATAGAGTTCCTGCGTTGCGATGATCGTGTCGGCAAGCCCTGTGACTTCCGTGACCGAGAGAATGCGTCGCCGCCCGTTGGAAAGCCGCCCGATCTGCACGATGAAATCGATGGCATTCGCAATCTGCCGCCGCAGGCTCGATTCCGTGCCCTGAAAGCCCGCGAACCCTGCCAGCATTTCGAGCCGGTAGAGGCATTCGCGTGGCGAACTTGCATGAACGGTGCCCATCGAGCCATCGTGTCCCGTGTTCATTGCCTGCAACATCTCGAGCACCTCGCCGCCGCGCACTTCGCCGACGATGATCCGATCGGGACGCATGCGCAGCGTATTGCGCAGCAGATCGCGAATCGTGACGAGTCCCGCTCCGTCGAAGCCGCCGGGCCGGCTCTCGAGCCTCACGACGTGCGGATGGTTGAGCGAGAGCTCGGCCGTGTCCTCGATCGTCACCACGCGCTCGGGCTCCGGAACGTGGAACGCCAGGGCATTCAGGAGCGAGGTTTTGCCGGAACTGGTGCCGCCCGAAACGAGAATGTTGCAGCGCGCCGCGACGGCCGCCTCGAGCAGGGCCGCGATCTGCTCGTCATAGGTACCGTTCTCGAGCAAATCCGACGGCCGCAGCGGATCCTTGCGGAACTTGCGGATCGACATGACCGGCCCGTCGATCGAAAGCGGCTCGATCACCACGTTCACCCGCCCGCCATCGGGCAGCCGGGCGTCCACCATCGGGTTCGACTCGTCGAGCCGCCTGCCGATCGGCGCGAGAATGCGCCGCACGATGCGCAGCAAGTGCGCGTTGTCGGCAAAGCGCACGGGCATCTTCGTCAACACACCGTGACGCGAAACATAGACGTCGCGATACCCGTTGACGAGAATGTCTTCGACGGCGGGATCGTTGAGCAGATCCTCGATCGGGCCGAAGCCCGCCAGCTCTTTCGTCAGCGCCTCGGCGATGAGGCGAACCTCGCCCTCGTTGATCGGGATGTGGCGCAGGCGCACGAACCCGTCCATCTCGAGATCGACGAACTGTTTGATTGCGCCGCGCGACCATCGGCCGAACTCCGCTCCGAGTTCTTCGATGCGCGTGAGCAGATGCTCGTGCGCCGCATGCTTGACGTCCTGAAACTGCTGCGTGTGTGCGAACGAAGACGCATCGCCAGCAAATTCGATCGGGTCCGACATCGTCTATGCGCGCCTCGAAAAAAGGTTGCGGAGAAAAGCGTGGAGCCCGCGCTTCGTGCCTTGCTTCTTGGCTTGCCTCGTGCCTTGCTTTGCCCCGTGTGCCGCCTCGCCGGCCGCGCCTCCGCCCCCGCCGCCGCCGCCGCGGTCCGCAAGACGCTGCGCGAGCAGCTCGAGCGCGCGGGCATACGGGTCGCGCGGTGCGGCCTCCACGATCAGCCTGCCCTGGTTCGCCGCGCGAGCGAGCGGTACCCGGCGCGCGGGCAGCGTCGCGACGAGCGGCAGTTCGAGCTTGTCGGCGATCTGTTGTGCCGAGAGCCCAACGTCGCGGTCGAACTTCGTCACGACGAGGCCGAGCATTTCGCGCTCGATGCGGGCGGCCGCCAACTGCGCCGCGAGATCGGTCGCCGAGACGACAGCGCCGAGCGATGGATCGCAAACGAGCCAGACGTCGTCGGCCGTACGCGCCACCTCCGCCACGAACTCGCCGTTCGAAAAACCGCCGAGATCGACGATCTGATGATCGAAGAACGCCCGCAGCCGGCTCAGCAGCGCGACGGCCGACGCGTGCGACACCGTGCGCAGGGTCGAGAGCGCAGGCGGCAGCGTGGTCAGCGCGAGTCCGCTCGCGTGTCGCGAAAGCGCCGTGTGCACGAACGTCTGATCGAACCTTCGGAGATTGCGGACCGCTTCGACGAAATCGAATTCCGCGCGCGTGTTCAGATAAAGCGCGCCGTCGCCCGCCGGCAGGCCGAGATCGATGAGCGCCGTGTGGCGCCCCGCGCCGCGCCGCTGCATCGTCACAGCGAGATTCGCGGCGAGCGTGGAGACGCCAACGCCCACGCGTGCACCGAGCAGCACCGTCAGCCTGCCATGCCGCGCGTCCGGTTCCGCCATATGCTCGAGCACATGGCGCGTGACGCGCATCGCCTCGTCGGTGCCGGCGCCCATGTCGACGAAATCGCGCACGCCCGCACGCAGCGCCGCGAGCGCCGTCTCGGGCTCGGCGAGCGTGCCCACCGCAACCACCGGTAGTTGAGGAGCCTCTATGCGCAGGCTCTGCACCGCCGAGGCGGCTAGCCGCGCATGCGGGCCCGAAAAGTCGACGAAAACGAGCGCCGGCGGATGAGCGGCAATGCGTTGGGCCAGCAGCGCCGGCTCGGGCACCGCCTGCTCGAGCGTGCCAGCGGCCACGAGCGAGTCCGCGAGCCAGCAGGCGTTCGCCTCGTTCGTCGACGCGAACAGGAAATGGTAATGATCGACTGCGGCTCGACTGGCCAATGGTTCCACCCTGGCGTTCATGGGCACCTCGTTTTCGATCGCGGCCTGGGGCGGGACACCGCGTTCACTGCGAAAACCCCGGTCCGGCGTCGCGCGACATCGCGCCGCCGAGATAGCTGCGCCAAACCGGCGCATCCCGCTGCTCGCTTTGCTCGCCCGGCGTAGCGGGCACGCGCGCGTTCCTGGCGAGCGGTGCGACGAGATGCGGCGTGACGACGATGACGAGTTCCTTGTCGCTTTGCTGATAGTTGAGCGACTTGAAAAAGGTGCCAATGATCGGCAGGTCGCCGAGCAGCGGCACCTTGCTCACGTTCGAACGAGTCTCGCGATCGACGAGGCCGCCGATGACGAAGCTCTCGCCGTCGCCCAGCTCGACCGTGGTATCGGCTCGACGCGTCGTGATCGCCGGCACCGATATGCCGTTGATCGTCACGGCGTTCTGGAAATCGAGCTGGCTCGCTTCGGGCGCGACCTTCAGCGCAATCCGCTTCGCGCTGAGCACGGTTGGCGTCAACGTGAGCCCCACGCCGTACGGCTTGTACTGGATCGACGTCGTGCCGAGCGCCTCGGGCACCGGCACCGGAATCTCTCCGCCCGCCAAAAAGCTCGCGCTTTGCCCCGAGAGTGCGACGAGCGTCGGCTCGGCCAGGACGCGCGCGAGATTGTTGCTTTCCATCAGGCTCAAATCGGCAAAAAGGCCGTGCGCGGCCGAGTTCAGCACGAGGTTGAACGCTGAGGCAATGGGTGCGCTCACATCGGCGTGAAAGCCCCCCGTCGCGCCGCCGCTCAACGACTGAAGCGCGGATGGAGCAAACGTGCCGAACGCGAAGCCGTTGCTCTGCTTGAACAGATTCAGGCCGGCTTCCTTCAGCACCGCGCGGCTGAACTCGACCACGCGCACATCCACCTGCACGACTGCCGGCGTGGCGATCGCCGAGACATCGACGATCCGGCCGTCCTTGGACTTCGCCGAAGCAGCGGCGGCCGATGCGCGCCGATGCGCTTCCATGGTCGGCGACGAGCCGGAGATGATGGCATCTCCGCCCAGCGCACTCACGCGCGCCGTGTCGTCGCCAAGCAATGCGGCGGATGACGCGGGCCTCACGTCGAGCGTATAGCTTTGCGGCGCGACGTGTCCCGCGCTCCACATCATGAGGCTCGTCGTACCGGCGCCTTTGGCGACGAGGAACACCGCATGCCTGCCCGCGCCCTCCTTGAGCAGCAGCACATCGGCAACGGCGGGATCGCCCACGGCCACGCGCACGATCGTCTCCCCGGACGCAAGCTGCCGCTGCTCGCCGACGGTGAGCGATATCGTGCGCGGCTTACCGGCAACGACCGCCGCAGCGCCAGGGCTCCCGGCTGTCACATCGGCCGCCCAGGCGCCCCCCAGCGCCTGCGAGAGCGCAACCGTGCAAGCGATGAGGCACCTCCCGCGAACCCGTTTCCCCGTGTCGATTGTCTTGGTCATGTCATTGAGCCCGCCTGCTGGGCCTCGTATCGTGTCCGCCCGCCTCCCCGTGGTCCGGGTAGCGGGCTGTCCGGCTGCCGGACCCAGGCGTTTGCGCGTCGCACGCCGGGCGCGCCGCACCGTTCAGTACTCGATCGTTTGCGGGTGCCCTGCCCGTATCACCTCCACGCTCGAGCTCACCTGTGTCCGCCGCGGCGGCACCTCGCGGCCGCGCGATGCTTGCGCGCCCGATAAGACCGCCAGCGAGACGCCCTCGTCCTTCGCCGTGGTCCCGGCGCCGGGCGACGCCAACGCCGTCGCCGCCGCCATCGACGCGCCCGGCAACCGATCTGCACCCTCCGTGTCCCGCGGGCTGCGCAGCGCAAGCAGCACTCGGCCCGCACTGTCTGCGAGCGCGAGGCGCTCGACGTCGGCGGCCGGCACCGCCAGTACGGCCGTGCGCGGGTGTACCGTGCGCTCCGAAGCCTTGCCGCCGCCCGCGGCGGTATCGCCGAACGCAAGCACGCGCAGACGCGAAAGCAGCAGCTTGGCCTGCGTGCGCGTGACCTCCGCGCGCGCGGCAAGCGCGGCATTCTCGCGCTTGAGCATCACGTAGACATCCACGAAGTTTCCAGGCCGGAGACGATCGCCTACCGCGCTCGCCTCGTCGACGTGTACAGCGACCGCACGCTGCCCTGGCTCGACCTGCTCAGCAAAGCCCGACGACAGTTGCGCTTCGAACACAGGCGCGCCGGACTCGATGTCGGTAAGCGGCACGCGCCGCGCGAGTGCCGCCGGCTCCACGTACGTGCCTTGAGGGCGATGGGCGAGGCGCTCGACGCGCAGTGCGCTGTCCTCGATCGGTTGCCCCGCCGACAGCCTGCGCGCCGCGACCACGACAGGAAAGCTGGCCTGCGCGGCAGGCGCGACGTGCGGCGGCCGCGGTGCGGGCCGGCGGCTCAGCGTCCACGCATAGGCAGCCAGCAACAATGCGGCGGCGATGAGCAGGCCTGCCGCCACTCTTGTCAGATTGGGCATGGCCGCTCCGGGCGTAAGGGAGGCACGTCCGAGCGGGCGGGCGTGGCCGCCGACCGCGCACCGCTGCTCCCTCCAGGGCCGCTCACATCCGTCATAGCACGTTCTCCGGGTTGATCTGCACGACCGCCGCGCTCGTCAGCGTGCCTGGCAGCGCGATGTCCAAGAGCGGCAGCGCCGGCACGAGCGGCCGCGCGGCATAGTCATACGTGAGCGTGACCGAGATGCAGTCCATCGAGGCGTCGTAGCTGCAAGGCTGCGCCTCGGCCGCGCAACGCGAGCCGCCGCCGAGCCACGCCGCCGCATTGCTCGCCACCGTGCAGGCGCTTTGCCCTCGTGCCGCAAGCGCGGCCTGCGTATTCGAAGCGCTCTGGTAATTGAGCGCGGCTCGCGCCCCTTCTTCCGCTGCCAGTGTCAGGCTCTGCTTGGCCACGAAGATCAAACTGAACGTGGCGACTCCGTAGAACACCGCAAAGAGCAGAGGGAACACGAGCGCAAACTCGACGGCCGTGCTGCCGCGCTCGCCTCTCGGCCTGCACCTCGCGCGCTTGGCCGCGCTCATGACGCCCGCCCGATAAACAGTTGGGCGAGCAGCGAAAACATGGCCGCCGCCACGAGCAGCGCCGCGTACGGAGCCGCGCGATGGCGCCCGAGGGCGAACGTCGGTTCGCCAGCGCGCCGCAACACATGTCCCGACCTACGCGCGATAACGAGCACGACGAGCGCATGCACGGCCGCGGCGATGCTTGCGGCGAGCCACAATCCGACCAAAGCCGAGGCACCGCACCAGCCGCCCAGCACCGCGAATACCTTGACGTCGCCCGCACCCATCACTCGTATTGCGAAGAAAGGCATGAGCGCGACGAGCCCCGCCGCCGCACCGAACATCGCTGGCAACGGCGCGACACCAAACGGGCCGGCCCGCGCCAACGCGCAAGCCATCGCAGCGAGGAACCCGGCCGCGACGAGAGCATTCGGCACACGCCTGCAGCGGCAATCCGAAACCGCCACGGCCACCGCCCACGACGCGAACAATACGCTTCCGAGCGACATTGGCGTAAAAGAAAACCCAGCTCGTGAATAGACGAGTCGATCCGCTCCGATTGCTCGAAAAAGCAATCGAAGCGCCGACACCTTTTAACTGAAAAGCGCAGCCGCTTTATCGCCGCTTTACGGTCGAATTACGATCCGTTCAGACTGGTCACAATATTTTGGAATGCGGTCTCCAAAGCAGTCGTGACCGAATTCAGGGAGCCGACGATGGCGACCGCGATAAGCCCCGCGATCAACGCGTACTCGATCGCGGTTACGCCGCGGTCGTCGTTCAGGAAGCGTCCGATAAGCTTGTTCATGGTGTCCTCGCATGTGGAGACCGCCGTCGCACGGCTACGACGGCCTGGCGCGCCGCGTCTCCGGAGGCACGACATACGGCAGCCGGCCCGGTCCGGGCAGGACTGCAATAACCGTATTTCGCTCCGATTTTCCGCGCGCGGCGTTTGCTGCTTGGTATTGTTCAGTACACCCGATCGAAAAGCCGCCAACCCCTCGTTCAGCGCGCCGCCTCCATCCTCGGAACCGATTCGGTTTCCAGGTGCAATCGGCGCAACGCGACTTTTACACCTGTTTAGGCCATTCGCTAAGTTAGGGCTAACGATAGTTTAGATAGATTCCACTAGTTTCTTAACCGGTTTTTATCGCGCGTTACGAGCGACGGCGTAACGCCGCGCCTCACGCGTTACGTTACGCCGCCGCGGCGCGAGGCCGCACACAGCGCTCGCCCACGATGCGCCCGAGCCCCCCGCTTTTGCCCACATCCGCGCAGCGCATGGCTCGCGGGCACGACGCCGCCCTTCTCTCGCCATATCGTTGCGCCCGCAACGGTCATTGGCATGCCGATTGCAGAACCACCGCCCGCGACTTTCTCAATCGACAACAAGCGAGCGGACCATGTGCCATCCAACATCAAACGGGGTATTCCGAATCACCGCGGGCCTGACCGCACTGGCAGCCGTGCTTTCGCTTGCGGCATGTGGCGGTTCCGGCACGCTCAGTCAAGGGCTTGGCTCGACAAGCGGCGCAGGCGGCACGGACAGCGGCAGCGCAAGCAGCACGACGAGCGCGAGCGCCGGAGGCAGCGGCAGCAGCAGCGGCACGACGGTCGGCTCCGGTGGATCAGGCTCGGGATCGGGTTCCGGTTCCACCGCAACGTCCAACACGGTCGGAAAAATCGCCGACAGTACGGGCGGTCTGGTCAGCACGATCGGCTCGACGATTTCGGGCGTGGGCACGACTGTGGGCTCGCAAACGCTACCCGGCGTCAATCCGCAAACAACGCAGGCTGCCGGTGCGGTGGTGCAAGGCCTCGGCGGCGCGGTGTCGGCGCTCGGTGCCGGAATCTCGCAAGGCCTCGGGCAGTTGGGCGCTACGAGCGATCCGCTCGGTACGACATTGGCAAGCGCGAGCCCCACCGTCGCTCAGCTCGGCGGGGCCGTGACCGCAACGGGCAACCTCGTGTCGAGCCTCGCGGCGCACGGCCCCCTGTCGGCTCTCGCGCCATTGACGACGCCCCTCGGCGGCGCTCTCGCCAGCGCCGGGACGGCCGTCACGCAGGCCGGAACGGCGCTGGGCGGCGTCTTGTCGAGTGGGGCCATCGAACAGGTCACGCAGCCGGTCAGTGCGCTGATCACGCCGATTACATCGGCACTCGCGGCTACGACGCGCGACGTCGGCAATACGAGCGGTGTGGGTGCGCCGCTCGCCGCATTGCTCGGTACCGCGGCGGGCGCACTCGGCAGAGCCGGCTCGGTCGTAGCATCTGCCGGCGGCGGCGCAGTGACGAGCGGTGTCGGCGCGACGCTCGCAGCAACCGGCAACGCGGTAGGCGCCGCCGCTGGGCTCGTGAGCGGCACCGGCGCGGCAGGCACCGCGAATCCGCTGGGCTCGCTCGCGGGCGCCTTGTCCTCCGCCACAGGCGCGTTGAGCGCCGTGAGCCCAGTCGCGACGAGCACACCACACGGCACGACCACCGCAACCACGAACAACCCGCTCGCCGCTATCACGGGCCTGCTTTCGACGGCGACAGGTGCGCTTTCGAGCGGCACAAGCTCATCGGGCAGCACGACGTCCGGCCTGCTGTCAGGGCTCGGCGCGCTCACGGGTGCGCTCACCGGATCGCTCACCGGCGCGGTGCCGAAGAAGTAATAGATCGGTGCCGCTGCGCAGTCGCGGTTTCGTCGATGCGCGGCAGCACCTGGCCACAGGCGGGCGCCACGTTGCCTGCCATTCGCTCGCGCACGACGCGCCCCGCCGTCGCCCGCGGCTACACACAACGAGGAGCACATCATGTCTCATTCACACCGTCTCTTTGCGCGCCACACGGCGCCCTGGCGCGCGAGCGCCGTCACGCTCGCCGTTGCCTGCGTGCTTGCCGGTTGCGGTAGCGACGGCACGTCGGTCCCGACGACGGCGACCACCACCGGCGTTACGCCCCCGCCCGATACCCCCGTCACACAGACCACGGCCTCCACGGCAGGCACCGTCAACACGGTGGGCAAGACGGTTTCCGACCTGGGCGATACGATCGCCGCGCAGACGCTGCCCGGCGTGAGTCCGGGTGTAACACAAGGCGCGGGCAGCACCGTGTCGGCACTCGGCGGCGTGATCGATCGCGCGGCCGACGCGCTGAGCGGCGGCCTCGGTCAGATCGGCACGAGCGCGAACCCGGTGGGGGCTACCCTGACGGGTCTCGGTTCGACCATCAGTTCGACGAGTGGCGTGGTGGCCGGCGCGGCGAAGACGGTCGATGCGCTCGGCACCGGCAACCTCTCGGCGCTCTCGCCCGTCACCGCGCCGCTTGCCGGCGCGTTGTACACGGCGGCCAACGGTATCAACGCGGGTGGGATGATCCTCGCCAACACCATATCGTCATCGGCCGTACAGCAGGTCACTCAGCCGCTCAGCAATGCCATTACGCCGCTCGTCGTCACGCTTGGGCAGACGACGCAGACGGTCGGCGCGACCAGCGGCCTCGGTCAACCGCTTTCGGGAGCGCTCGCGCAGATCGGCGGTGCGCTGCAGGGAGCGGGCACAACCGTGGGCGGCAGTGCAAGCCATCCTCTCGTCGCCGACGGCGGCCAGTTGATCTCGAGTCTCGGCGCAACGGTGACGAACGCAGGCGGTCTGGTGAACCGGAACGGTCCCAACGGGGCGGCGCCGATTCCGGGGCTCATCACAAGCCTCGTCGGCAGTTCCAATACGGCCGTTGCAAGTGGCGGTGGAAACGGCGGCGCGAGCACGAGCCCGCTCGGCGGCCTCGGCTCGCTGCTCGGAGCAGCGGCGCCGGCAGCGGGCGGTGCGATGACTACGGGCGCGAATCCCTTGTCGGCGCTGACAGGCGCGGTCACATCGCTGCCGGGTGCGGGAGCCACGGGCGCCGCCGGCGCGACGGGGGCGGCCGGCGGCGCGGGTCTTGGCAGTTTGCTCGGCACCGTCTTGCCGCTCGGCAAGACGCAATAGCGCGCCCCGCGCAAAGAAACGCGACGTTGCGGCAGGCCGAGCGTCGACGAGTGGGCGGCCGGGCGTACCGGCCACCCGCGAACGCGGGCATGGTCCCGCAACAGAACGCCAAGAAGACCTGCCACGAGGCGAGCCGCCGCTTTCGATCGGAAGCGGTTCCGAGTTCGCCCACCTCTGGCCATACGAGGACACACGATGACGAGGACACGACCTTGGCTGATGGCGCTCGCCTTGGCGGGCATGCCGGCCGCAGTCGCCGCGCAGGCGCGGCCCGCCGCGAGCGGCAATCCACTGCAGGCGCTGCCGCAAATCGAAGCCCCGAGCAAAGCGCCGAACGTCTCGGTGCAGGTCGAACATCGCACGCCCGCGCTCGAACAGTTGCTCGCGAGCCGCCTGACGCCATCGAAGATTCAGATCGAGGGCGTCAGGGCTCTGCCATTCGCGGACGTCGCCGCACGTTTCTCCACGCTCGTCGGCAAGGACATCACAATCGCCGAATTGATAGAAACGGCCGATAGCGTGACGCGGCTCTACCAGCAACGCGGCTACGCGCTCTCGTTTGCCTTCGTGCCGGCACAAACGTTCGAGAACGGCAACGTACGCATCACGGTCGTCGAGGGCTACGTCAGCGAAGTGACGGTCACAGGCAATGCGGGGCCGAGCGAACGAAAGGTCCGGGAGATCGCCGAGCCGATCCGGCGAGAGCGGCCGTTGCGGCGCGACACTTTCGAGCGCTACGTGAACACGCTCGGCCTGCTGCCGGGGCTGACGATCGCGGCAACGGTACCGCCGCCGCGCTCGACCGACGGCGCGACGGCGCTCGAGCTCAACGTCGTGCGCAAGGCGATCAATGCCGGTGCCGGCATCGATTTGCACCACCCGGGCGTGCAGGGCCTTCTATCGATGACCGAAAACGGGCTCGCCGGTTTCGGCGAACAGTTGAGCCTCTCCGCGCTTGCGCCGCCCGGACGCGACAGGCAAACGTACGTAGCGGCCAATGCGGCATTGCCGGTCGGCACGAACGGTGTGGTCACTCACCTCGATGCCGCACACTATCGCGGCCATCCGGTCGACAATCCGGGGCTGCCCTCTTACGTCGAACGCACAGTCGTCAACGAAAAACTGGGCCTGTCGGCCAGCTTTCCGCTCTATCTGCGCGACGCGCACAAGCTGACCGCCACCGTGGGCGGCTATGCCTCGCACGACGAGAACAGTTATCGCAACACGATCAACGGCGCGCGCCTCGGCCTGCGCTCGCAAGTGCGCGTGCTGCAGGCACAGCTCGACTACACGGAGGCACTCCCGCGCCAGACCCGTCGCGCGAACCTGACCGTCGCCAAGGCATTCGATGTGCTCGGTGCCTCGAAGGCCGGGGATACGAACGTGCCTGGCGTCACGCAAACGAATCCGGTTTCGCTGAACTTCGTGCGCACCACGGCGAGCGCATCGCAAAGCAACGAGTGGCCTTGGAAGATCGGAACGACGGTCTCGCTGGCGGGGCAGTACAGTCCCTCGACACTGCCCACGTCCGAGCAGGTCGCGTTCGGTGCGCAGCGTTTTGCACTCGGCTACCAGCCGGGTGAAGCGTCGGGCGATTCAGGCTGGGCCGCCGCCTTCGAGATCAATCGCCCGCTAGCGATTCACCTGCCCTACCTGCAAACGCTCACGCCCTACGTATCGTTCGATCTGGCACGCGTGTACCTGCATACGGGCGCACCGGCGCCGGCGAAGCTCGCATCGGTTGCAATCGGGCTGCGGATAACCGACGCGAAACACTACAGTGTCGACCTCTCGCTTGCGAAGGCGGTAGCCGACGCGCCGATCGAGAGCCCATCGCGCAGCCCACGATTGAACGCCACGTTTTCATATCAGCTTTTTTGAAGGCTCTATCCGGGCCCTCGTGCCTGATTAGAGGTTCCACTCGCGATCGCACCGGCTTTTTTCACGCGTATGCTGCGCAGATCAAGACGAGACGTGGAGCGCCGGCATGGCGTCACCGCGCAAATCGAACGACAGACAGTCAATCAAAGGAGGAACGCATGACGCACATCTCGCACCGCGCATGGGCCATCGCCCGGACAACGGCAACCCGGCTCGTGGTAGCGGGCCTGCTCACCGCAAGCGCCACGCTCGCGGCCGCACAGGGCAACGAAACGCCGGTGGGCGTGTGGCAAACGATCGACGACCACACCCATCAGCCGAAGGCCCTCGTCCAAATTACGCAAGGCGCCGACGGCACGTTGAGCGGCAAGGTCATCAAGGGGCTCAACCCTGCGGACTCGCCCGATCGCCGCTGCACCGAATGCTCGGACGAGCGCAAGGATCAGAAAATTCTCGGTATGACGATCATCCGCGAGATGAAGCCAAGCGGCGATCACTGGGACGGAGGCAACATTCTCGACCCAGAAAACGGCAAGGTCTACAAGTGCAAGATGACGCTCGAGGACGGCGGCCAAAAACTCGTGGTGCGCGGTTATATCGGCGTATCGCTGCTCGGCCGCTCGCAGACGTGGCTTCGTCAATCCAATGCTTCGTCAGCGCAAGCGCAAAACTGAGGCGCGTGCCGCCAGACCTTGTTGCCGACGAACGACCATGCGCCGTCGGCCATTTTCGTTAGCGATCGGGGAGCCGGTGTGGTTGGCTCCTCATCTCATGCCGCGCGCCGAAGCGAAGCCAGATAGCTGAGCGCCGGTGCCTCGACACTCGAGAACGCGGGCACGCTGAGCGTACGCGAGCCCAGTGTCGAGCGCATGCGCAGCTTGATCGAATCACAGAGCGTCTCGGCTGCATCGCCGTACAGCTGCGCGAGCACGTGCCTGAAGACACCCGAGTCGTACCAGATCTTGAAGCGCCGGTGGCATGTTTGGTACGAGGGATAGCGACGAGGCATCGACGACCAGGCCGCGCCGCTGTATATGACCCAAAGCACGCCGTTGAGTACGGCGCGTGTGTCGGTAAGCGGCCGGCCCCGCGAGGGAAGTCGCGGTTGCAATTCAGGAAACAGCGTGACCACGCGGTGCCATTGTTCGTCCGTTATTTCGCGATAAGGGGTCATGTGCGCCTCCTTCGTGAGTACAGAGTGCACGATATGCCCCACCCGAGCCGGCGAACATCAGAATAATCCGAATCTTCCGCGCGGCACGGGCCACGGCAGCGACCGCGCTTCGCGCGCGGCCGATCCGTGAGCAATCGTATCAGGTCAACGACGTATCGACGAGGCGTCGCGGCGCCTCCAGATATTCCTTCGACTGCATCTCGACGATGCGCGACACCGTCCGACTGAATTCGTTGGCCATAGGCCCTTCGACGTAAAGCGCCTCGGGCGGGACTGCCGCGGACATCAGCAGCTTTACCTTGTGATCATAGAAGACGTCGATGAGCCAGGTGAAGCGGCGCGCCTCGGACGCCATGCGCGGCGTCATCTGCGGCACGTCCGAGAGGATCACGGTATGAAAGCGCGTGGCGAGCTCGAGGTAGTCGTTCTGCGAGCGCGGCCCGCCGCACAGCGTGGCGAAATCGAACCAGACGACGCCATCGGCGCGCCGCAACGCCTTGAGCTCGCGCTTTTCGATATGCAGCAGCGGGCTCTCGTCGGGCACCGCGGCCAACTGCGAGAACGCACTGCGCAGCGCCCGGTCGGCCTCGGCGCCGAGCGGCGTATGGTAGACGGCGACCTGGGCCAGCGTACGGCGCCGATAGTCGACGCCGGCGTCCACGTTGACGATATCGAGCTGAGCCTGGATCAATTCGATCGCGGGTAGCACGCGGTCGCGGTGCAGCCCATCGGGATAAAGCGTGCCGGGCTCGTAATTGGACGTCATCACGAACTGCACGCCGTTCTCGAAAAGCTTCGAGAGCAACCGATGCAGAATCATCGCGTCGGCAATGTCGGAAACGTGAAACTCGTCGAAGCATATCAGCCGGTAGCGCTTGGCCACGCGGCGCGCGAGTTCGTCGAGCGGATCCGCCTGCCCCTTCAGCTCCTCGAGCTGCCGATGAACCTCGCGCATGAACTCGTGAAAGTGCAGGCGCGTTTTGCGCTGCACCGGCACGACGGCATAAAAGCTATCCATGAGGAAGCTCTTGCCACGGCCCACGCCGCCCCACATGTAGACGCCGCGCGGCAAGTCGGGATGCACGAGCAGCTTGCGCCACGTGTTCGAGCGGCGTGCCTTGTAGGCGACCCATTCGCCATAGCAGCGCTGGAGACGGTCCACCGCCTGAAGCTGCGCATCGTCGGCCTGATAGCCTCGCGTACGCAGCTCGTGTTCGTAATATTCGATGACGTTCATCGTGAGACACAAAAAACGAAGGCGAACGGGTTTCGCCCGCCCGCCTTCGTCGCGGTGCGCCAGCTTCAGGGCGCACGATCTGGGCGGCTCGGCCGCCGCGGCGCCGTTACTTGTTGAGCGACCGCTTGTCGACGGCGAGCGCCGCCTCGCGCATCACTTCCGAGAGCGACGGATGCGGATGGCTGATGCGACCGATATCCTCGGAGGCAGCTTTGAACTCCATCGCGACCACGGCTTCGGCGATCAGATCCGAAGCATTCGCGGAGATGATGTGCACGCCGAGAAGCTCATCGGTCTTCGCATCGGCAATCATTTTCACGAAGCCTTCCGGCTTGGCCACGCCGAGTGCGCGGCCGTTGATCGAGAACGGGAACTGGCCCGTCTTGATCTCGCGGCCCTCGGCCTTCAACTGCTGCTCGGTCTTGCCCACCCAGGCGATCTCGGGTTCCGTGTAAATGACCCAGGGGATGCAGTTGTAGTCGATATGCGGCTTCTGGCCGTCGATGATCTCGGCCACTAGCACGCCTTCGTCTTCGGCCTTGTGCGCAAGCATCGGCCCGCGCACGACGTCGCCGATCGCGTAGATATTCGGCACAGCCGTGCGGCAGTGGTCGTCCACGTCGATGAAACCGCGCTCGTTCGCCTTCAGGCCGACGGCTTCGAGGCCGAGATTGTCGGTGTTCGGCACGCGGCCGACCGAGACGATCAGGCGATCCGCTTCGAGCGTCTGCGCGTTGCCGTCCTTATCGGTATAGGCGATCGTGACGCCCTTGCCGGTCGCTTTCACGTCGCCGATCTTCACGCCGAGGTGAATGTCGAGCCCTTGCTTCTTGAAGAGCTTGGCCGCTTCCTTGGCGAGCGCTTCGTCGGCGGCGCCGAGGAACTGCGGCAGCGCTTCGAGCACGGTCACTTGCGCGCCAAGGCGGCGCCATACCGAGCCGAGTTCGAGGCCGATCACGCCGGCACCGATCACGGCCAGCTTCTTCGGCACGGCGTCGAACGAAAGCGCGCCTTCGTTATCGGCGACGATCTTGTTGTCGACCGGCACGTTCGGCAGATGGCGTGCCTTCGAGCCCGTGGCGATGATGACGTTCCTGGCCGTGACGACTTCGGTATCGCCCTCGCCGCTCACTTCGATCTGCACGCCGCCGTCGTTCCTGCCGACAAATTTACCGTGCCCCTTGAGCCAGGTGATCTTGTTCTTCTTGAAGAGGAACTCGATGCCGCTCGTCATCTTTTCGACGATGCCGTCCTTGCGCGCGAGCATCTTGCCGATGTCGATCTTCACGCCGGCCACGTCGATACCATGCTCGGCGAGGTGATGCGAAGCATTCTCGAACTCTTCCGACGAGGCAAGCAGCGCCTTCGACGGAATGCAGCCGACATTCAGGCAGGTGCCGCCGAGCTTCAGCGCGCCGGCCGGGTTCTTCCACTTTTCGATACAGGCGACGCTCTTGCCGAGCTGCGCGGCACGGATCGCGGCGATATAGCCGCCAGGGCCCGCGCCGATCACGACGACGTCAAATTCTTGAGACATGACAATCCTTTCGATGACGCGACGATGCGCGGCGCTTCGCCATGCATCGCCGCCATTCAAACCAGGCGGTAGCGCACGTGTTGCGTGCGCTCACAGGCGTTACAGATCGAGCAGCAGGCGCGCGGGATCCTCGAGCGCATCCTTCATCGCCACGAGCGAAAGGACGGCTTCGCGCCCGTCGATGATCCGGTGGTCGTACGACAGCGCGAGGTAGTTCATCGGGCGGATGACGATCTGGCCGTTTTCGACGACGGCACGCTCCTTCGTGGCGTGCACGCCGAGAATGGCCGACTGCGGCGGGTTGATGATCGGCGTGGAGAGCATCGAGCCGAACACACCACCGTTCGAAATCGAGAACGTGCCGCCCGTCATTTCCTCGATCGAGAGCTTGCCGTCCTTCGCCTTCTGGCCGAACTCCGCGATCTTCTTCTCGATGTCGGCAAGGCTCATCTGATCGGCATTGCGCAGGATCGGCACCACGAGGCCGCGCGGCGATCCGACAGCGATACCGATGTCGAAGTAGCCGTGATAGACGATGTCGTTACCGTCGATCGACGCGTTCACGAGGGGGAACTTCTTGAGCGCGTGCACGGCAGCCTTGACGAAGAACGACATGAAGCCGAGCTTCACGCCGTGCTCCTTCTCGAACTTGTCCTTGTACTTGTTGCGCAGCTCCATGACGGGCGCCATGTTCACTTCGTTGAACGTCGTGAGAATGGCGTTCGTCTGCTGCGACTCGAGCAGACGCTCGGCGATCCGCGCGCGCAGGCGCGACATCGGCACGCGCTGCTCGGGGCGGTTGTTGAGCCACGTGTCGGCCGAGGCCGGCGCCTTCACGTCGGGCAGCGAGGGCTTCGCCGGGCGTGCGGCGGGTGCGGCAGCCGGTGCCTTCGCGGCGGGCGCCGGTGTGCCGGCAGCCAGAACATCGCCCTTCGTGATGCGGCCGTCCCGGCCCGTGCCCGGCACCTGCTCGGCGCTCAGGTTCTTCTCGGCCATGAGCTTGCCTGCCGCGGGGGACGCAGCGGCACCCGCGGTGGCCGTCGCAGCAGCCGGCGCGGCAGCAGCCGGTGCGGCAGCGGTAGCGGCAGGCGCGGCGGCAGCGGCCGCAGCCGGCGCGGCGCCAGCCTTCGCTTCCGTATCGATCTTCGCGAGCAGTTGCTCCGATTCGACGGTCTCGCCGTCGCCGACGATCACTTCCGCCAGCACGCCCGCCGCGGGCGCCGGCACTTCGAGCACGACCTTGTCGGTTTCGATCTCGACGAGCACTTCGTCACGCGCGACGGCTTCGCCGGCCTTCTTCTTCCATTGCAGCATCGTGCCTTCCGAGACCGACTCGGAAAACTGGGGAACCTTGACTTCAACAATAGCCATTTGATTTTCCTGAACTCTATCTGGTGTGGAGCGCGAACCGAGGTCCGTATTGCCTGACGCTTCTTGCTCCGCGTGCCCGGCAAACGACGCGGGAAAGCGCTGCTGCGCTTTCCCGGTTCGCTGTCATGTCGTTATTTCGCGATCGATGCGCTCTTGAGACGGCCAAACGCGCCTTCCACGAGCGCCTTTTGCTGCTCGTAGTGCTTCGCGTAGTAGCCCACCGCAGGCGAGGCCGAAGCCGGGCGGCCGCTGTACGCGAGCTTCTGCCCTTCCTTCATGCCTTCCTTCAGATGGTGCTCGATGTAGAACCACGGGCCTTGGTTTTGCGGCTCGTCCTGCACCCACACCACTTCCGTCGCGTGATCGTACTTCTTGATTTCCGCTTCGAACTGCTTGTGCGCAAACGGATAAAGCTGCTCGATACGCACGATCGCGACGTCGTTCGCCTTCGCTTCGCGGCGATGGGCGACGAGGTCGTAGTAGACGCGGCCCGAGCAGACCACTACACGCTTCACCTTCTTCGCCTCGATGCTCGAATCGACTTCGCCGATCACGGGCTGGAACGCGCCGCTCGCGAGTTCGGACAGATCCGACACGGCTTCCTTGTGGCGCAGCAGCGACTTCGGCGTGAAGATGATGAGCGGCTTGCGGAACAGGCGGATCATCTGGCGACGCAACAGATGGAAGATCTGCGCGGGCGTGGTGGGCTGCGCGACCTGCATGTTGTGCTCGGCGCACAGTTGCAGATAGCGCTCCATACGCGCCGACGAGTGCTCGGGACCCTGGCCTTCGTAGCCATGCGGCAGGAGCATCGTCAGGCCAGAGACACGGCCCCACTTCACTTCGCCCGACGAGATGAACTGATCGATCACGACTTGCGCGCCGTTGGCGAAGTCGCCGAACTGCGCTTCCCATGCCACGAGCGTGTTCGGCTCGGCCGTGGAGTAGCCGTATTCGAAGCCGAGTACAGCTTCTTCGGACAGCACCGAGTCGATCACCGTGAACTTCGCCTGACCGTCCGCCACGTTTTGCAGCGGAATGTAGGTGCCGTCGTTCCAGCGCTCGCGGTTCTGGTCGTGCAGCACCGCGTGACGATGGGTGAACGTGCCGCGGCCCGAATCCTGGCCAGTCAAACGCACGGCATAGCCCGATGCGACGAGCGAGGCGTAACCGAGATGCTCGCCCATGCCCCAATCGAGCGGGGCATCGCCGCGCGCCATCGCGCGGCGGTCGTTGACGACGCGCTCGACGAGCGGGTGCAGCTTGAAGTTTTCGGGGATCGTCGTGATGCGCTCGCCAAGGCGCTTCAGTTCCGCGAGCGGCACGGCCGTGTCGGCCGCATCGGTCCACTTGCGGTTCAGGAACGGCACCCAGTCCACCGCGTACTTGCTCTTGTAGTTCGAGAGAACGGGATCGACGGTGTGATGGCCTGCGTCCATCGCCTGGCGGTAGGCCTTGACGAAGCCGTCGGCGTCATCGGCCCCGATCACGCCCTGCTGGACGAGCTTTTCGGCGTAGAGCGCGCGCGTGCCCGGATGCTGGGCGATCTTCTTGTACATCAGCGGCTGCGTGACCGCCGGCGTGTCCTGCTCGTTGTGGCCGAGCTTCCGGAAGCAGACGATGTCGATCACGACATCCTTGTGGAATTGCATCCGGAAGTCGATCGCGAGCTGCGTGGCGAGCACGACCGCTTCGGGATCGTCGCCGTTCACGTGCAGCACGGGCGCCTCGATCATCTTGACGACGTCCGAGCAGTAAAGCGTCGAACGCGCGTCGCGCGGGTCGGACGTCGTGAAGCCGATCTGGTTGTTGATGACGATGTGCAGCGTGCCGTGCGTGCCGTAGCCGCGCGTTTGCGCGAGGTTCAGCGTTTCCATCACGACGCCCTGGCCCGCGAAGGCCGCGTCGCCATGGATCTGCACCGGCAGCACCTGTGCGCCGGCGGCGTCGCCGCGGCGGTCCATGCGCGCCTTCGCCGAACCTTCGACAACGGGATTGACGATTTCGAGGTGCGACGGGTTGAACGCCAGCGACAGGTGCACGGGGCCGCCTTCGGTCGCGACATCGGACGAGAAGCCCTTGTGGTACTTGACGTCACCTGCGGGCAGATCGTCGACGTGCTTGCCTTCGAACTCCGCGAACAGATCCGACGGCATCTTGCCGAGCGTGTTCACGAGCACGTTCAGACGGCCACGGTGGGCCATGCCGATCACGATTTCCTGCACGCCGTTCGCGCCGGCGTGGCGCACTACTTCGTCCATCGAGGCGATGAAGCTTTCGCCGCCCTCGAGCGAAAAGCGCTTCTGGCCCACATAGCGCGTATGCAGATAGCGCTCGAGGCCTTCGCCGGCCGTCAGCCGGTTGAGAATGTGCTTCTTTTTCTCAGCCGAGAAATTCGGGGTCGCGCGAATCGACTCCAGGCGCTCCTGCCACCAGCGCTTTTGCTCGGGATCGCTGATGTACATGAACTCGGCGCCGATCGTGCCGCAGTACGTGTCGCGCAGCGCCTTGACGATCTCGCGCAGCGACGCTTGCTCGAAGCCGAAATAGAGGTTGCCGGCGCTGAAGGTCTGGTCGAGGTCCGCTTCCGTGAAATCGTAGAACGCGGGTTCGAGTTCGGGAATGGCGGGACGCTCGCGACGCTTCAGCGGATCGAGATTGGCCCATTGCGAGCCCATGAAGCGATAGGCGCTGATAAGCGACTGGACGTGGACTTGCTTGCGCGCAGTCGAGAGGTTCTCCCCGGCTTCGCGCGGGATGAAAGCGTTGGCTTTCGCGCGCTGAGCGAACGACTCGACGATCGGGCCATGGGCCACGTCGTTGGCGGTCGTGCCATCCGAGGCCGGAACGTTTTGCAGCGCGTCGAAATACTCGCGCCAGTTCTCGGGGACAGACGCCGGATTGTCCAGATATTGCTCGTACAGCTCTTCAACGTACGGAGCATTGCCGCCGAACAGGTACGAGTTCAGCTGGAATTGCTTCATCATGTTTACGCTCACCTTTCTTCGAGTTTCTCGAGAAATAGCGGGTTACTCAACCTTCCGCGACACGGCCTGACCGTTTAGCGGATTGCGCGAATCAAGTCTTGCTTGGAAGGACCTAAAACTAGCAACGCGCAGCATAGCACATAACCGATATTCGAGATTGGTCGGGGCGCGCGGGGACGCGGGTAAACGAGGCATTCCGGCTACAAAAAAGCAAAGCCAAAAGCAAAGCCGCCCTTTCGGGCGGCTTTGCGAAAGCCTGCGAATGGCCGAGGGCCTGCGCGCCAAAACGGTGCACGCAGCGGTGCACGCGCCCGCTCAGTCGAGCGCGGCTTCGCGGCTCGCGCGGCGGCGCTCATGCTCCTTCAGATGGCGCTTGCGCAGACGGATCGATTGCGGGGTCACTTCGACCAGTTCGTCGTCGTCGATGAATTCCACCGCGTACTCGAGCGAAAGCTGGATCGGCGGCACGAGCCGCACCGCTTCGTCGGTACCCGACGCGCGGACGTTCGTGAGCTGCTTGCCCTTGATCGGATTGACGACGAGATCGTTGTCGCGGCTGTGAATGCCGATGATCATGCCCTCGTAGAGCGCGTCGCCCGGCTTCACGAACATGCGGCCGCGATCCTGGAGCTTCCACAGCGCGTAGGCCACCGCCGCACCGTCGTCCTGCGAAATCAGCACACCGTTGCGGCGCTCGCCAAGCGTGCCTTCCTTGATCGGGGCGTACTCGTCGAAAACGTGGCTCATGAGCCCCGTGCCGCGCGTAAGCGTCATGAATTCGCCCTGGAAACCGATCAGGCCGCGCGCCGGAATACGGTACTCGAGCCGTGTACGGCCGCGCCCGTCGGACGCCATGTCGAGCAGTTCGCCCTTGCGACGCCCCAGCTCCTCCATCACGCCGCCCTGGTGGCCGTCTTCCACATCCACGGTCAGAAGCTCGTACGGCTCCTGCTTGACGCCGTCGACCTCGTGCAGCACCACGCGCGGGCGCGACACCGCGAGTTCGTACCCTTCCCGGCGCATGTTTTCGATCAGGATCGTGAGGTGCAGCTCGCCGCGGCCCGAGACTTCGAACACGGTTTCGTCGCCCGTGTCGCGCACGCGCAACGCCACGTTGTGGTTGAGTTCGCGCATCAGGCGATCGCGGATTTGCCGGCTCGTGACGAATTTGCCCTCCTTACCCGCGAGCGGCGACGAGTTCACGAGGAAGTTCATCGTGAGGGTGGGTTCGTCGACGGTGATCATCGGCAGCGCCTCCGGGGCCTCGGGCGCGCAGATCGTCGCGCCGATGCCGATGTCCTCGATGCCGTTGATGAGCACGATGTCGCCCGCCTGGGCCTCGTCCACCTGCACGCGGTCGAGCCCCTCGAACGAGAGCACCTGGTTGATCTTGCGGTTCTGCACCTCGCCCTCGGGGCCGAAGCGCAAAGCGACCTGCTGGCCGGGGCGGATGCGGCCGCGCGTGATGCGGCCCACACCGATACGGCCGACGTAGGTCGAGTAGTCGAGCGACGTGATCTGCAATTGCAGCGGCGCGTCCGGATCGGCCGGCCGCACGGGGACGTGCTCGAGAATGGCCTCGAACAGCGGGCGCATGTCGCCCTCGCGCGCGCTCGGATCGAGCGACGCGTAGCCGTTCAGGCCCGAAGCATAGACGATCGGGAAATCGAGTTGGTCTTCGGACGCCCCGAGCTTGTCGAAAAGGTCGAACGTTTGATTGATGACCCAGTCGATGCGCGCGCCCGGCCGGTCGATCTTGTTGACGACGACGATCGGCTTCAGGCCGAGCGCGAGCGCCTTTTTCGTCACGAAGCGCGTTTGCGGCATCGGGCCCTCGACTGCGTCGACGAGCAGCAGCACCGAATCCACCATCGACAGCACGCGCTCCACCTCGCCGCCGAAGTCCGCGTGCCCCGGCGTATCGACGATATTGATGTGCGTGCCCTCGTATTCGACGGCGCAGTTCTTCGCAAGGATCGTGATACCGCGCTCTCGCTCGATGTCGTTCGAATCCATCACGCGCTCCGCGATCTGCTGGTTGTCCCGGAACGTGCCCGACTGACGAAGCAGCTGATCGACGAGCGTGGTCTTGCCATGGTCGACGTGGGCAATGATGGCGATGTTGCGAAGGGCGCGTGTCATAAGAGGTCTGAACGGTTGCGTGCGCACGCGCGCGAAGCCGCTGGCGGCAGGCGAAGAACGCACTTTGGAGAACTCGAAATTGTAGCACGCCGGCGTGAAACCTCGGCATACGACACGCCGGCGCAATGCAGCAATGCCGATCGCGCCACCGGGCACGCGGCTCGCAAGCGCTCAGGGAGCGCGCCCCGAGGGAGGCCGCAAGTAAATACTTGCATAGTCATGTTTCCGACACTAGAATGCTGCCTAGTCAATTATTGCAGTTTCAGGAAAGACCATGGCTGAACCGACTGACGGGCTTCCACCCGAGGTGCGCGACTTTCCGCTCGACGAAGCCGTGGGCTACCTGCTCGCCCGCGCCAAATCGGGCCTGTCCAATCTCGTGAGCCAGCGCACCATGAGCGAGCTCGGCATTACAAGCACGCAGGGCAGCATGCTGTTCATGATCGGTTCGGGCCGATGCCCGCTCGCCGCCGACCTGGCGCGGCACTACGGCATCGACGCGAGCGCGGTCACGCGCCTCGTCGATCGGCTCGAGAAACGCAAGCTGCTCTCGCGCGTGCGCAGCAGCGAGGATCGCCGGGCCGTGCGCCTCGAGCTGACGGCCGATGGCTACGCGCTTGCCGCGCGCATGCCGGAGATCTTCGGCGGCGTGACCGAGAAGGCGCTGGCCGGCTTCACACCCGAGGAAATCGGCTTTCTGAAAAGCATGTTGAGGCGCATGCTGGCCAATACCTGCGAGGCTGCCGCCGGCGGAAGCTGATTCCGCGCCACCGCCCAAAGCGTCCTCCCCGTATTCGAGCCGCGCGCCCCGCCGCTGCGGTGCCGGTAAGTCGTTTTGGGTATCGAACACCGAAAAAAAAGTTGCAATGTCCATCATCACATTCGAGTCGAAAGGCCGCGCAATGACATCACGTTCCGTTCCGTCCCGCCTGCGCGCCCCGCGGGCCGCCGCCGCCGCGATCGCCGCCCTCGTGCTCGCGGGCTGCGTCAATTACGCCGGCATCAAGAGCGAGAAGACGCCCGCGAGCGCGACGAGCTTCGACACCGCGCAAAGCCTGCCCGCCCAAGGCGGACAATGGCCGTCGCTCGACTGGGCCGGGCGGTTCGGCGACCCGCAGTTGCCAAAGCTCATCGACGAAGCGCTTGCAGGCAATCCGACGATCGCGCAGGCCCAGGCGCGCCTCGCCAAAGCACAGTCCTACATCGAAAGCTCGCGCTCGGAACTCATGCCGAAGGTCAATGGCAGCTACTCGGTCACGCGCGAACGCTTCACGGAAAACACGATCTATCCGGCTCCGTACGGCGGCAGCTGGTTCACCGAACATACGGCGCTCGCCAGCGCGTCGTGGGATCTCGATCTGTGGGGCAAGAACCGGTCCCGCCTCGCCGCAGCCGTCTCACAGGAAAAGGCTGCGCAAGCCGACATCCAGCAGGCACGCATCACGCTTGCCGCATCGGTCGCGCGGACTTACAACCAGCTCGCGCAGCTCTACGCACAGCGCGACATCGCCGCGCGCGAAATCGCCAATCGTCAGGAGGTGGGTTCGATCACGAACGGGCGGGTGAAGGCCGGTCTCGATACGAGCGTCGAGAAACAGACGGCGCTTGGCAACATCGCGTCGAGCCAAACCACGCTCTCCGATCTCGATGGTCAGATCACGACCGTGCGTTACCAGCTCGCCGCCCTGCTCGGCAAGGGGCCCGATGCGGGCCTGCAAATCGCGCAGCCCGCGCTCTCGGCCGGCGGCGCGCTCGCGCTGCCCGACAATCTGCCGGCGGACCTTCTCGCGCGCCGCCCCGATCTCGTCGCCGCGCGCTGGCAGATCGAAGCCGCGCTGCACGACGTAAAGGAAGCGAAGGCTGAGTTCTTCCCGGACATCAACCTGGCCGCGGCGGCCGGACTCGACGCCTTCGGCTTCAGCCGCTTCCTGAAAGCAAGCAGCAGACAATTGCAGGTTTCGCCGGCCATTCATCTGCCGATTTTCGATGCGGGTGCGCTGCGAGCGCAATTGAAGGGCCGCTACGCCGACTTCGAACTCGACGTCGCGAGCTACAACCAGACGTTGATCGACGCGCTGTCGGACGTCGCCACGCAAGTCGCCTCGATCCGCGCCGTCGATCGGCAAATGGGCGATGCGCAGCGCGCGCTCGATGCCTCGACCGAGGCTTACCGGCTCGCCGTGATCCGCTACAAGGCCGGACTCTCGCCGCAGTTGCAGGTGCTGACGGCCGACATCAACCGGCTTACGGCCGAGCAGACGGTGACGAACCTGAGGATGCGCCGGCGCGATATGCAGTTCGCGCTGATCAAGGCACTCGGCGGCGGCTTCCAGGCCGAGGCAAGCGGCGTGGGCCTGCCGTCCGATGCGGCGCAGGCACGGCCGGCAGCGGCAGGCACGTCGGGCTGAGTACCGCGGCCAAGCCGCAAAACACCGTCCAACCCGAGCACTGGACGGCCGACATTCGAACAATAGGGATTAGAAACCCCAGGAGTATTTCAATGAGCGACACCCAGAAACCCGCCGCGACGTCGCAGTCGCCGGCGAACGGCAAACGCAAGCGGCTGATGACGCTGCTCGCTCTCGTGATCCTCGTGGCAGCGATCGCGTACGGGCTCTACTATTTCCTCGTCGCCCGCTTCCACGAGGAAACCGACGACGCCTACGTCAACGGCAACGTTGTGCAGATCACGCCGCAGGTCACGGGCACGGTCATCGCCGTCAATGCCGACGATACGCAAACCGTCAAGGCCGGCGATCCGCTCGTCGTCCTCGATGGCGCCGATGCGCGCGTGGCGCTGCAGCAGGCCGAAGCGAATCTCGCGCAGACGGTGCGCCAGGTGCGCGGGATCTTCGTCAACAACGATCAGTATCAGGCCCAGATCGCCCAGCGCGAGGCCGACCTCTCTCGCGCGCAGGACGATTTGAAGCGCCGCCTTGCCGTCGCGCAAACGGGTGCCGTCTCGCAGGAAGAGATCTCGCATGCGCGTGACGCCGTCAAGGCCGCCCAGGCCGCGCTCGACGCCGCCCAGCAACAGCTCGCCTCGAACCGCGCACTGACCACGAACACGACGATTGCCGATCATCCGAACGTGCTCGCGGCCGCCGCGCGCGTGCGCGACGCGTACTTGAACAATGCGCGCAACACGCTGCCCGCGCCCGTGACCGGCTACGTCGCCAAACGCGCGGTCCAGGTCGGCCAGCGCGTGTCGCCCGGGGCGCCGCTGATGGCCATCGTCCCGCTGAACGCGGTCTGGGTCGATGCCAACTTCAAGGAAGTCCAGCTCAAGCATATGCGCATCGGCCAGCCAGTGACGTTGACGGCGGACGTTTATGGCTCTTCCGTCGTCTATCGCGGCAAGGTCGTGGGCTTTTCGGCTGGCACCGGTTCCGCCTTCTCGCTGCTGCCGGCCCAGAACGCCACCGGCAATTGGATCAAGGTCGTGCAGCGGCTGCCGGTGCGCATCGAACTCGATGCCGACCAGTTGCGCGCTCATCCGCTGCGCATCGGCCTCTCGATGCAAGTCGATGTCGACATCAAGGACGACAGCGGCAGCCAGCTCGGCAACGCGCGCAACACGGTCTATCAGACGAACGTCTTCGACAAGTACGGCGACGAGGCCGATGCCGAGATCGCGCGCATCATCGCGGCCAATGCCGGCTCCGGTGCCACGACGCCCGTGGCGCAAAAACCGGCCGCTCAGCGCAACGCACGCGGAGCCAAGATGGCGAGCGGCGCGGCGCGCCTGATGTAAGCGCGCGGCTCAATCACTCTCCGAGGGCATCTCCATCATGGCTTCCCCCCAAGCAGCGCCGCCTCATCCGCCGCTCACGGGCGCCCGGCTCGTGATCGGCACCATTGCCGTGTCGCTCGCCGTGTTCATGAACGTGCTCGACACGTCGATCGCCAACGTGTCGATCCCGACCATTTCGGGCGATCTCGGCGTCTCGTCCGATCAAGGCACCTGGGTCATCACGTCGTTCGCAGTCGCCAACGCCATCTCGGTGCCGCTCACCGGCTGGCTCACCGACCGCATCGGGCAGGTCCGTCTCTTTCTCGCCTCGATCATTCTGTTCGTGATCTCGTCGTGGATGTGCGGCCTTTCGCCGACGCTGCCGTTCCTGCTCCTCTCGCGCGTCATCCAGGGTGCCGTCGCAGGCCCGATGATTCCGCTCTCGCAAACGCTGCTGCTGGCGAGCTATCCGCGTGCGAGGGCGCCCGCCGCACTCGCGATGTGGTCGATGACGACTCTGATCGCGCCGGTTGCCGGGCCGATTCTCGGCGGGTGGATCTCCGACAACATCTCGTGGCCGTGGATCTTCTACGTCAACATCCCGGTGGGTGTGGCCGCCGCCCTCGCCACGTACGCGATCTTCCGCGAGCGCGACTCCGTCATCAAGAAGGCGCCCATCGACACCGTGGGCCTCTCGCTGCTCGTGATCTGGGTGGGCTCGTTGCAGGTGATGCTCGACAAGGGCAAGGACCTCGACTGGTTCTCGTCGACGACGATCGTCGCACTGGCGCTCGTCGCCGCGATCGGCTTCGCGTTCTTCGTGATCTGGGAGCTGACGGCCGAGCACCCGGTGGTCGACCTCTCGCTTTTCAGAAAGCGCAACTTCACGGGCGGCACCGTCGCGCTCTCGATCGGCTACGGACTCTATTTCGGCAACCTCGTGCTGCTGCCGCTCTGGCTGCAAACGGATCTCGGCTATACGGCCACGGACGCGGGGCTCGTGATGGCGCCTGTCGGCGTTTTCGCGATTCTGCTGTCGCCCGTGACGGGCAAATTCCTGCCGCGCACCGATCCGCGCAAGATCGCGACGGCCGCGTTCCTCGTGTTCGCGCTGTGCTTCTGGATGCGCTCGCGCTATACGACGGGCGTGGATACGTGGTCGCTCGCGCTACCCACGCTCGTGCAGGGCATCGGCATGGCCGGCTTTTTCATTCCGCTCGTGTCGATCACGCTGTCGGGGCTGCCGGGCAACCGGATCGCGGCCGCGTCGGGCCTCTCAAACTTCGTGCGGATCATGTGCGGCGGGATCGGCACCTCGATCTTCACGACGGCCTGGGACCACAGGACGATCTTTCACCATGCCCAGTTGACCGAGCGCGCCAGTGCGTTCGATCCGACCTTCAACCAGTCGCTTGCCCAAATGGGCGCGACGACGGGGCTCGACATGTCGCAGCGTTACGGCCTCTTCGACAGGCTCGTCAGCCAGCAAGCCGCGCAGCTCGGCGTCAACGACCTGTTCTACTTGTCGTCGTTGGTGTTCGTCGTGCTCATTGCGCTGATCTGGATCACCCGGCCCGAGCGCGCGGGCGGCGGCGATTCGAGCGCGGCGGCATCCGCCGCGCATTGACCCCGATGCGAACCGCGCACGAGCCGTGCCACGCGGCGGCCAAACAAAAGCCCGGCAATGCCAATGCCGGGCTTTTGTCTTTGCACGGGCAACGCTGCCAGCTCAGGGCCGCATGACGACGAGCCGCTCCGGCGCGAGTACGCCGCCCACCACACGTGCCACGCCGAGCAGCGCACCGTCCGCGTCGCGATAGACGCGCACGCGCGCACCCTCGCCCGCACCGCGCACGCCTTCCTCGTTGCCCGCGGCGGTCGATGCGAGCTCGGCCACGCGCAGGCGCTGGCCCTGCTGGAAGCGGCGCGCGGCCTCCTCGGCAAGACGCACGGGCGCGAACGTACTCAGCAGTGCATCGACGGGCTGCAACATGGCATCGCGCGCCGGTGCTTCCATCCCCGACAAAGCGTCGAGCGTCACGGCATGCTCGAGTGTCAGCGCGCCCACGCCGGTGCGGCGCAGTGCAACGAGGTGCGCCCCGCACCCGAGCGCCGCGCCGATGTCCTCGGCGAGCGTACGCACGTAGGTGCCCTTGCTGCATTTCACGCGAAACGTGACGTCGGGCAGCGCGCAGGCGAGCAACTCGAGCGAATGGATCGTGACCACGCGCCCCTCGCGTTCGACCGTCTGACCGGCGCGCGCGTACTCGTAAAGCGGCTTGCCGTCGCGCTTGAGCGCCGAATACATCGGCGGCACCTGCACGATCTGACCACGCAGTCCCGCCATCGCGCTGTCGAGCGCGGCGGGATCGACGCGCACCTCACGCGTCTCGAGCACCTCGCCCTCGGCATCGCCTGTCGTCGTGCGCACGCCGAGCCGCATCGTCGCCTCGTAGGTCTTGTCGGCCTCGAGCAGGTCCTGGGAAAACTTCGTCGCCTCGCCGAAGCACAGCGGCAAAAGGCCCGATGCCAGCGGATCGAGCGTGCCCGTATGCCCGGCTTTCTTCGCCAGATAGAGGCGCTTCGCGCACATAAGGGCGTCATTGCTGGAAAGCCCCACGGGCTTATCCAGCAGCAGCACGCCATCGAGGTCGCGACGCGGCACGCGCGGGCGCTGCGGCGCGCTCATCGCAAGGCTCCGGATACTTGCTCCGGCCCCGCTGGTCCAGCTGCCCGGACTGCGGCATCCATGCGAACGTTGAAACGGAAACGCATCGAATCAATCGTCCTTCGCACGGCTCGCGTTCGCCTCGTCGATGAGACGCGACATTTCCACAGCCCGCTCGATCGTCTTGTCGTAGTGGAAATGCAGCGTGGGCACCGTATGGATGTGCAGCCGCTTGAAAAGCAGATTGTGCAGATGGCCTGCCGCATGATTGAGTGCGGCTTGCGTCGCACCGGCATCGCCCGTGAGCGTCGTGAAGTAGACCTTCGCGTGCGCATAATCGGGCGTGAGCTCGACGCTCTGAATCGTGACGAGCCCGATGCGCGGGTCTTTGACCTCGCGCATGATCAGTTCGGACAGATCGCGCTGGATCTGATCGGCGATCTGCACGTTGCGATTGGGGGAACTACGTTTCTTCGACATGGCGAATTCCTGATGCAATGGTTGCGCCGCTGGCGCCCGTTACCGCTCGGGCACGCACGAAACGGCCGCCATAAAAGCAACGGGCGGGACAAGGCATCGCGCCCGCCCCGCCCGGTTTGCCGCGGCGACGCTTAGAGCGTGCGCGCGACTTCCGTGACTTCGAACACTTCGAACTGATCGCCTTCGACGATATCGTTGAAGTTCTTGATCGACATACCGCACTCGAAGCCCTGCTTCACTTCCTTGACGTCGTCCTTGAAGCGCTTGAGCGAATCGAGCTCGCCGGTGTGAATGACCACGTTGTTGCGCAGCACGCGCACCGACGAGGAGCGCTTGACGACACCGTCCGTGACCATACACCCCGCCACCGCGCCGATCTTCGGCACGCGGAAGACCTGACGCACCTCGACCATGCCCGTGATGACCTCGCGCTTCTCCGGTGCGAGCATGCCCGACATCGCCGCCTTCACTTCATCCACAGCATCGTAAATGATGTTGTAGTAGCGGATGTCGACATCGTTCGTTTCCGCAAGCTTGCGGGCCTGCGCGTCGGCACGCGTGTTGAAGCCGATGATGACCGCCTTCGATGCCGTCGCCAGATTGACGTCGGACTCGCTGATGCCACCCACCGCGCCGTGCACGATCTGCACGCGCACTTCGTCGGTCGACAGCTTTTGCAGCGCCTGCACGAGTGCTTCCTGCGAGCCCTGCACGTCGGCCTTGACGATGAGCGGCAGGTTCTTGACCTCGCCCTCGCCCATCTGCTCGAGCATGCTTTCGAGCTTCGCGGCCTGCTGCTTCGCAAGCTTGACGTCGCGGAACTTGCCCTGACGGAACAGCGCGATTTCGCGCGCCTTGCGCTCGTCTTGCAGGACCATCACTTCCTCGCCTGCCGCCGGCACTTCCGACAAGCCCTGAATCTCGACCGGAATCGACGGACCGGCCGACTTCGTGGCCTTGCCCGTCTCGTCCAGCATGGCGCGCACACGGCCATACGCGCTGCCCGCGAGCACGACGTCGCCGCGCGAGAGCGTACCCGACTGCACGAGCACCGTTGCGACCGGACCCTTGCCCTTGTCGAGCTTCGCTTCGATCACGAGACCCTTCGCCGGCGCTTCCACCGGCGCTGTCAATTCGAGCACTTCCGCCTGGAGCAACACGTTCTCGAGCAGGTCGTCGATGCCCGCACCCGTCTTCGCCGAAACCGGCACGAACGGCGAATCGCCGCCGTATTCTTCCGGCACGACGCCTTCCGCGACGAGCTCCTGCTTGACGCGCTCGGGGTTCGCCTCCGGCTTGTCGATCTTGTTGATCGCAACGACGATCGGCACGCCGCCCGCTTTCGCGTGCGCGATGGCTTCCTTCGTTTGCGGCATCACGCCGTCGTCGGCCGCCACGACCAGAATGACGATGTCAGTGGCCTTCGCACCACGGGCACGCATCGCAGTAAAGGCCTCGTGACCCGGCGTGTCGAGGAACGTGATGACGCCGCGCGGCGTTTCGACGTGATAGGCGCCGATGTGCTGCGTAATGCCGCCCGCTTCGCCGGCCGCCACTTTCGCGCGGCGGATGTAGTCGAGCAGCGAGGTCTTGCCGTGGTCGACGTGGCCCATGACCGTGACGACGGGCGGACGCGGCAGCAGCTCCGCATCGGTTGCCTCGCCCTCTACGAGCAGCGCTTCCGGATCGTCGAGCTTGGCCGCGACCGCGCGATGCCCCAGTTCCTCGACGATGATCATCGCCGTTTCCTGGTCGAGCATCTGGTTGATCGTGACCATCTGGCCGAGCTTCATCATGACCTTGATGACCTCGGACGCCTTCACCGACATCTTGTGAGCCAGATCGGCCACCGTGATCGTCTCGGGCACGTGCACTTCGCGCACGATCGGCTCGGTCGGCGCCTGGAACGACGTCGAGCTGTCCTGGTGCTTGCCGCGCCCCTTCGGGCCGCCGCGCCAGCCGCGGTCCACGCCGCCGCTCGAATCGCCGCGGGTCTTGATGCCGCGGCGCTTGGCTGCGTCGTCCTGCCAGCCGCCCTTGCCGCCCGGCTTCTTCTTGTCGCCTGCGGGTGCCTGCGATGGAGCCTGCGTCGTGGCCGGCGCCGCGGTCGTCTTGCGCGCAGCGGGGCGCGCGGCCTCGCCAGCCGGACGAGCGGGCTTGTGCAGCGTACCCTTCGCTTCGGCCGTCTTCGCCGGCTCGGCGGGTTTCGGCGCGGGCGCCGGTTCGGGCGCCTTCACCTGTGCCCGGCGCGGCGTGTTCATCATCTCGCGAATCGCGCGCGCTTCCGCCTCCGCCGCCTCACGGCGCTTGCGGATGTCTTCCTGCTCGGCGCGCGCCTTCTCGGCCGCGGCGCGTGCCGCGTCCTCGGCCTTCTTCGCGGCTTCGCGCTGCGCCGCACGCTCGGCGGCTGCACGCTCGTCGTCGCTCGCGTCGCGCTCGGCCTGCTCACGGGCCGCGGCCTCGGCATGCTTCTTCGCCGCCTCTTCCTCGGCGCGGCGGCGCTCGGCCTCGGCCGCCTGCTCGCGCGCCTGGCGCTCGGCTTCCTCGCGCTCGAGGCGCTCCTGACGCTCCTTGAGCTCCTGCGCCTGCTTCGCGAGCAGTTCGGCCTCGCGGCGGGCCTCTTCCTCGCGACGCTGCAGTTCGGCACTTTCCGCGGTCACGTCGACCGTGGCCTCGGCGGCGGCCTGCGCAGCCGCATCGGATGCTCCCGCCTCGCCCGGTTCGTCGCGTTTCACGAACACACGCTTCTTGCGCACTTCGACCTGAATGGTGCGAGCCTTGCCCGTGGCGTCGGATTGCTTGATCTCCGACGTGTGCCGGCGGGTCAGCGTGATCTTGCGCTTGTCCGCGTCGGCCGAGCCGTGCGACTTGCGCAAGTGGTCGAGCAGACGCGCCTTGTCCGTTTCGGACAGGGCGTCGTCCTCACTCGCTTTCTGTACACCTGCTGCCTGAAGCTGCTCGAGCAGCACCCCAGCTGGCATTTTCAGTTCCGCGGCAAATTGGGCTACGTTGTTACTCGCCATTCATTCCTCTTAGTGCAAGGACCGATTCCTTGCGGTTAGCATCGGGTCATGCGGCCGCCATCCAGCCGGTGCGCCCCCGAGAGGGCGGCGCCCCCCTCGGGGGGCGGCAAACGATCCGCGGGAAGCGGAATCGCCGATGGGGCTGCGGTCATTTCAGTGCGCCATGGTCGTTCACTCACTGGAACCAGTGTTCACGTGCTTTCATGATCAACGCTTTCGCGGCTTCCTCTTCCATCGCGGTCATTTCGACCAATTCATCGACGGCCAACTCGGCAAGATCGTCGCGCGTCTGAATCTGATGCGCGGCCAGTTTGGCGAGCAGGTCGGTATCCACGCCCTCGAGGCTCTTCAGATCGAGCGCGGCGCTTTCGACTTTCTCCTCGTTCGCGATCGCCATCGTCAAGAGCGCGTCGCGGGAGCGATTGCGCAGCTCGTGCACGGTGTCTTCGTCGAACGCCTCGATTTCGAGCATCTCGTTGAGCGGCACATAGGCGATCTCTTCGAGGCTCGTGAAGCCTTCATCGATCAGGATGTCGGCAACTTCCTCGTCAACATCGAGACGCGCCATGAAGAGGTCGCGCAATACACCGCGCTCCTGGTTCTGCTTCTGGGCGGACTCGTCCGGCGTCATGATGTTGATTTGCCAGCCCGTCAGCTCGCTGGCAAGGCGCACGTTCTGGCCGTTGCGGCCGATCGCGACCGCAAGCTCGTTCTCGTCGACGACGACGTCCATCGAGTGCTTTTCCTCATCGACGACGATCGACTGGACGGCAGCCGGCGCGAGCGCGCCGATCACGAACTGGGCGGGATCTTCCGACCATAGCACGATGTCGACGTTCTCGCCACCGAGCTCGTTGCGCACCGCCTGCACACGCGAGCCGCGAATGCCCACGCAGGTGCCGATCGGATCGATGCGCTTGTCGTAGGCGACCACGCCGATCTTCGCGCGCACGCCCGGATCGCGAGCGGCAGCCTTGATTTCGAGCAGGCCCTGCTCGATTTCCGGCACTTCCATCTCGAAGAGCTTCATCAGGAACTCGGGCGCCGTGCGCGAGAGCTCGATCTGCGGCCCGCGGGCCGTGCGATCGACCTTCGCGATATACGCGCGCACCCGATCGCCCACCCGCAGGTTTTCCTTCGGAATCAGCTGATCGCGGCGCAGGAGCGCTTCCACGCGCCCCGATTCGACGATGAAGTTGCCCTTGTCGAGCCGCTTCACCGTACCGGTCATGATCTTCTCGCCACGCTCGAGGAAGTCGTTCAGGATCTGTTCGCGCTCGGCGTCGCGCACCTTCTGCAGGATGACCTGCTTGGCAGCCTGCGCACCGATGCGTCCGAACTCGATCGACGGAATCGGCTCTTCGATGTATTCGCCCAATTCGATTTCGGGCTGCTGCTCGCGTGCCTCGAAAAGCAGAATTTCCTGATCCGGCTCCTGCAGCCCCGCCTCGTCCGGCACCACGCGCCAGCGGCGATAGGTTTCATGCTCGCCCGACTCGCGGTCGATGTGTACGCGAATATCCACGTCTTCTTCGAAGAGCTTCTTGGTGGCTGAAGCAAGAGCGGCCTCGAGCGCAGCGAACACGACATCCTTGTTGACGTTCTTTTCGCGCGCCAGCGCATCCACCAGCATCAGTACTTCGCGACTCATTATTTGCGGCTCCTAAAGTCAACGTGCGGGACGAGGCGTGCGCGGTCCATGTCCGCAAGCGTGAAATCGAGCATCGCCGCGCCTTCCTTCCCTTCAAATTCCAAACCGATCGTTTCGCCGTTCGGCGCGTGGAGAATGCCCCGGTACGTCTTGCGCCCGTCCAACGGCTTTTTCAATGTCACGACCGCCTCGCTGCCCGCAAAGCGCGCGAAATCAGCCAATTTCTTCAGCGGACGGTCGAGCCCCGGCGACGATACCTCGAGCCGTTCGTAGTCGATATTTTCAACCGTCAGTACGTGCTGGAGCTGACGCGTGACCTTTTCGCAATCCTCGATCGCGATGCCGGCCGGCTGATCGATATAGACGCAGAGCATGCCGCGCCCGGTGCGCTCGAGATCGACCAGTTCGTAGCCCATGCCCGAGACCGTGGTTTCTATCAGTTCCGTCAGTTGCACTGTGCCCTCTAAGGTGTTCGCGCGCGCCAACACCCCGCCCAACACCCACGAGGCCGCGCGCCTTGCCGGCGCACGGAAAAGATGCGTGCTACCCGAGATGACGAACCGTTACCGCCAAAAAAAAATGGGCTCACGCCCATCTTCTTGCCGGTGGTCGCACCTGAGCCGCACAGATAAAAAACCGCACGCCCAGCGACTCCGAGAGTTTAGCATTTTCGAGCGCGTCTTGCAAAGCGCAACGGCGCGCGCAGCCGGCCTCGGAAGGCACAACCACGGCTACCGCGCCTGAAAACGACGCCCGGGCGGTCAGGGCCGCCCGCCGCCTTTGGCCGTTACCGGCCGCGCGGCCGGTTGCGCGAGGGCGGACGCTGTGCGTTGCCGCCGCCAGCCCGCTTGCCCTCGCCAAAGGCGCGCTTGCCACCGCCCGCCGGCGGCGCGGCGCGGTTGCCGTCGACGTCGCGCGGACGCCCACCGCCCTTCTTGCCGCGGCCAGCGTTGCCGCCGCCGACGTTCCCGGCATTGCCGGCATTGCCACGGTTACCGTAGCCGCCTGCGCCGTCGCCGAAACCGCCCATCGCGCCGCCGAAGCCGCCCGCGGCGCCACGACGGCCACCTCCCCGCCCCGATTGCTCGAACCGGCCGTGCGCCGTCAGCACGGGCTCACGATTGATGAAGCCCATCGAAGTCTGCATCGGGTCCGGCTGGCGCCGCTCGGGCGTGGAACGGCGCCCACCCTTGTCCTCGGTCGGAAGCTTGAGGCCCACGGCCGCCATGAGGCTGCGCACCTGGTTGTCCTCGAGTTCCTCCCAGCGGCCGCGGCGCAGCCCACGCGGCAGCGAAATCGAGCCGTGGCGCGTACGGATGAGCCGGCTCACCATCAGGCCGACTGCCTCGAACATGCGGCGCACCTCTCGATTGCGCCCCTCGGCAAGCGCGACGTGATACCAGTGGTTCGTTCCTTCGCCGCCGCCGTCGCGAATACGCAGGAAGGCGGCGGGGCCGTCATCGAGCTCGACGCCCTGCAAAAGCTTCTGGCGCGAACTCTCGCTGAGTTCGCCGACGACGCGCACGGCGTACTCGCGCTCGACGCTGTAGCGCGGATGCATGAAGCGGTTCGCCAAATCGCCCGACGTGGTCAGCAGAAGCAGGCCCTCGGTATTGAAGTCGAGGCGGCCGACCGCGAGCCATTTCGCGGTTTTCATCGGCGGGAGTTTGTCGAAGACCGAGGGACGCCCTTCGGGATCGGCGTGGCTGACGATCTCGCCAGCCGGCTTGTGGTAGAGCAGCACGCGCGGCGGCTTGGACTGCACGCGGCGCTTCACCGGCTTGCCGTTGATGCGCACCTGATCGGTCGGCATGATGCGCTGCCCGATGTGCGCGGGCTCGCCGTTCACCGACACGCGGCCGGCCACGATGAGCTCTTCCATCTCGCGGCGCGAGCCCATGCCGGCTTCGGCCAGCACTTTATGCAGCTTCGGCGCATCGTCGTCCGGCGACAGCACGCGCTTTTGCGGCGCTTGCCGGCCGCGGCGCAGCATCGGCGCACGCACACCGCCCGTGGAGCCGTTGTCGGCATCGAATGCCGGCGAGGTCACGTAAGCGAACAGATCTTCCTCCGCCGCCGGCTGCTCGCGCTTTTCGCTGCCCGGTGCACGCTCGCGCCCGCGTCCGCCCTGCTTGCGCGCGCCCTCGGCTTTGCGGGGCCCCTTTTTCGGTGGGCGCGGCGCGGCAGCGGCAGCGGCCTCGCCCTCACCCTCGCTCGACGGCGGCTCTTCCCCGTCGGGCTGGGAGGCCGGTACAGCTCCCGGTTCGCCCTTCGTCTTGGCAGCCGCCCGACGCCGGGCGATCAGGCTTCGCGGGCCGCGGCGCAGACCGCGCCGCGGACGCTCGTCGCCGCCATCCGCCGCCGCGGGCGATGCGTCGCCATCGCCGCCGGGCCGCACATCGTCCGCGCGCTGCGCCCGCTCGGGGCCCGCCGCCTCGACTGCATGGCCGGCCGCGGACAAATCGGTGTCATGGGTATTCGTCAAAACAACCTCGAAATGTCAGGAAGCTCGCGCCCGGCTCGGGCGCGGCAAAAATTCGGTTATCTCAGGCACGCCGGGACGCGGGCAGATCGCCCGGAAATTCGTCCTCGGCCACATCATCGGGAGCACCGCTCTCGAGCGGATTCCGTGGCTCGACGGCGTGCAGGTCGTGCGCAAAAGGCACGGTGCCGGCGTCGTGTTCGGATTGGGTCGCACCAGGCGCCTGCGGCACCTCGTTGTCGGCACCGGCATCCGCACCGGTGCCTTGCAGCGGTTCGGCAACGTTTGCCTCGGATTGCGAGCCGGCTCCGTCGGGCGCGGTGGCAGCCGCCACCTCCCCGGGCCCGGCCAAGCCGCCGCCAGCTCCAGCCCGCACGCCGTCCACGGGTGCCTGCACCTCGCTTCCGCATAAATCGTGCTCGGCGCCGGACGCTGCAACATGGCCATCTCGCTCGGGCTGCGTGCCCGCCTCCTGCGGCGCAGGTTCGCCCCCGTCGCCGGCTTGGCCGTCACTCCCGGCATGGTTCGGATCGACCGACGCATCGGCCTGCACCTCTTCCGGGAATTCGATCGCGTGCTGCGCGAGCGGGCTTCCTTCCAGCTGAGCAGCCGGATCTTCGAGCGGCGGCAGCTCGTCGAGCGCCTTCAGCCCCAGGTCGTCGAGAAACTGCTTGGTCGTCGCATAAAGCGCCGGTCGCCCGGGCACGTCGCGATGACCGATCACCTCGATCCAGTTACGATCCTCGAGCTGCTTGATCACTTGCGTATTGACGGTCACACCGCGTATTTCCTCGATGTCGCCGCGCGTGACCGGCTGCCGATACGCGATGATGGCGAGCGTCTCCAGTACCGCACGCGAGTACTTGGGCGGCTTTTCGGGATGCAGGCGATCGAGATAAGTCCGCATCGCGGGCTTGCTTTGGAACCGCCATCCCGATGCGAGCGCAACGAGCTCGACGCCGCGACCGGACCACTCGCTCCGCAAATCCTCAAGTAACGCACGGACTGTGTCCGCCGACACGCCGTCGGCGAAAAGCTTGCGCAAGTCACCGACTTTCAGCGGTTCCTGCGCGCAGATCAAAGCAGTCTCGAGGACGATCTTCGCCTCTTGGGTATTCATGCAGCTAGGCCAGACCCTGTGTGGTCAAACGAACCGGATCAAACAGACGAATATGGAACTGAAGACGCGCTCGCCCGATTTTGATCGGTCATATTGATGGGAGCACGGACCGGGGGGCGGCGAATCGGACAACCATCGAGCCAAGCCCAACCGGACGATGCGGCGGTACTCCGGAGAAGACGCCGCGTGACTGAACGTCATCTTACGCAAAAACATGGGGTGCGTAAACGGGGGGTACGCCGGGGGGTACGCCGAGGGTGACGCCGGGGCGATGCGCAAACCTCATACGCGTCGCGCAGCCCACTGGTGCACGCCGAGACGCCCGCGCATCGCGCGCGAGATTGACGCAAAGCAGCACCTCGGCACCGGCGATGCGCCGTTCGCGCGCAACACCCAACCGACGGCCGTCTTCGCGCCGCGCGCGGTCGATGCGACTGTCCGGCAGCTTTTTATGCTGCACTCGCAAAGACGCAACGACACACTCCCAGGGTGGTGCCCATTGAGATGGGCCGGAGACCGGCGCGGCAGGCCGAGGCCATTTGCCGCGTCGCAATAAACGAGCGCGATCGCACCCCAGGGGAGCCCGACTGCACAAGATTGGTGATTGTCCCGATTTTCGCACCCCTCGTTTTGGCGTCTTATACGCCCCTGGCTGACATCCCGGCAAGCCCGCCGCAATGCGGCTTTGCGGCATTTTCGACTGCGGTGGCACGCTTCGTGCGTGACTGGGCGCGCCGAGACCGGCCGACTCCGCGCTCGATAATCCAGATATCGCTCGCGGCAACACCCGGCTCGCTCGGCACTCGATTTACCGAGTGTCTCGGAAGTGCGCGGCGCGGGGCAGCGCACCGGGGTCAGTTTCGCTGAGGTGAGGACATGATGCTGTTCGACGATTTGAGAGATAACGAGTGGGCGCTGGTCGAAGCGTTGTTCTGTGCGGAGCCCGCACGAACCGAGCGTCGCGGGCGGCCCAGGGTGGAAGCCCGCGCAGTCGTCAACGCCGTGCTCTGGGTGCTGTCGACCGGCGAAGGCTGGTCGAAGCTGCCGGGCCGCTATCCCTCCCCCCCGACCTGCCGGCGCCGTTTCGACGAATGGCAAGCCGACGGCACGCTCGCCGAAATCGTCAAGCGCCTGTCCACCTGCGGCCGCCAGATCTCGCTGCGCGGACGCGTCGGCTCCTGCGCCGCCAAGCCGCCCGCGCCGCCGAGCCGGGACCGCCTGCGCGGCGCGTTCTGGACCAACCCCGAATCGTGGCGGGCACCCGTCAAAATGGCCTGAGCAGCCTCGCGCTCGAGCCGAACGAAACATCCATTTACTAATATTTACAGCGCGCTTTCGTGGCCGCGCATACCGTGATTGGTATGCACACGAGTCATTTCCGTGGCTTGCGGCCAAGCGCTATCGCAAAACGAGCCCCGCTGATCGTGGGCGGTGTGCTCGTCATGGCGGCAATCGCCGTGCTGGTCCATCCGGCACAAGGCGGTGACCCCGACGAGCCTGTGGCGCAGGCTCGGGCGCCTCGAGCGCGCCCCCCGCGCACGCAGGCCTCACCTCCCGTCGACGCCCCGCGTGGCGATTTGCGCAGCGATATCGCCCGCAATGCCCAAATGCGGCCCGAGACGGGCGCGGCGCAGCCTTCTTCGGCGCCGCGCGCGCACGGCCTCGTCGAGCGCCGCTGAACGAGTGCGAATGTTTACGCGAGACGATGCGGATCCGGGGAACTGCCGGCGCGCCCGCGAGTCGGAATCAGTGCCATGAGCACTGTGGCAGCAGAAATACATCCGGTAGCCCGTATCCTCGCGATACGGGCTTTTTTTTGCCGAAGCGGCATCGCTTGTCAGCGTGCGGCGTCGGCGTCCGCGGCGGCGCCAGCCGTCTTCGGCAAATAGGTATCGGTGCGCAGGCGCGCCCAGCCCAACGAACGCTCTTCCTGCGCCAGACGGGCGAATTCGGCGCGCCCCTTGTCGGTCAGCACTGCGATGTCGACAGGCGCATGAAAGCCCGCGCTCGGTGCGACGGTGCGCTGGCGCGCCGTCTCCATCAAGCCGAGGCCGCGCAAGTGCTCGAACACGCCGGGACGGCGCGCCCAAGGAACCTGCCGATATTGGACCCGCCGGAGGGCTTCGAGTACCGCTTCATTCGAATACGTGGTCATCTCGACTCATTCTTCAAGTGCCGCTGTCTCCCTCAGCAAAGGCGCCACGCCCCTTGGGTCTAGCCCACAGAGCCCGCCGCCACCGCGAAAGGACGGCTCCGCGCGTGAGCGCCGCAGCCGTTTCATCGATACTCCGGGGATACGGAGCGTCTCGAGGATGCGGCGCCCCGTTTCACCGGGCACAATCGCCCGGTGCGCCGCGACCGGCCAAGGCCGGCCCGTTCCTGGATCCCAAACCCATACCATACCGCATTCGAATTGATCTTATTCATCTTCTTCGCGCTTTTTTCCGCAGTTTTTCTGCTGGGGCGCCGTGCACGCCCGCTCATCGCGGCACTGGCCGCCATCGTGCTGTGGCTCCTCGCCGCAGGCTGGCTCTGCGCGCCGCTGCTCGACTGGGCGCAGCGCGGCGCACCCGATACTCCACAGCCGCGGTTCGCGTCCGACACCGTCATCGTGATGCTCGGCAGCGGGACCGAATACGACGACGATACTCTCGTGCCGAAGCACGACGCCCTGTTGCGCATCACCAAGTCGGCGGGCCTCTATGCCCAATGCAAACGGCAACTACCGCACGCCCGCTGCACCGTGCTCGTGAGCGGCGGCAACCCACAGCGGCACGAGGCGAGCGAAGCGGATACTTACGCGCCCTACCTGCTGCGCCTGGGCGTTGCCCGCAGCGATCTGCTGCTCGAAAACAGGAGCGGCAATACTTATGAAAATGCCCAATACGTGGCACGTATGCTGCGCCAGCGACATTACGATTCGTTGATTCTCGTTACATCGGCTTATCACATGCCACGCGCTATGCTCGATTTCGATCGATTCGGATTGACGCCGCAGCCGGTCATCGCAAATGCACGCCACGTCCGGCGCGGCCTACTGCCGCGTCTGTCGAATCTCGTGAATGCCAATATCGCATTGCACGAGTTGATCGGCCTCGCGCAATTCCATGCGTATCGGGCATTGGGATGGTTTTGAAAGAATGCATGGAATAGCCGGTGAGCGCCGCGACATGTAACCAGACGTAACGAACCGTCGCTTTTGCTGCACATGAAGTGTCTTATGAGGGCCTATGCTCGCTAGAATGCAAAGCAGTGTCCGGCAGGACGGGCAGCAGCTGGGCCAACCACCGATCCACTTTTTCGCACGGAGGCAAATAATGAAGAAAGCGTCCCTGACTGTCTTGGTTTCCCTTTCGATGCTGGCCGGCGCAGCCTATGCGCAAAGCGAGGGCGGCGTGACGATGAGCACCGACCCGGCAAGGGCTGCCGAGGTGGAGCAGCGCGCGCAATCGCTGCAAGCCCAGCAGGAAATGCAGCCGCAACAGATGCCAATGAAGCAACATAAGCCGATGCGCGCTCACAAGAAGGCGATGAAGCACAAGAAGGCGGCGTCCGGCGCGCAAGCGCCCGCCGCTGCGAGCGAGTAAAGCGCGGCCGCGCGGCTCATGCCGCGCGTCGATGCATGAGCCGACTCCGGCCTCGCCGGTGTCGGCTTTTTTTCGTCGGCGTGCGGCTTCGACGATGTGCTAAAGTCGCGCTCCCATCACTCTTCGCCACTTGCGCGCACCTCTGGTGCGGAGGAAAGCATGAGCAACATTCAGCTCGATATCGAATGGACAGAAGCGGCCTCTCGCAAAATCGAAAAGCTCGTACCGCGCGGCTCGCAGGAAGCGTTTCTTGCCCTGCCTCCCATCGAGTGCCTGCCGATGGAAGGCGACGTGCTTTTTCTCGGGCCGGCCGGCAAGCAGCAGCCGTTCATCGTCGCGGAACGCCAATACCATCACGACGGCGAAGCGGACTGGACCATCATCCTGATCCTCGACGTGCCCAACACGACCCATTGACGCATTGACGCCGCGAGTCGGCAAGACCGGGACGCCAACGAAAAAAGCCCGCACTCCGGAGAGCGCGGGCGAAACCGTCGCCTTACGAGGATAGGCGACGGGGCCAGCGGGGCATCGCATGCCGTTGGGCGTGCGAGCCATGAACGCAAACCGGGGACTGCCGCAGACTCGGCGTGCTATCGAATCACCGGCTTTTTTGTGCAAAGAACCGCCGACGCGCGAAACGTCCGGCCCTGCCCTCGACGCTCCCTTTCCACCCGAGTTCGGGGCGAAGCATGAGCAGCTTGCATGCCAGCGCCCAAGTGCGGCGCAAGCCGTTGATTCACGAGAAAAAATAGTCCGCACGCGGGGCGCGCGCATCGAAAATGGCCGAATGTTACGGGGTAACGTCACGTGACGCCGGCCGCGCATCGCGCGTGATCCGGCCTCATCGCCCCCCAAAAAAATGACCCGCCTGGCGGCGGGTCATTGTCTGCTTCCGTTATTACAGCTATTGCCAGCCGTGCGGTCGTGGCGTCAATGGAGCTGATCGCCGATAAGACCTATGATCTGCTTGGCAGGCCGCGTGGCTTCGACATTGCCCTGTGCATCGACGATGGCCACACGCGTTTCCGACGCCGTGACTGCGCGAACGTTGACGCGGTACTGCTTGGCGATCTTCTCTTTCTTGCCGTGGAAGACCTGGCTCCAGAAGCCTTGCTCGTCGGCGCTCAGGTCCTTGGGATCGACGTAGCGGATGAAGTAGAGCCCATGCTCGCGATCTTTGTTGTCGACGGTGAAGTTCGAACGATCGAGCGCGATGCCCACGCGAATCCAGGCGTTGTCGTAGGAGTCGGCAAGCATCAGTTCCGACGGTGCGTCGGCAGCCTCCATCGTCGCGCCCTTGCCCGAGTTCGACACCGCTGCGTTGCGGGCCGCTACCGCAGCCGCGTCCGAAGGCGTGCCCTTACCCGGTGTCTTTTCCTCGGCGGCCGTGTCCTCGGCCGGCTCGTCGATCGGCGGCGCCATGCCGCCGCGCGACTCCGCGAGCGCGAGCGCCGACATCAGCCGCTTCAGGTACTCGGTCTCGAGCGCGGGATCGTTCGGCTTCGGCTCCCACGTCGACGTGTCGTTGTGCACGCCGCTCAGGGCCTCGCGCATGCCCTTCTGGCTCACGAACACATACGTGCCGCCGTTCGGCGCGCTTTCGAGCCGCGTGCGGAACTTGTTGCGCTCCGCCGCCACGTACGAGTTGCCCATCGCCTTCGACAGCGTATTGCGGATCAAGCCCTGGTTCACCTGCGGACGCGTTTCGTTCCAGTCGGTTTCCATTACATGCTTGTTGCGCTGATCGACAACGAGCAGAAAGCCCTGCTCCTGCCAGAAGCGGCGCACCTGCGCCCAGACCTGATCCGGAGTACGGTTGTCGACGACAAGCCAGCTCTCCGTGCCGTCGCGCTGCAGGTGCATGCCGGCGACCGTCGGCACGACGGCGTTCTGCGGCGGCGCCGCCTTTTGGACCTGCTGCAGGCTCGAGAGCGAGGTCTGGCCGCCCTGCGGGGGCAGCGAGCGCTGATCGGATGTTTCCTCGAGCAGATTCGGCGGGACGGCGAGCGACGCCTGCTTCGACTTCGAGTCGCTCTTGTAGTCGACTTGCGTCGGCGAGGGCGAACTGCAGGCGGCAACGAGGCCGCCGGCCACAACGAGCATTGCGAACCGCGAGGTAAAGCGGAAATCAATCATGTTCGGGGAATCCTTGCGCTTTCGCCACGGCGGTATTTCCGTGGATCAGCCGCGCATTTTACCGGTCCCCGGCACCCATGTGTAAAAACGGACGGCCGCCCTCGTCCGGGGACCTTTCCAACCGTAGTCCAAAGCATGCGTTCAGGCACGAGGCGCCCCATGCGCCAGGATGTGCGCGAGAGCCGCCGATTTCGCCGCCTCCTCTGCTTCGGCCTCGGTCGCGAACGCGCCGGGCGCCACATGCACGACGTGCCAATCGGGTTCGTCTTTGGCGCCGCGGCCGGCGTGCTCGTCGCCGAAGACACGGAAGCGCGCGGTGAATCCCCGGGGCCGCGCATACACGATCTCGATGTCGACGGATATACCTTCGATGCGATGCGTTATGTATCCGTCCATCGCCGCCTCCTCCGTTCACCCGATATTGGGCCAGCAAAACCTAGCCTACCACTGGCGCGGCTTGCAGGCTGCTGCGCTCAGTCACCAACGATATCCCGCGCGTCGTCGTCGCCGGCTGTCGCAGCCATGTCGGCCGGAGCGAGCCAGTGCGTCGTGGCGAGCGTGCGGCCATCGAACGTGCATTCGAAGGCGGTCGGCTGCTTCGGCGCCGGCTTCGCCTTGGCAAGCGACGTCGCCGGTGCGGATGCGGCTCCGGCGGCGGAGGCCCTGGCCGCGAGCGCGCCCTCGACGACGATGCGCGCGCCGCCGATCCCGACGGCAACATGCGACACCGATAGCGTGCGCTGCGGTTCATGCTGCGTCAGCTGGGTGCGCATCTGCGCCTCGCAGGCACTCGGGTTTTCGTAAAGCGCACAGCCTGCGAACGAAGTGGACGCGAGCAGCGCGCCGACGAGCGAAAGGGTTCTGGTCGTTTTCATCGATGGATTGATGCCTCGGGCGGGCCATTTTAGCGGAGCGTCTCGATGCGTGCTGCGAGCCCGACCGATGGTAGAATCGCGTCCGCCCTGCCCGGGTGATGAAATTGGTAAACATAGCGGACTTGAGCAATTGAGTGCCCGGCCGGAAACGGCCGGTGCAGAACCCTTCAAATTCGGTGAATCCCCTGCCCCGCGAAGCGGGCGACGAGGCAACGCCGAGCCAAGCCCCGCGCAGCGCGCGGTGGAAGGTGTAGAGACTAGACGGGGGGCGCCTAATGCGATGTGACACGTGATACGCAGTACGTGTGCACACGCAACGGCGAAGGCATAGTCCAGCGCACGAAACGGCGAAGCATCCACTTGCAGCGTCGGCATCGAAAGATGCAGTGTGACGAAAATCCGCCGCCTAACGGCTTGCCGGTTCGAGTCCGGTCCCGGGCACCATAGGATGTTTCGGCTGATGCCGGTGTGTTTCGAGGAACCCCGTTGGACCTGGGTCTTGCGGGGTTTTCTTTCCTCCATGATCGACGCTCCGTAGAAAACCGCTTTGGGGCTGATTCGCCAGGAGCTCAGATCGTCAATTGTGGCCCATTATCGAAAACGCGGCAGCCAAAAGAAATATCTGAGCGATGGGACGGAGAACCATGACGGCTCCGCCAAATATCAGAAACGCGGCATGGAATGGCCGCTTGCCGTAGCCGGCGCCGATACCTGCCGCCACCATCGTCAGCCCGAAGCCCAATGAGGCGTAGATAACGGATTCCTCAGCATCCGTTATCGGTCCGAATACCGGCTCGCTCCAGATCCAAAGCAGGCCGATTATCAACGCCGCCCAGCCGACCACTGCCCACGTGCCCGATGCGGCGCTCGGTTGTCGCCGAACTTCAGCCGGCGATAACGGCTCGGCCGCTGCATCAGGCAAGCTGTCATTAGCAGGTTCGACGGCCATTCCGGCCGGCGGCGGCTTTGCGTTTGCGCTCATAGGTCCTGGCATTCCTCGATGAGAGGTGATCTTGTATTCTGTCACACCACGAAGTCGCCCTTTCGGTTTTATCTGCTAGGCAAGCGCCATCGATTCAGCGTACGCGTGCGTATGGTAAAGGCATTGCAAGTCGCGGCCCGATCGCGTATCCATGACTGTAGGACAGCGAAATATACGCACCTTTCCATAAAAAGCAGAGTTGAAATTACCCTGGTAGCCAAGCGCGGCAAAACCTGTCACAAGCGATACCAGGATGATTAATTACCTTGCGCGCCACGCGGCATGTGCTGAAACGAAGGCCGGCCGTCATCCCCCCCCCGCGACCGTGGGTATTTGCCGTGGACCGATGCCGCCGAGGGGCTGCTCGCCCAAGCCGCGGCCGATTTTCCGTCGCTGGTTTTCAGGCGCGCCGAGCTTCCCGCGCTGGACGCCATCCCGAACGACTCCTTCGACAACGTGCCGTGCGGAACCGTCGTCATGCATTTGCCGCCCGATGAGATAACCCAAGCCTGTAGGCGGCTGTACGAGATTCTCAAGCCAAAGGGTATGCTGAGGAAGCGCCGGACAAACGTATGCGCACGTGCCGCCGACGCATACGAAGTGCCAGGTCTACTACAGCGACCACGGTTTTCCCGAGCGTATTCCGCGAGAAGCGCAATCTTCTACGCGCTCTGCATCACCCGATATTCTCGAGCCGCGCGTGCGAACTACCTGCATTGCTCGCCATCGATTCGCGCACGTAGCGCGCAAATTCCAACGCGGCCGGTTGCGCCGTCGTGGGCAATCGTAGACAGATCGCGAATGGCGGCAGCGCAGGCAACCCGACAGCGTGTGCCTGGATCGTCTCCAGATCGGACGGCACCGTCGATACGAGCCAGGCCGTGATCGCAAGGCCGGCACGCACGGTTGCGGCGGTCGCCTCGAGGTTCCCGCTCTCGAACACCGTGCGCCAGGCAATACCCTCGCCCGCAAGCGCGCCGAGTACAACCGGACGGAACGCGCAACGCTCGTCCACCATCGAAAGCGGCAATGGCCGCTTCCGCCACGCATCGCCGCCACGGCACGCCACCCATACCAGCGGGTCGACGCGAATCACTTCGCCCTCCGCTTCGCTCGCGACGCATTCGATCAGCGACAAGTCCACACGCCCCCCGGTCACCGCGTCGTCGAGGTCGGGCGATGCCGCGCACACGAGCGAAAGCTCCACGTGCGGATGGGCTTCGGCGAAGGCTCTCATTGCGGGCGCGAGCGGTGTCACGAGGTCATAGGGCACGCCGATGCGCAACATGCCCTGCAGCGACTGAGCGCTCATCTCGGCCCAAATTTCGTCGTTCAGCCGCAGCATCTGTCGCGCCTTCGCGAGAAACTGCTCGCCTTGACGCGACAGTTCCAGCTTGCGCGCCTTGCGGACGAAGAGCGGGCATGCCAGCCCGTCTTCAAGTCGTTTGATCTGCTGGCTCACGGCGCCCTGCGTCCTGTGCAGCAGATTCGCGGCCGCGGTCATGCTGCCGCTATCGGCAACCGCCACGAAGGTCCGGATCAGATCGACATCGAGATTGCGGGTCATCGATGCATTATGCAACATGATGCATCGCATCAATATTATTGCCTTTTCTAATGCATCGACCATCCGTACAGTACACGGCATGGTCGCTCGGACAACTATCGTCCATTTCAATGCTGCCCCTGCGTCGCCTCCCATTCAGCAATGGCTGCGCCGGAACTCGCATTCATCATTCCTTCACGGAGGTGTTCGTGTCAGTCCATTCGTTTGCCGAATCGTTCCAGCTCGAAGCAGCGTTCGGCGATGTGTCGGAATATTGGTCGCCTAAAGTGGTCGCTCAGGTCAACGATCAATTCGTGAAGGTCGCGAAAGTGCATGGCCAACTCGTGTGGCACGACCATGCGCACGAAGATGAACTGTTCTTCGTCGTGCGCGGGCATCTGAAGATCCAATACGAAGGCGGGCGCGTGGTCGATCTGCCCGCAGGTTCCATGCATGTGGTGCCGCGCGGCACCCTGCACAACCCTGTCGCCGACGAGGAGTGCTGGATCGTGCTGATCGAGCCCGTCCAGACCAGGCACACCGGCGATGTGGAGTCGCCGTTGACGAGGTCGATCGAGGAGCAATTGCGTCAGTGAGGCTCAGCTCGTCGCTGGGCGACGGCTGAACGCTCACCGATGTCGTCCCGCCCCCGCTGCATTCCCTTTCGATTGCATCTCGACCTCTACGCGCGCTCGCGTGTACGCTCCACCAGAAGCGTCAACCAAACGTGAAGCTATACACCTGCGCGCCCGCATCGAGAAACTCGATCTCGAACGTGCGGTTGCCGATATTGCCTGACTGGCGCACAAGCTGATAGAGGCGCGGGGCCGAAATCGCGCCGCTGCCGTCGGCCGCGACATCGGCACCGTGCGACGCCCCCGGCGCCGCACCATCCACCGTCACGCGAAACCGCACCGGCTTTCCGTCAGCCGCGGGCCCCAGCACGAGGTGCAGATCGCGCGCGTGGAATCTATAGGCGATCCGCGCATTCGGCGCCGCAGGTACCGCCGCCTCGCCTCCCACGTTCCATTGGCCTCCGAGTGCCCACTCGTTCAAGCTGAGCCGTTTGGGCAGCGTGTAGCCGGCCACTTTGTCCGGCACGACCCGCTCGATCGACGAAAAACCCTGCGCCTGCCGGTAACCCACGTAGGTTTCCCCCGAACGGATATCGGACGGATCAGCCGCCGCCTGTGCGCCGCTGCCCTGCACCGCCTGCGGCTGCTGCGCCTGCGGATCCATCGGCCGGCCGCTGTCGGCCAGCAGTTGCCGAATCGCATCCTCGGCTTCGCGATACCCGCCTTCGCCGAAGTGGTGATAACGCACGCGCCCATGGGCATCGACGATGTAGAACGCCGGCCAGTACTGATTGTCGAAGGCCTGCCAGATGCGATAGTCGTTGTCGACGGCCACCGGGTAGCGGATTCCCAGGTTGCTCAATGCCCGCTTCACGTTGCCGACGTCATGCTCGAAACCAAATTCGGGCGTATGCACACCGACGACGACGAGGCCGTCCTTGCCATACCGATCCGCCCACGCTTTCAGATACGGCAGCGTTCGCAGACAGTTGATGCACGAATATGTCCAGAAATTGACGACCGTCACTTTGCCGCGCAATGCATCGCCCGACAGCGGCGCGCTATTGAGCCAGGCAGTGGCGCCGTTGAGCGGCGGTGCCAACCCCTCATCGGGCAGCGAGGCATGCAGCGATACGCGCAGCCAACCCGCGTTCGGACGCGCCGCCGACGTCTGCGCACCCGTTGCGCGCCCCGCTTCGAGCAACGCGACGAGCCGGTTCTCGATGCCGTCCGTGGGCACGCCCGGTATCAGCGCGAGTACACGCGTATCGAGTCCCAGCGCGATGGCCGCCACGGACGCCAGCATCAGCGCGCCGACGGCCCGGCGCAACCACTCGCCGATTCCGAGCGACCGCTTGAGCGCGGTCATCGCCTCTTTGCCGAGCCGCGAGACAACCGCCAACGCGCTCGCCGCGCCCACCGCGTAGGCCAGCAATGCGAGGAGCGTGTGCCAGCTCGGGCCGCCCAACGCCACTCCCGTCAGAATCGCACCGAGCACGGGTCCAGCGCATGGCGCGCAAAGCAAACCGGCGGCCGCGCCATGCAGCAGTGCCGATCCCACGCGGCGTTGAGCCCCTTGCGACGCGCTGCGCGCGATCAAGCGGTCTGCGAGTGACGAGAGCGGCAACGCAAACCGCGATGCGATCGACGGAAACAACAACGCCGCACCGAACGAGGCAAAGATCGCCAGCGCTATCCATCGCCCATACTGGCTCACCTGCACGGCGCCTGCGAGGCCGAGCACGCCAAGCCCCGTCGCCAGGGCGAAGGTCAGCGCCAGACCGGCGAAAAACGGCAGACGCCCGGTGGCGAACGGCTCGTCGGCGCGCGCGAATACGAACGGCACGACGGGCAGGATGCAAGGGCTCAGAATCGTGAAGAGCCCTCCGAGAAACGCAATGCCAACAACTAACATGAGTCGGTCCTCAGGAAATCGGTTGCGCGAACCGGCGGCGTACGCCGGGCGATATGGCAGGCTTCGCCATATCGCCTATTCCATCGTGCTCATGTATCGGGCGAGTTTCCGTGGCAGGTGTGCAGTGCATCGCCATGTATCGGCCGCGACAACGGATACCTGGCGATACAAACCGGATGCGGCCGGGTTTAGACGTTCATCAGGACGATGCGCGCCTCGAGCCCGCCGCCTTCGCGATTGACAAGCGTGAGCGTGGCATTGAGCGTCTGCGCGAGCTGACGCGCGATGGCAAGGCCCAGGCCCGTTCCGCCCGTTGCCCGATTGCGCGAGCTCTCCACGCGATAAAACGGTTCGAATACGGTCTCGAGCGCCTCGGGCGGAATACCGGGGCCACGGTCGAGCACGGAGATCGTGAGCGAGCCCGCCTCGCGGCGCTTCATCTCGATCGTCGCCTGGCCGGCGAACTTGAGCGCATTGTCGACAAGATTGCCGATCAGCCGCCGTAGCGCCTTGGGCCGCGTGGTGATCGTCGTCGGGTCATGTCGCTCCAGCGAAACCGCCGAGCCAGCATCGACGTAGTCATAGGCGAGGCTTTCCAGCAGCGCATGCAGATCCGTGCGGCATGCGTCCTCCGTTATGCCATGCATCGTCCGGGCGTAAGCGACGCCTTCTTTCACGAGCGTCTCCATCTCGGCGAGATCGCTCAGCAGGCGCTCCGACTGCGGGCCGTCGTCCATCGTCTCCAGGCGCAGCCGCATACGCGTGATCGGCGTTTGCAGATCGTGAGAAACGGCCGCGAGGATTTGCATGCGCTCGGTCATATAGCGGGCGATGCGTTGCTGCATCGAGTTGAACGCGCGTGCCGCGCGCGCCACTTCCGACGGCCCGTCTTCGGGCAGGCGCTCGCCTTTCAGGTCCGGCCCCAGGGCATCGGCTGCCTGCGCCAGTTGATGCAGCGGGCGCGTCGCAAGGCGCACCGCCAACCATGAACACGCAGCGAGCGCCGCCAATTGCACCACGAGCAGCAATGGCAGCCAAGGCGATATCGGAATCGACGACATCGGGAAGACGTCGATCGTGAGCGGCGTGCCGTCCGTGAGCTTCAAATGCACCTGCAGGTGCTCGCGCGAATCGGAAATCGCGTTCACGGTAACGGGATACGCCCGTCCGATCCCCGCTTCGATCGAATGCGCCATGCGCTCGGAAAGCCGCGCGTCGAGCGGTGTGCCTGGCTCGCCGGGGCCCAGGATGAAGTGGTATGAGCGCCGCGCGAGCCGCGGCAGCCAGGCCTCGCGCTCGTTCGGCGGCAGATGGTCGAGCAGCGCCACCGAGCTCGCGACTTCGCGCTCGACGTATCCCATCATCACGTCGATAGTGGCGCTGTCGCGCTCAGTGGCCGTCAGCCAGAAAGAGGCAGCCTGTGCCAGCGCGAGGCCGACGCACAGGATCAGGGCAATCCGCGCGAAGAGCGTACGCGGAAGACCGATGCGCGGGCGCGGCCAGCTCGTCATGGCCGTGCCTCGAGCACGGTCACCGAGGCCGAGAACACGTAGCCCTCGTTGCGCAGCGTCTTGATGTAGCGCGGCTCGCGGGCAACGTCCTGAAGGCGCTGCCTCACGCGGCTCACGAGCAGGTCGATCGACCGGTCGAACGCATCGGCCTGCCGCCCTTGCGTGAGATTCAGCAACTGGTCGCGCGTGAGCACGCGCTGCGGATGATCGAGAAAGACGCGCAGCAGGCGATATTCGGCACCGCTCAGCGCGACCACCGTGCCCTCCGCATCGACCAGATGGCGCGCAACGGTATCGAGCTGCCAGTCGCCGAACGCGAGCAGGTGCGCCGATTCGGTTACCTGCATCCCGGGCGGCAACATGCGCGCGCGACGCAGCACTGCGCGGATGCGCGCGAGCAGCTCGCGCACCGCAAACGGCTTCGGTAGATAGTCGTCCGCGCCCATCTCGAGGCCGACGATGCGGTCGGTCTCCTCGTTGCGCGCCGTGAGCATCAGAACCGGCACGGTGCGATGGCGGCTCGCGCGCAGTTCGCGACACAGCACGAGGCCGTCCTCGCCCGGCAACATCAGGTCGAGGACGATCAGATCGGGCGCGCCTTCGTGCAGCACCGCCCGCATTTCGCGGCCATTGGCGGCCACCGACACGCGCATGCCGTTCTTCTCCAGATACTCGGCGATCAGCTCGCGGATGCCGCGATCGTCGTCGACGACGAGCACATGATCGGGTTTGTCCATATCCGCTCCCTCAGGCGCGCCGGCGCCCGCGCCGAGGCTGCGTCCAGCCCGACGCGACCAGCGTGCACTGCAGCGGATGGCGCAGCTCGGCGGCAAATCCGCCTGCGAGAAAAAGCACGGCGGCAAGCATGCGTTTCATGTCTGCTCCTCCACCGACAGCCTCGCTCCATCAGCAACGGACGCCTCGAGGGCATAGACGTCCACGTCGTCGATGCATCCCAGGTTGACTCGCCACTTGGAAGGATCCGTGCGCATCTGATGGAACGGATAGATGCCGCAATGGCGGCAGAAGTAATGCCTGGCCACGCGCGTATTGAACTGATACAGCGTGAGATCGTCCTGGCCGCTGACGATCCGCAAATGATCCGCGGGAAAAGGCGGAGACATCAGCGCGCCCTTGCGGCGACACAGGCTGCAGTTGCAGCGGCCGGCCGGCGACGCCGCCGTTTGCACCTCGAACTTCACGGCCCCGCAGTGACACGAGCCGCTCATCCATCCACTCATGATGCTCTCCGTTCGAAACAAATATGTGCGCAGTTATAGCCGAAACGCGCCGCAGCTGCAGATTCGCTGCGCGCCCCCGGACAGGGCCGCCGCTTCGTTGTTCATCTTTATAGCGAAAGGCACGCGCGGTCATGTAACCCAATGTATCGGCCTGTCCTGGCGACAAAGAGCGATTCAAAAAACCGGCATCGGGTTCATATGCTGGCCAACAGCGCAGGTGTGCCCAGGATTCCCATGAGGTATCCGGCTCCCCGCACAAAGACGCCGGCGGGCCTGCTCCAAGCGCCCCGCCCTTACTAAAACCCTACAAGACATGGGGATTCTACCCTTCAGATTTCCGGCGCGATGCCGTTTACGCGTGACGGCCCCCCCGTCAACGCACACGCTCGTCGCTTCGCTGCGAGGACGGCGGGGCCATCCTCGCGCAAGCGGACGCGCGGTCTGCCGCCATGCGGCAGCGCGCTATGACCAACCGCTTGCCATCGTCTTCCCGCACGAACGGAGCTTTTCGATGAATGTCACCCGCCTGCGCCGCCTCAGTATCGGCGCCCGGCTTGCCGCCCTGTCCTGCACCCTCGTCGCCGTGATCTTCATCGCCTTCTCATGGGCCTTGACCCAGGCCGCCGGTACTCAGATCCGCCAGCACGTGGCCATGCGCATCGCGGAGAAAGACCGCTCCATTGCAGAAATGATCGGCGTGTTCGATCAGGCGCTGACGGCCGAGGTCGAACGGTCGATGTCGCTCTTCGAAAGCTTCCTGCCGGGCGGGTTCGCGATCGACGAATCGCAGAAGGTGGACATCAACGGCGTCGCCACCCCTACGTTCAAGGCCGGCGACAAAACGCTGAATCTCGATTTCTCGGTGCCAGATCAGTTCCTGCAGCGCAGCGGTGCCATCGCCACCGTATTCGTGCGCAACGGCGACGACTTCGTGCGTGTGACCACCTCGCTCAAGAAGCAGGACGGCTCGCGCGCCATCGGCACGCTGCTCGACCGCAAGGGCCCGGCGTACGGTCCCGTCGCCGCCGGGGGCGTCTATACCGGCATTGCCGGACTGTTCGGCAAGCAGTACATCACGCAGTACAAGGCCATTCGCGATGGGTCGGGACGCGTGATCGGCGCACTCTTCGTCGGCGTGGACATCGACCCGCAGATCCAGGCGCTCAAGGCTCAGATCGCCAAGCTCAAGATCGGCGAAAGCGGCTATTACTTCGTCATCGATGCCTCGAAAGGTGCCAATCGAGGAAAGTTCGTGGTGCACCCCTCCGCCGTCGGGCAGCTTGCCGACGACAAGAACGCCCCCTACTCGCGCATGCTCGAGGCCAAAGAGGGCGAATTCACTTATACGTCGGCCGATACGACGCTCGGCGAAACGAGCGAGCGCGACAAGACCGTATCGTTCATCACCGTGCCGCAATGGCAGTGGCTTATCGGCGGTGTGGCCATGCGCGACGAAGTGATGGCCGGCATCAACGCCACGCGCGACCGCTTCGCCGCGATCGGCTGTGTGCTGCTGATCGCGTTCGGCGTGATCTTCGTCATTGCGGTGCGCCGGCTCGTCAGCCGCCCGCTCGACGAAGTGGCGCAAGCGGCAGCCCGCCTCGCCGGCGGCGATCTGACGGTGCGGCTCGGCCGCGCCGCCGCGCCGGGGACGTCGGCCGGTGGGTATGCCCGTGAAAGCGACGACGAGATCGGCAGGCTCGTGCGTGCGATCGACGGTGTCGGCGTGGGGCTGGCCCGCATCGTCGCGCAGGTGCGCGACGCCTGCGCCGGCGTCATCGACGGCACCTCGCGCATCGCGACAAGCAGCGGCGACCTCTCGGCGCGCATCGTCACGCAGGCGGCAAGTGTCGAGGAAACGGCGGCCAGCATGGAGCAGATCACTTCCACCGTCCAGCAAAACGCCGACCATACGGCACGCGCGAGCAACGTCGTCGGCAGCGCAGCCAGCGCCGCGCTCGACGGCGGCCAGGCGGTCGAGCGTGTCGTCTCGACCATGAGCGACATCAGCACTTCCTCGCAGAAGATCGCCGACATCACGAACGTGATCGAAAGCATCGCGTTCCAGACGAACATTCTCGCGCTCAACGCAGCGGTCGAAGCCGCGCGCGCGGGCGAGCACGGTCGTGGCTTCGCAGTCGTGGCTTCGGAAGTACGCGCGCTCGCGCAGCGCAGTGCGGCCGCGGCCAAGGAAATCGCGGCCGTGATCGCCGAATCGACCTCGGCCGTGCAAGACGGCTATCGCATCGTCGAAGAGGCGCGCACCTCGATGAACGGCATCGTTTCGCGCGTGGAGGAAGTCCGGACGATCATCGCCGAGATTTCCGTTGCTTCGCGCGAGCAATCGGCCGGCATCGAGCAGGTCAATACGGCCGTCACCCAAATTGGCGACGTGACGCAACAAAACGCCGCGCTCGTCGAAGATGCCGCCTCCGTCGCGCGCTCGCTCGAGGAGCAGGCTGCAAGCCTCGACGCCGCAGTGGCTGCGTTCAAGCTCGCCGAGGCGCGCTGACGGGGACGGGCACGAGCACCCGGCGGGACGGGCACGGGCGCCCGGCGAGACGGGCACAGGCGCCCGGCCGGACGCGCGCAGGCGCGCCGGGCGTGACATCCGCAACGCGTTCGGTTCAGGTCGAAAGCGTCACGCGCTCGGGCTCGTCCGCCTCGAACCACTCGGGATTGCGTCTGGCGATCGGCCCGAGCGAGACGAGAATCTCGCGCAGGTGCGCACGCATCGCTTCCTCGGCCGCGGCCGCATCGTGCGCACGCAGCCCCGCCAGAATCTTCGCATGCTGCCGGATCAGAAGATCGAGCGGCGAAACGTCAGGCAGGCTCAGGTACCGCACACGGTCCATCTGCGCCTTGATGTCCTGGATCGTCTCCCACGCCGCGATGCAGTCGATCGAGCGTGCGATCGAGTAGTGAAATGCCTCGTCGAGCGCGAGAAATGCAGCCGTGTCGTTGACCCTGGCTGCCAGCTTCTGCTCCCGCAGGTTCTCGGCCAACTCGCGCAGTTGGCCGTCGGTGATCGAATCGGCCGCCTTGCGCACGACCGCCGTCTCGATCGCCTCGCGGATGAAGCGCCCCTCGCGTACCCGGCGCGGCGAGATCCTGCGCACGAACGTGCCGCGCTGCGGCAGCACCTGCAGTACGCCCGACTCGGCCAGCTTGATGAACGCCTCTCGTACCGGCTGGCGCGAGACGTGAAACACCTCGGACACCTCCTTCTCGGAGAGCGGCGTGCCCGGCGTCAGCCTGCCCGCGAAAATCGCCTGCCGCAACACGCGGAAGATCTGACCGCCAATCGGCTCATGCGAGTCCGGCGACAACCGTGCCGCCAATTCCGACATGGCCGCGCGCGCCTCGGGCGCCGCTTCCACGCGCCGCCGCGCCACGCGCGGCACGGCGATATCTGAGTTCGTTGTCGGAGCGGTGCGCGGCGAGAGTTTCATGTGAACGAAAGTGGGGGCCGTGTCGAGGCACGTCGTATCGAGGCGATCCTGCCATACTACCATGCGCGCTCTACGCCAACCGATGGCAGGCGCGGCTCGCGGATGCCGACGATCGCGCAAAAAGAGCCGGCCACGGCCACTGCCCCTGCCAACACGAACGCGCTCGCGTAGGCGCCGTGCGCGGCCTGCACGATAAAGCCCGTCACGGCCGGGCCCACGACGCCCGCGATGTTCGCGAGGAAATGCACGAAACCGCCCACGCCACCGACGTTCTTGCGCGGCACCGTGTCCTGGATCACGGCCCAGTAGATGGAGCCGGTCATATAAAGGAAGAAGATTGCGACCGACATCAGCGCGACCGCGCCTTGCGTGCTCGCCACCCCACCGGCCAGCGCGACGCAGATCGCCGATGCGCTCAGGCAGGTGCCGAGCACGATTCGACGCGAGAGCAGCGCCCGGCCGGTCATCTTCATGATCGCGTCGGAGACGAAGCCGCCCGCGGCCAGCCCCACGCTGCCGAGCACCCAGGGAATGACGGTGGCGATGCTCATGTCCCGCAGGCTCAGATGATGAGCTTCCATCAGGTAGGTCGGAAACCACGAAAGGAAGAAGAAGAGCACGTAGTTGTACGCGAAAAAGGCACCCGCCGTAGCGAGCACGAGCGGCCGGCGCAGAAGCTGCGAAAGCGGCACGGACTCGCCGCTTTCGCCCTGCGCGGCGGCCCCTTCGGCACGCTGCCCGGCCGCGATCCATTCGAGTTCGGTGCGACGGATGCGCGGATGATCGGCAGGATGCTCGGTCGTCGTCGTCACCCAGGCAATGAGCCAGACAAGGCCGAGCAGCATGATGCCGACGAACGCCCAGCGCCAGCCGAACTGCACGGCGAGATAGCCGACGACGGGGCCCGCCACGGCGCCGCCGAGCGGCGTGCCGGAGCTGATGACGCCAATCGCGCTCGCAACTTCCTGCCGCGGAAACCAGTTGTTGACCATCTTGCTGTTGGAGGAGCTGAAAGGCCCTTCGCCCATGCCGAAGAGCACGCGCAACGCGATCAGCGAAACGATGCCCGTGGCGAGCGCCGTCGCGCCGCAGAAGATCGACCATATCGCCATTGCGGCGCCGAATACGCGCTTCGCACCGTACTTGTCGGAGAGCACACCGCCGACGAAATTGAAAATGGCGTAGCCGATGAAGAAACTGCTGAAGACAATGCCGAGTTCGGCATGGGTCAGTTGCAGATCTTTCTGGATCAGCGGCGCGGCGATCGAAAGCGCGGCGCGATCGAGGTAATTGACGACGCCGGCGAGAAAAAACAACCCCACGACAAACCACCGTTGGCTCTTGAACATACGATCGTCTCCTGTAAAAAAAGCCTCTTGGCGGGCCTGTCGACCGAGGTCGAATGAATAGCGGATGAATCGGAACACGCGCATGCGATGTGCTCGGCCCACGCCGATGAACGCGTGGCCCGCGTCTGCTCAATCGAACGTCAAATGCACTTTCATCGCACGGGACCGGTCCTGCGCGACTTCGAATGCCCGATTCGCCTGCTCCAGCGGGAACGTATGCGTCATCACCGCGCGCACGTCGATTTTGCCCGCGGCAATCTCTTCGGCTGCCACGGTATATTCATCGGCGAAGCGAAACGAACCCACGTACTGAATTTCCTTCGCCATCACGAGGTTGGCCGCAACGGGCGATTGCCCTGCCGGCAGGTTGCCCACCTGCAGCACCGTGCCGCCCGCGCGGACGGCGCGCAAGGCCGTGCCGAGGCCGGCGGGGCTGCCCGATGCCTCGATCACGACGTCAAACGTGCCGCGCCGTTCGGACCACTGCGCGATGCGTGCGTCGTCGGCCGCATCGAACGCGTCGTCGGCGCCGAGACGTCGGGCCATCTCGAGCGCAGGCTCGGACAAGTCGAGCGCCACGAGCCGATGCGCCCCGGCCCGCCGCGCCACGGCGAGCAGCAGGCATCCGATCGGACCGCAGCCGACGACGAGCACCTGCGCGCCCACGAGCGAGCCTGCCCGCTTGATCGCATGCAGCGCGACGGCGAGCGGCTCCGCCATCGAAGCGGCGGCAAAATCCACGCGCTCGGGCATCGGCACGCACTGCCGCGCGGCCGCGACGATGTATTGACGGAACATGCCCTGGCTGTGCGGAAAAGTGGAGGCGCTGCCCATGAAGCGCATGTCGAGGCAATGGTTCGGCATGCCGGCCGCGCAATAGCGGCAAACGCCGCAGGCGAGCCCCGGATTGACGGCAACGCGCTCGCCGATGTGGAGGCCCGTCACACCTTCGCCCAGCGCGTCGATCTCGCCCGCGGCCTCGTGCCCGAGCACGAACGGCTCGCGCACTGCGAAATCGCCGCTCTTGCCCTTGCTGTAATAAGACAGATCCGAGCCGCAGATGCCCCCCGCCCGGATACGCACACGCACTTCGCCGGGGCGCGGTTCGGGTCGTTCGAGTTCGTCGATGCGGATCAGTTTCGGTTCGTGAAGCACAGCTGCAAACATAGAGGACTCCTTACCAGTCTTACCAGTTCCACATCGTTCCGTCTTCGAGCCTCGCCACGGGAAGATAGGCACGCTCGTAGGGGTAGCGCGCCGCAAGCGCCTCGTCGATATCGACGCCATGCCCCGGCGCTTCGCCGGGATGCATCATCCCGTGCTCGAAACGCCACGCGTGCGGAAAGACCTCGAGCGCAGCCTCGGGAAAACCCATGTATTCCTGAACGCCGAAGTTCGGCGCCCACAGATCGAAATGCAATGCCGCGCCCATGCATACGGGCGACAAATCCGACGGCCCGTGACACCCCGTGCGCACCTGATAGAGCGACGCGAAATCGGCAATGCGCCGCAGGTGCGTGATGCCGCCCGCGTGCGTGAGCGTTGCGCGGATGTAATCGATCAACTGCTCTTCGATCAATTGCTTGCAGTCCCAGATGCTGTTGAATACTTCGCCGACCGCAATGGGAGTGACCGTGTGCTCGCGAATGAGGCGAAAACCCGCTTGATTGTCGGCCGGTGTCGGGTCTTCCATCCAGAAGAGCCGGTAAGGCTCGACCGCCTTGCCGAAACGCGCCGCCTCGATCGGCGTGAGCCGATGATGGACGTCGTGCAGCAGATGCGTATCGAAGCCGAATTTGGCGCGCACGGCCTCGAAGAGCCGCGGCGCGAAATCGAGGTATTTCTCGGAAGACCAGACCTGCTCGTCGACCGCGCCCTTCTTCGCGGGCTCATAAGCGCCGGCCGATTCGCTCACACCGTAGACCGAGCCCATGCGCGGCACTCCGCATTGAACACGCACGGCCTTGTAGCCAGCCTCGACGTGCGCCGCGTAGCGCTCGAGCGCCTCGGGAATGTCGCGCCCCGTCGCATGCCCGTACACCATCACCGCTTCGCGGGAAGCGCCGCCAAGCAGTTTGTAGAGCGGCATGCCCGCCGCTTTGCCGAGAATATCCCATAGCGCCATGTCCACGGCGGCGATCGCCGTCATCGTCACGGGGCCGCGGCGCCAGTAGGCACCTCGGTAAAGGTACTGCCAGGTGTCCTCGATCCGGCCCGGATCGCGCCCGATCAGCGTCGGGCAGACATGATCCTCGAGATACGAGGCCACTGCGAGCTCGCGGCCGTTCAACGTGGCGTCGCCGATGCCGTGAATGCCTTCATCCGTCACGATCTTCAGGGTGACGAAGTTGCGCCCGGGGCAGGTCACGATCACGTCCGCTCGAACGATTTTCATGCGGGGATCCTTGTATCAATCCGATGAGCCAGCATGCTACCATACAAGTATCCGCTATCGAACCCAGGGGATTACGCCTACCGATTCAGGCATGGATCGCGCGCTTGTTATCCGCGGAGGCTGCCGCTAACCGGCGCACCGCTGCCGAATCGGGCCGACTCGATTCGGGCGACGTTCGGGCGACATTCGGTGTGATACCCGCCGCTTTCCCGACTCGCCCGCCAAGTCTTTCAACCAGGACCGCTCCGATGACCGACCATTCGCCCGCCCGCCTGAGCCGCGACGCGTTGCCCTCGCTAAGCCCATTTCTGCTTTCGCGCGACTGGTCTGCACCGCGCATCGGCATCGTCCATCTGGGCCTCGGCAATTTCCATCGCGCACATCAGGCGCTCCTGACCGAGCGTGCCGTAGCGGCGGCCGGTGGCAACTGGGGTATCTGCGGCGTCACGCTCCAGGGCGACACGAGCAAGCGCGACGCCCTGATGGCGCAAGGCGGCCTTTACTCCGTCATCGAGCGCGGCGCGCAAGGCGAACGTGTGCGGATTGCGCGCATCGTCGAGGAAGTGCTCGCGATGCCGTACGACCGGCCGGCGCTCTTCGCGCGTCTGGCCGACCCGGCCGTGCGCATCGTCTCGCTCACCGTGACCGAAAAAGGCTATTGCCGCGATACGAAAACCGGGGACGTCGACTGGACTCATCCGGGCGTCGTGCACGATCTCGCGCATCCGCACGCGCCGGTTACGGTGCCGGGCATCCTCGTGGCTGCCCTGCGTGCCCGGATCGACGCACCGTTTGCGGTGCTCTCTTGCGACAACCTTGCGCATAACGGCGCCGCGGTGCGCCAGGTCGTCTGCTCGTTTGCACAGGCGCTCGATGCGGCCCTCGCCAAGCACATCGCCGAGCGCGTCGCTTTCCCGTCGACGATGGTCGATCGCATCGTGCCGGCCACGACGGCAGCCGATCGCGCCACGGCTGCCGCCGCGCTCGGCTGCGAAGATGCGTTGCCGGTGCCTTGCGAGCCGTTTTGCCAGTGGGTCATCGAAGATCGCTTCCCCGCGGGCCGGCCCGCATGGGAGGCGGCCGGCGCTCAACTCGTCGACGATGTCACGCCTTACGAACTCGCCAAGCTGCGGATGCTCAACGGCACGCACTCGGCCATCGCGTATCTCTCGATGCTGACCGGGATCGAAACCGTCGATGCCGCGATCGCCGCACCGGCGATGCGCCGGCTCATTCACGCGACGATGACCGACGAGATCGCGCCAACGCTGCGCGTACCGGCCTCGTTCGATACGAATGCCTATCGTGACGCGTTGCTCGAACGCTTCGCCAACCCTGCGCTCAAGCATCGATGTGCGCAGATCGCGATGGACGGCAGTCAGAAAATTCCGCCGCGGCTCCTCGCGCCGATCGCGGAGCGGCTGGCCTCGGGCCAGCCGTTCGCGCGCCTTGCGCTCGCACTGGCCGCATGGATGCGCTTCGTGCAAGGACGCGCCGACGACGGCACGCGGTACGAGATCAGCGACCCGCTCGCCGCCCGGTTATCGGCCGCGGCCGTGCCCTGCGGCGACTCGCCGGAAGCGCTCGTGCAGGCCCTGTTGAATGTACGGGAGGTGTTCCCGGAGGCGCTCGCGTGCGAGCCGCGCTTGCGCCGCGCATTGGTCGACGCGCTGGCTTTACTGCGCAAGGGAGCCCGGACGGCCATCGAAATTCGCGCGCGCGAGTGAAGCGACGCGAAGGGCCGCCCCGACGCCCGGCATCGGCACGCGGCGATGACGGCAGAGCGGCTGCGGCACGGATGTTGCGGCGCATCGGGTATTACCAGCAGCAAGAAGGATCACCACGATGACAGACAACCGCCGAGCTGCCTCGCCGAGCCGCGAGCGCACACCCGCATCCAAACCCCACGCCCCCGGCAGCGGTACGCCGATGGACACGATTCCCGAGCGCGAGGCCGATCGGGTGGTCCCGCGCGACCCCAACGAAACGAAGTCGAAGGACCCGGCGAGCGCGCCCTACCCGCCCGAGCATGACCTGCCCGACCCGTCGGGAACTCGGCCACGGCCGCTCTAGCGCGGGGCACCGCGAGGCCGGCCGCTCAACCGAGTGCCGCGAGCGCCTCGTCGATGGCCGCCGCCTCGGTCGGGCGCACGACACGCGCGACTTCCGCACCATCGCGCAGAAAGACGAGCGTCGGCCAGAGCTTGACCTTGAACGAACGGCCCAGGGGGCGGCCCGGGCCGTCCTCGATTTTCAGGTGCCGCAGCGGCGTCTTGGCGCGGCCAAGCGCCTCGACGATGGCGGGCTGCGCGCCTCGGCAGTATCCACACCAGTCGGTGCCGAACTCGATGACTGTTGTGCCGGGCAGCGCGTCCACGTCGGCACGCGCGGGTGCCGTTTGCGAATAACGTGTGTCCTGTTGCATGCCAGCTCCATTGCATTGCTCGTGAGCGGCGCATCGCGCGCCGCATCCCCATTGTGCCCGAATCGCGCACCGGCGCGCGCGCACACGCGCGTCTGCACCGTTACTCGTCGACGCGTCCCGCTCAGTGGTGCGTGCGTGCCTCGCGCGTATGCGCCGCCTTCCTGGCTGCAGCCGAGCGCCCCGCAGCGCCTTTGGTATGCGCCGCTTTTTTCGCGGCGTTCGAGCGCGTCTGCGTGCCCTTCGTCTGCGTGCCCTTCGTCTGCGTGCCCTTCGTCTGCGTGCCCTTCGTCTGCGTGCCCTTCGTCTGCGCGGCCTTCGTCTGCGCGGCCTTCTTGGCGGCCGCCGAACGGCTCGCCGCCGGCCGCTTGGCGGCTGCCGCCTTCGACTGCTTCGACAGCGAACTGCGTGACACGCTGCTCGAATCCTCGCGTTTCAACACGGACGTGGTCGTACGCGAACGCTTCGCCTTCGTTTCCGTGCTGGCGGATTTGCGCGAGGCCGCCTTGTGCTGGCCTGCCTCCGCATCTCGCTCCGCTTTCTTGCGCGTGGACTCGCTCGTCGCGCCCTTCTTCGGCGGCTTCAGGTCTACGCCGGCGCGGCGCGCCTTCGACAGGCCGATGGCGATCGCCTGCTTCGTCGATTTCACGCCGTGCTTGCCCGCACGGACGTGATCGATTTCCTCCTTCACGAATTCGCCGGCCTGCGTGGTCGGCGCCTTGCCCGCATGCTTGTCGGCCCGGGCGCGTGACAATGTCTTCTTTTCCGGCATGGCTCGTCTCCCTCAATCGAATGGGCTTGACGACAGGCGGCGCAATCGGCATGCCATGCCCGCGATCGACGCAGCCAACGCACGCACGATTCACGCAGACGCATGCTCGATCGTCGGCTCGCAATCGATGGGGAAGTTCAGTGAATTCGCGATGAAGCATTTCTCGTGAGCGGCATGATGAAGGCGGCCGGCGAGTTCGATATCGCCGCCTTGCGCGATGAGCACGCGCGGGCGCAGGACGACTCGCGTGAAACGCCCGCCGTTGCGGTCTTCGACCATCGTTCCTTCCGCTTCGTCCCGATATTCGACGACGATCACGCCCGCCTCGGCGCACAAATGCAAATACCAAAGCTTGTGGCATGCCGACGCGCTAGCCACCAGCAGATCTTCGGGATTCCAGCGGCTGGCGTCGCCCAGAAACGCCGCGTCCGACGAGCCGGCGATATCGGGCTTGCCTGCCGCCCGAATGACATGTTCGCGACCATACGCGCGGTATGCCGAAGTCCCGCTGCCGCGGTTTCCCATCCATTGCACCGATACGAAATAGTGATGTTCGCCTTTACTCATTGCCCGTCCTCCTGATCGACCAAGACTCGCTCTGCGTCCGATATGCCTGCCTGTGCCACGCACATACCGCGCATGGCGAATGGTATACCATTATTCCATGCTTGCATCCCCGATTCAGCGGAATTCGGCACGCCGTTTCGCGCATCCGCCCAACCGCACGTATAACCGGCCACCATTACAAAGTTCCGACTCACTGCTTACGAGTGCGGTTCGCACGTCCGATCACCGCACGCTATTTCCGATGTCCCATTGACGCGTCCCTACCTCGGCTCCTACATTGAACGGCCGAAAAACGGCTATTTGTTCGGTGACCGAACACCGCGCAGCTACGCCCGTACCCAGGCGCAGGTGCGCGCACCGCGCGTTTTTCCGCGATCAGGAGCGGTAGCCCTGCGGGGCAACTCCCAACGGCTACCGGGATTCACAAAAGACACCTCATAGAGAACGCGCCTGCCCACGTCTACGAGGGCAATAAAGCGCCAATGGAAGGACGCCATGAAAAACCCCTCTCTTAAAGCGGCCTCCGCCCAGCCGGCCACGCGCGCCCCCGCACGTGGTCTCGTTGCGGGCCTCGTCTACGCATTCGAACGGCTGATGCCCGACCCGTTCGTGCTTTCCCTCGGGCTCACGCTCGTGGTCATCGCGCTCGCGCTGGGCATCGCTCCCCGACACAGCGTGCCGACAATCCTCAGTGCCTGGTACGAGGGCACGTTCAAAATTCTCGGCTTCGCGCTGCAGATGATCCTGATTCTCGCCACGGGCTATGCGATCGCCGATGCACCGCCCGTTCAGCGCGGCTTGCGCGCACTTGCGGCCAAGGTCGGCACGCCCGCACGCGCCGCGCTGCTCATCTTTCCCGTCGTGGGTTTGTCCGCATGGCTCAATTGGGGGCTCGGCCTCGTCGTCGGCGCATTGCTCGCGCGTGAAATCGCACGTCGCGTCAACGTCGATTTCGCCTGGCTCGTGGCCGGCAGCTACTCGGCCTGGTCCGTATGCAACAGCGGGCTGTCGAGCTCGATCGCGCTCTCGCAGGCTTCGCACGGCAACGCACTCAATCTCGTCGAAAAAGCGACCGGCCACGTGATTGGCCTCGGCCAGACCGTCTTCGCGCCTTTCGTCATCGTGCCGACCGTTGCGGTCGTCGTAGTCATGGCATTCATTTTCGTCCACATGCATCCCAAACCCGAGGACGTCGTGGCGTTCGTGCCCGACGAAATCGAGGGAGCCGAACGAACCCGGGATGCCACGCCGGACGGCCACGGAAAGGCAGCGCCGGCCACGTCGTTCGCGGCACGCGCCGAGCGCTCGTTGCTCGGCTCGCTCGTGTTGCTCGCTCTCGGCTGCGGATATCTGGGCACGACCTGGTACGAAAAGGGGTTCGAGCTCGATATCAACACGACGATCCTCGTCTTCCTGCTCGCGGGCGTCGCGTTGCAACGCTCGCCGATCGCCTACGCCGATTCGATCCGCCGCGCGGCGCGGCAAACGGGCTCCATGTTGCTGCAGTATCCGATCTATGGTGGCATCATGGGCATCATGATCGGCACAGGGCTCGCTTCGTCGATCTCCGAAACGTTCGTCAAGGTCGCCACTGCCTCGTCGCTGCCGCTCTGGAGCTATCTGAGCTCGCTCATCATCACGCTGCTCATTCCCAGCGCGGGCGGCCACTGGGCGGTGCAAGGCCCGTTCGTGCTGCCGGCGGCGCTCAGCCTCCATGCCTCGCTGCCGCACACGGCCATGGGCGTGGCCATGGCGGAGAACGTGTCGAACATGCTTCAGCCGTTCTGGGCCGTGCCCGTCGTCGCCATTGCGGGCATCAAGATTCAGCGCGTGATGGGCTACACGGCGGTCACGTTCGCCGTTTCCCTCGTGATATACGCCGCCGCGCTCTGGCTGATCCCTTGAACGACGCCGGCCACAACCCCTTGGGCGGCGCCACACAAGGCCGACCGCCCGGCGCGGCGTCGGCGTGACGGCAAGGCCTTGCCAGGAAATCCCTACAACGGCACGAGCTGTTCCCTACCCCACAATCCGCGCGATCCTATCGATCAACCGAGCACATGCGCGTAGCATCGTTTTTGAGCAGCAGGCCGGCACGGCTGCCGCGAGCCGGCCCCGAAGCGAGGCTGGCGCGATAAGAGACCGATCAATCAAGCATGAGGGAGCCGCGACATGATGAACACGTCCCACGCCGTCAGCTATGACGAGAACGAATTGCCGCCCGGGGAAGCCGAGCTCCGGCAATGGATCACCGCCTGGTACCAGTCAGCGGTGCGCATCGGCTACATCGAGCCCGAATACGAGCTCGACAATGCCACCGCCGCGCGTCTCGAAGGCTACTTCGAATTCGGCCTCACCCCGGTCGAGGGCGCGGGTGTCATATTCGGCCTTTTGCATTGAGTACCTACTTACTCCGCCACGAGGCCGTGGCGGATCGAATAGCGGATCAGCTCAGCGTTGTTGCTGAGCCCTAATTTCTGCATCAGCCGCCGCTTGTGCGTGCTGATCGTCTTGGCGCTCAGCGCGAAGGCGTCAGCGATATCGTTGATGCTGCGGCCCGCGGCCAGAAGCCGCAGCACCTCGAATTCCCGATCCGACAGGATCTCATGCGGCGGCACATCGCTCGAATGACGCTCGAAGACGATGGCGTCGACGAGCTTCGGATCGATGAAACGCCCGCCCGTCGCCAGCTTGTGGATTGCCGCAAGCAACACTTCGGGATCGCTGTCTTTCGTCACATAGCCGGTGGCTCCGGCGCGCAACGCCCGCGAGACCACCTGTGCCTCGTTGTGAATGCTCAGAATCAGGATCGGCATGTCCGGATATTCGCCGTGCACACGCCGAATCAGGTCCACCCCGCTGATACCCGGCATCGTCATGTCGAGCATCAGCAGATCGACTTCGCTCGCACGCAGCTTCGCCAGCACATCGGCTCCGCTCACCGCCTCGCCGATCACGACGATGTCCGTCGCCGTCGCCACAATCTGCTTCAGACCGCTGCGCACCACCGCGTGGTCGTCGGCAATCAAAATTCGAATCATCCTTGCTCCCCGTGATGTATAGGAATGCTAATCGACACGACGGTACCGGCGCCAGGGGCACTATCGACCTGAAGTGAGGCGCCGATCAAGCGTGCCCGCTCGCTCATGCTCAACAGGCCATAGGCGTCGCGTTTGCGTGGCGCGGCCGGATCGAAACCGCAACCGTTGTCGCTCACGTGCAACTCGAAACCGTGATCGCCACGCGTGACCGATACGTGCACCCGCGTCGCCCCCGCGTGGCGCGCGACGTTGGTAAGCGACTCCTGGACGACGCGGAAGACGGCCGTCGCGTGCGTATCGCACAAGATGGGCTCGCCGGCGTTCATCAGAAATTGGCATGAGATGCCCGTGCGCTTGCTGAAATCCTCGGCGAGCCACTCCAGGGCCGAGGCCAACCCGAAGTTCAGCGCCGCCGGCCGCAGATGGTTCGTGACGTTGCGCACCATCAGGATCGTGCGCTCGACGAGCTCGCGCATCTCCGTGACCTTCGTCAGCAGCTCGGGAGACTCGGCGAGCCGCATCTTGACGAGCGCGACATCCATCTTCAGCGCCGTCAGCAACTGCCCCAGCTCGTCGTGGATCTCCAACGCGATACGCTTGCGCTCCTCCTCGCGCACCGCTTCCATATAGGCGCCGAATTCGCGCAACTGCTCGCGCGACTCCACGAGCGCCTGCTCGATGCGCTTGCGCTCGGTGACATCCTGGATCGTGCCGACAACCTCGATCGGTCCGCCGCGCGCCCGCCTCACCACTTGCGCACGCACTTGCACGATGCGCATGCCGCCGTCGGCCGCACTCACCCGGTGATCGACGGCCTGCGCCGCGCCGCGCAACAGCGCCCGGCGCATGGCACGTCGTACTTCGGCGCGGTCTTCGGTGTGCACGGCGGCCATGTAGGCGCGAAAGCCGGCCCACCCGATGTCGTTCGCATTCAGCCCGAGGATGATCCGCGTTTCGTCCGATACGTGGGTCACGCCGTTTTCCGAATCCCACTTCCAATCGCCGATGCGGGCGAGCCTCTGCGCGTTGGCGAGGCTCGCCTCGCTGGCACGCAGCCGCTCCTCGGCCTGCTTGCGGGCGCTGACGTCGTTGAAGCCCCAGTAGATCGCGGGTTCGTCATCGTAGGTGCCGAGCCTCGCGGTGACGATCGCCCAGAACGTCGAGCCGTCGAGGCGGCGGAAGTGCACTTCGCCGTCGGCGACGACGCCTTCGTGCACGATCGCGGCGATCATCCGCTCGCGCGCATCGTGGTCGACATACAGGATCGTGGGGTCGAGCAGCGACTGCTCGTGCTCGCTCATCCCGAAGAGCTCGCGCAGCGACTCGTTCGTATAAAGGATGCGTCGCGCCCGCAGCGCCGTGATCCCGAGCGGCACCGGGCTCGCCTCGACGATCATGCGCTGGCGCGTCTCGCTGCGCTTGAGTTTCGCCTCGGTGCGCTCGCGCTCGGCCATCTGCGCCCGTAAATCGGCGTTTGCGCGCGCGAGCTCCCGCGTGCGCAGGACCACGCGCTCTTCGAGTTCGTCGCGCGCGCGAGAGAGCTCCCGCTCGGCCTGTTCGCGCACCGCCACCTCGTCGCGCAGCCGGCGATTACTCTCGGCAAGCGTTTCATGCATCGCGCGCATCGTCAGATGAACGTTGATACGTGCCGTCATTTCGCCGATCCTCACCGGCTTTGTCAGACAGTCCACGCCGCCCGCGGCAAATCCTTCGACCATGTCGTCGACATGGTCCGACGCCGTCATGAAAACGACGGGAATATCGCGCGTGTGCGCATCGACCTTGAGCCGCCGGCAGGTCTCGAAGCCGTCCATGCCCGGCATGCGTACGTCGAGCAGAATCAAGGCCGGACGCGATGCGCGAGCGTGCTCGAGCGCCTGTTCCCCACTCGCGGCCACGAGTGCACGAAAGCCGGATCGGGCGAGATGAGCGGCAACGATGGCCAGATCGTCGGGCGCATCGTCCACAATGAGGATCGAGGCGGTGCCCGGTACCCCGCAATCGTGGCCGCCGCTCACGGGAACACCCGATCGGCATGGCCGAGCGCGCCGTCGGGCGGCGCGAGAGCCGGGGCGCCCCGCTCGAATTCGCCTGGCGATCGCGGCCCGCCGGCCACAGGCGCGGGCGAACGGGCAGCAGCGCCTACAAAAACGACAGCGACAGCGACAACACATACCGTCAGTTGCTGGTGCCGGGTGCCGAGCAAGCGAGCTATCGCGACGGATCCTCTGACGTACATAACCTCTTCGCTAAAGCGGCCGTTTTCATTCGACGTATTGTGCACTCGTTCGCCACTCGATCGCGGCGCGAAATCATCGGAAAACCACGCAAATACACCAGTCGCCGTCTGATTTTGCTATCAGGACATCCTGACCTCGGAAACCCTTAGGCCGCCAACGGCGGATTCCAGCCGGGCGATCGGGCGCATGCGCGAGAAAGCCGGGCGAAAAAAAGAGAGCCGTCGCGAGACGGCTCTAAAAAGATTCCGGCATGGACGCTCCCGAGGTGCGCCGGAATCCAAGGGGGAACGGTGCATCGCGCCGATGTACGGCGGACACGCTGCGCTCGGCGCGGCGCGGGCGTTGCACCCGATCAATCAACAGTGACGGCGGGGCATAACTATGCCTGCCAATCACGCTTGGCAACGATAGGGAAGGCCGGATTCGCAGGTAGGGAAATCCTTACCGCGAGCCGGGGGCGCAGGGCCCCGGTGCCCATCGACGGACATAAAGATATCGGCGCGCCCTGCCGTTAATTCACTTGCCAACAATTCCGCCCACGTTTGCCGGACGCCTACGACGCGAGCCGCCGGCCGCGTTGGCGGCTTATACGATTTCGCCGCGCCGCGAGGCGCGCGACCGGACGCGTCATGACTCACAATCTGCTGTCCCGAATGCCGATGGGAAGGCGCTTCGCCATCGGCGTCGCGATCGCGCTCGTGCCGATGCTCGTACTCTCGTACGTGCTGCTGGCCTACGAGTGGACGGCGCTCGCGCGCGTCAACGAATCGATGCGGCATTTTCGGGCGTTCCGGGCAACGCTGAGCGCGATGGAAAAAATCTCCGCCGAGCGCGGCCCGATGAATGGCGTGCTCGGAGAAGACCAGCCTGTTCCGGCAACGCGCACGATCTTGCTGCGGCGTGCCCGCATCGACAGCGACGACCAGCTCGCGCAGCTCTTCGATTTGCTGCGGCCCGAGAAGTGCCCGTCCTGCGAGGGCGACTACGCCGCCGTGAAGCAGCTCAAGGCCGACCTCGCGGCAACCCGGGCCGAGGCCGACCGGCTGGCGGCGCTGCCCCGCGCCGCACGCGGGGATCGCGCCGTGGAGGAAGTGATCGCGCGGATGTTTCGCGTCGTCGACGGTTTCGGGCCGATCGCCGTCTCCCGCACGACATTCGTCGCGCGCGGCGCCCCGAGCGTCTTCAATTGCCTCATGATCGCGCGCATCGCCGCCGATCTGCGCGAGCACGCGGGGCGCCTCGGTTCGCAGCTCACGGCCGCGCTCGCGCTCGGGCGGCCGCTTACGATCGACGAGCGCCTTGCGATCGCCTACACGCGGGGACGCATCGAGCAGTTGCGAACCGCCATTAACGTGCGCATGGTCGATCTTCCGGCGCTGAGCGTCGAAGCGTTCGCCCCCATCAATACGCGCTACTTCGGCGAAGGCTTGACGTACGTGAGCGAGGTGGAGGCGCGCGCACAGCACACGGGCGGGGCCGGTGTGTCGACCGGGCAGTTCGCCGAGCGCTACGTACCGACGATGCTGCCGATCATCGGTTTTCGCGATGCCGTGATGGCCAGGGCCCAGACGGAGCTACAGCGTCGCCGCGACTCCACGCGCGTCACGGCGCTGGCGGTGACGGCAAGCGATGCGGTACTGCTGATGGCGTTCGCGTGGGTGGCGATCGGCTTTCGGCGCGATATCGTGCGGCCATTCGTGCAGGCCACCGAATGCATCCGCGCCATCGCCTCCGGCGATTATGCGCGCGAGGTGCCTGCCACCTTTTCGCGGCTCGAGGTCCGCACGATGTTCGAAGCCATTCGCACGCTGAAGGAAAACAGCATCGCGCGGGCTCGCCTCGAGACGGAACGCGCCCGCCTCATCGAAGAGCTGGCGACGATGGCCGAGACGGATTCGCTGACACGATTGCTGAACCGCCGGGCGTTCGAAAGCCGGGCGCGCGCGATGTGCGAGCAGGGGCACGACGCGGGCTCTCCCGTCGCGCTGATCATGTTCGATCTCGATTACTTCAAGCGGATCAATGACACGCACGGCCATGCCGTCGGCGATGACGCGCTGCGCCTCGTCGCGCGCCTTTGCCGGCAGCAGTTTCGCCGCACGGATATCGTGGCGCGCATCGGCGGTGAAGAGTTCGCCGTCATGACACGCGTGCAGAACGTGGACGAAGCGCAGGCGATGGCGGAGCGCATGCGCCAGGAAATCGCCGACGCCATGCTTGCAACCGATTCAGGTACCCCCTGCCGCAT